>NZ_JBHYJD010000011.1:173135-322381 GCF_042740555.1 Nonomuraea sp. NPDC059007 | reverse complement strand
ATCAGAAGGGCGTCTAAGTCTGTCTTCACACACCGACCATGGACGCCCTTCGTCATGCCCGCAGCCGATCACGGAATTTCACATCAGCGATCTAGGTGTCTGTCAGGTGTTCTCGGAGGAAGCCGGCGAGGATTCGGTTGTAGGCCGCCGGCCGTTCCATGTTGGGGTGGTGCGCGGCGTCGCCGATCGTGACCGCGCGGCCGTGCGGGACGCTCGCGGCGAGCCGTTCCGCCATCCCCACGAGGTCGGGCGAGTCGAGGGCCCCGCTGATCGCGAGCACGGGGACCTCGATCTTGGCCGCACGCTCCCAGGTGTCGCGCACGGGCACGAGCAGGTTGGGCTCGCCCGCGGTGTGCTTGGACATGGTGCCCCCGGCCATCGCGCGCAGCCGCCGGGCGACCTCCGGGTCGAGACCGTCGGGCCCGAGACGCGGACCGGCGGACAACGTCATGAACCCCTCCACGGAGCCGCACAGATCCCCCGCGCCCATCGCGGCCTGCCACGCCGCCAGCTCCCGCGTGGTCCACGGATCGGAGTAGTACGGCTCGCTCGTCCCGGCCCCGCTGACCACCACCGCGCTGACCAGGTCGGGATGCTCGATCGCGGTGTCGACCGCGATGCCCGCGCCCATGGAGACGCCGACCAACGTGGCGGGCCAGGCGCCGAGACGCCGCAGCAGCGCCGCGAGGTCGTCGGTCTGCCGGTACGGCTCCGCCGCGTTGGCCGAACGCCCGTGCCCCCGGGCGTCGGGCGCGATGACGCGGTGACCGGCGGCGAAGACCGGAATCTGGTCGTCCCACATGTGGTGGTCGAGGAAGCCGCCGTGCAAGAGGACGAGCGGGCGGCCACTGCCCTGGTCGGTCCAGAAAATGCCATTCATGACACCTAAGGTGTCATTTTTGCGCGAGAATGACAACTCAGGTGTCATCATGATGGAGTGAGTGAGACAGAGAGGGCCGATCGGCTCGTGGCGGTGTTCGACCTCGTCGGCCCGCTGTACCGGCGGGCCTGGCGCCAGGTGGAGCAGGACGCGCCCGTCGAAGGGCTGACGGTGGGGTTGCGGGCCGTGCTCAGCATGCTCAGGCAGAACGGGCCGGCGACCGTCCCCCAGCTTGGCCGGACGCTGGCACTCAGCCGCCAGTTCGTCCAGCGCACCATCAACGACGGCGCCTCTCTCGATCTGGTCGAGTCCGTGCCCAACCCGGCGCACAAGAAGTCCTCGCTCATCCGGCTCACCGGCCGGGGCGCCGCCGCCGTCGACGCCCTGGTCGGCCGCGAACGCGCGGTCCTGCGCGAGGTCGGCCGCGACCTCACCGACGACGACGTCGAAGCATGCGTCCGCGTCCTCGCCCGCCTCCTACACCACCTCGACAACCCCACCCCAACCCCCTGACCCCGCCACCCGCACCGCACCACCCAGCCGACGTCCTGCCCTCGGCCGCCGGTCAACCGATCAGCACAGGTCCCCACCCGGGCGGCGTGATCTCGTCCTTGCCGACGCCGTGGCTATTTGGCCATGTGCCAGGGTTTGCGGGGTTTGTTGTGCATGCGGCCGGGGATTCCGGGGCGGCGCTGCCAAGGGTGTGGGCCGGAGGGCGGGCGGTAGGCGACGCCCAGCGCGTCCAGGCGGGCGTAGTGGGCGGCGTGCATCCGGTGCTCGAAGCCGGCGAAGTCGCGCTCGTCCGGGCCTGGCAACGGGGACCACGCCACTTCGGCCAGTGCCGCGAGCCTGGGGAAGGCCTGGTAGTCCACGCGCCCCCGGTTCTCGGTGACCTCGGTCCAGAGGTTGGCCTGGGCGCCGATCACCCGGGCCGCGTGCGGCGTACCGGCCAGGCGGGGTGGTACGGGCTCGAAGCGGTAGACGTCCTCCAGCGTGTGCACCCAGCCGAACGGCACCGGCTCGTCCTCGCCCGCCGCCTGCACGTGGTCCAGGTACACCTCCTGCTGCGGGCACATCACCACGTCGTGCCCGGCCTCGGCGGCGGCGATGCCACCGGCGTACCAGCGCCAGCACATGACGGCCGCGCCCTCGGCCAGGCCGCCCTGCGCGATCTCGTCCCATCCGATGAGGCGGCGCCCCCGCGCGGTGAGGAACCGGTCGAAGTGCCGCATGATCCAGGACTGGAGCTCGTCCTCTCCGGCCAGCCCGAGCTCACGCACGCGCGCCTGGGCCGCGGCCGACGCGCGCCACTGGTCCTTGAGGCACTCGTCGCCGCCGAGGTGCACGAACCGGCTCGGGAAGATCTCCAGCACCTCGTCCAGAACGTTCTCGTAGAAGCGCAGGACGGCCTCGGTGGGGGCCAGCACGTTGGGGTTGATCAGCCAGTCGCCGAGCACCTCCAGGGCGGAGGTGTCGATCACGTCGGTGTTGCCCAGCTCGGGGTAGGAGGCGATCGCCGCCTGCGAATGGCCGGGCAGGTCGATCTCGGGGACGACGGTGACGTGGCGCTCGGCCGCGTACGCCACGATCTCCCGAAGATCGTCCTGGGTGTAGAAGCCGCCGTGCGGGCGTTCGTCCCACGTGACCGGCTCGCCCCATCCGATCCGCGTCCGCCGCCGCCACGCCCCGACCTCGGTGAGCCGTGGATAGCGCCGGATCTGGACCCGCCACCCCTGATCATCGGTGAGGTGCAGATGAAGGACGTTGAGCTTGTGTACGGCCAGCAGCTCGACATACCTCAGCACGTCATCCTTGGGCAGGAAATGCCGGGCGACATCCAGCATGAACCCCCGCCAGGCGAACCGCGGCGCATCCTCGACGACCAGGTATGGAACGTCAGCGGGCCCCGGCTCGATCGCCGCCCGCCGGAACGCGTCCGGCCCCCGAAGCTGCCGCAACGTCTGCCGCCCCCAGAACACCCCGGCCGGTGAGCCCCCCACGATCTCCGCCCCGAGCGCGGACGTGCTCAGCCGGTACGCCTCCGCCCCGAGCCCCGGATCCACCCGCGTCCGCACGTCCCCGCCCAGCGGCCCGGCCTCGCCCTGCCAGTCGACCCGCACGGGCGCCGGGACCAGGTTCACCTCGGTCACCCGCCCATTGTCCGGCCTCGACGAAAGGAGTACACGCGTTCCCTGTCACATCGTTCGATCGACGCGTAGATGTCAGCAACCTGAAGGGAACACACCGAGATGACCGTCAACGACTACACCACCAAGCTCGACCAGCCGCTGCGTGAGATCGCGGAGAAGCTCCAGGCCCTGATCGACGCCGCGATGCCCCAGGCCGGCGCGGTCTGGCACGGGCACCCCGTCTGGAGCCTCGGGGGCGCGCCCGGCAAGACGCCGGTCGCCTTCTTCAAGGCCTACAAGAACTACGTCACCTTCGGCCTGTGGCGCGGCCAGGAGATCGAGGACCCGTCGGGCCGGCTGACGGCCGCCAACCGGCAGATGGCCGTGGTCAAGCTCCAGGGCGTCGAGGAGATCGACGACGAGCTGTTCGCCTCCTGGATCGAGGCGGCCCGCGCGCTTGAGGCATAACGCGGTCGTTATAGCTGGTTGCGCATTGTTGAGGGCGGGCGGCCGCCGTACCGTCGAAGGCATGGCATTACGGAGCATCACCGTGAGCCTTCTGCTGGGCTTGGGGCTCATCAGCGCGCCGGCGGCCTACAGCGTCCGCGGTGGCGACGCGTTCTATGCCGGGCCGACGCGCTGCACGATCGGCGCGTCCGTCCAGGGCGGCTATGTGACCACCGGCGACTGCGCGCCCGCGGGGACCGCCGTGACCGGGCTCAACCGGGTGGCCCAGGGCACCGTCCAGGCGGTGGTCTTCCCCGGCAAGAACATGGGCTGGGTCCGGACGAACGCGAACTGGACGCCACGCGGCGTGGTCAGCGACGGCCGGGGCGGCGAGATCCGGGTCGCCGGCGCGCAGCAGGCGCCGGTCGGGGCCGCGGTCTGCCGGTCGGGCGCGACCACCGGGTGGCAGTGCGGCATCATCCTGCGGCGCAACGCGTCGATCACCTACCCGCAGGGGACCGTCCACGGGCTGATCGAGACCAACATCTGCGCGGAGCCCGGTGACCGCGGCGGGCCGCTGCTGTGGAACGGGCACATTCAGGGCATCCTGGTCGGCTCCACGGGCAACTGCGCGACCGGCGGGCGCTCGTTCTACCAGCCGATCATCCCGATCCTTCAGACGTTCGGGCTGACGCTCCTGTCGTCGTGAGCTCGCGGGTGACCAGGACGTCCAGTTTGGCGGTCAGGGCGGCGAGTTCTTCTCGCACTGCCTTCAGCTCCTTCTGGGTCTCGGCTTCGGCGGGGGAGGCCTCGGCGTCGTTCATGGCGTTCACCACTACCGCTATGAAGAGATTTAGGGCGACAAATGTGGACATAAGGATGTACGCGATGAAGAACAACCACGCCCACGGCTTGTGATCCATGACCTCCTGGGCCACGTTGCCCCAGTCGTCACCGGTCATGATCTGGAACAACGTGAACAACGAGCGCGGCAGCTCGTCGAAGCGCTCCGGCATGATCTCGCCGAACAACTTCGTGGAGACCACCGCGGCGATGTAGATCAGCAGGACGAGCAGGCCCATGATGGAGGCCATCCCGGGCACGGCGGCGAGCAGCGCGTGCACCACGCGGCGCATGCTGGGCACCGCCGAGATCAGCCGCAGCGCCCGCAGGATCCGCAGCGCCCGCAGGATCGAGGTCGGCCCGCTGGCCGGGATCAGGGAGACGACCACGATGACCGCGTCGAACCAGTTCCACGGGTCCTTGAAGAACGAGCGCCCGTTCGCGTAGAGGCGGGCGGCGATCTCGACCGTGAAGATCGCCAGTGCTATGTGGTCGATCGTGACCAGGACGCCGCCGATGTGGCGCATCAGGTAGGTGCTGGTCTCGCAGCCGATGGTGACCGCGTTGACGATGATGACCAGGATGATCGCCCTTTGGACGACCTGTCGTTCGAGAAAGGCGCGCACCTGCGCTCGCCTTGTCACCTGTACCGCTCCAGGGGGTAGGAAGACTGCCATAAAGATCATCCCAGGGGGGATCTGGCAGTGTCCGGAAATCAGGCGATAAGCGTGCTGGAAGTCTTCGTGCGCACGGGGTCATGCTCGGAATGGTGAGCCTCGACGACCTGCCGGCCCGCCTCCTGGTCCGCCGGTGACCTCCTCGAAAGCACACCTGTGAAGCGGCTCAGGAGCGGATGTGCTCCGGGCGTACGCCCAGCCCGACGAAGCGGCCCATCAGGTGGCGCAACGGCGGCAGGGCGCGGAAGAGCGAGAAGACCGCGGGCACGTGCTCCGTCGTGTCGTCCGACAGCCGCTTGGGATACAGGTCGCGCAGGATCGTCGTCTGGAACGCCTGCGTGACCCTGGCCGGGAACTGCCTGCGTGCCTGCACCGCCGCCAGCACCCGCTCGGGTGGCGGCCCGGTACGGCGCAGCGCGGGACCGACCAGGTTGGCGGTGGCCACCGCGTCCTGCACGGCCAGGTTGATCCCCACCCCGCCGGCCGGCGACATGGCATGCGCCGCGTCGCCGATGCACAGCAGGCCGGGCCGGTGCCAGCGGCGCAGCCGGTCGACCCGGACGGCCAGATGGTGCACGTCGCTCCAGCCGATCTCCCCGACCCGCTCCCGCAGGCCGGGGACGAAGGCCGCGATCCGCTCGTGAAAGGCCGGCAGCCCGCTCGCCTGGAGCCGCTCGTACGCGCCGGTCGGGATCGTGTAGGCGAACTGCCAGAAATCACCCCGGTCGATGGCCACCAGCGAGCCCCTCCCGCCCTGGAAGAACGGCACCCGCTCACCCTCCCGCCGGGGCAGGCGGAACCACAGCACGTCCATGGGCGGCGAGCCCGCCAGGGGCCGCAGCCCGGCCTGGGCGCGCAGCACGGAGTGCCGCCCGTCGGCGGCGATCACCAGGTCCGCCCTGATCTCGACCGGACCCTCCTCACCCGTGGCCCGCAGACCGGCGACCCGGCCGTCCTCGACGATCAGACCGGTCGCCTCGGTGGAGCGCATCAGCCGGAAGCCCGGGTAGGAGGCGGCCTTGCCGTACAGGAAGTCGAGAAGGTCCCACTGCGGCATGAACGCGATGTACGGGTGGCGCACCTTCAGCCGGGTGAAGTCGGCGAAGGTGACGCTCTGGCCGCCCATGCGCACGGCCACCTCGCTCATCTTGTCGTGCGGCAGTTTCAGGAACTCGCCGCTCCAGCCGAGCTCGGCGATGATCTCCAGCGTCGACGGGTGGACGGTGTCGCCGCGGAAGTCGCGCAGGAAGTCGGCGTGCTTCTCCAGCACGACCACCTCGACTCCCTGGCGGGCCAGCAGCAGTCCGGTCATCATGCCGGCGGGGCCGCCGCCGGCGACGAGCACTCTGGTACGCACGTCGTGTCACCTTCCCGTGGAGGAGATCAAGTGGGGTAGAGCAGGCCGACCAGGGCGGGCACGTCGATCGGCGAGCCCGTGGCCCGGCCGACCGCCACCGCCGCGAACAGCGTCTTGGCGGCGGTCCCGGTGTCGTGCGGCGGCAGCTCGCCCGCCGCGACCCGGTCCGCCAGGAACGCGCCGATGAGCCGCTGCCCCTCGCCGGTCAGCTCGGCCAGCGCGGCGCGGGCGCGGGTGGCGCTGAAGAAGACCGCCACCAGCTCGGCGTTGCCCGCCAGCAGCGCGTCGAAGGCGGTGAGCAGCTCGGTCAGGACCTCCCTGGCCGGTCCGGAGTGGCCGGCGGTCAGGAGCTCGCGCAGGCGGGTCATGAACCCGCGCTCACGCAGCAGGGTCTCGACCAGCGCCTCCTTGCTCTCGAAGTACCGGTAGAGCAGCCCCGGCGTCACGCCCGCCGCCTCGGCGAGGTCCTTGACCGACGCCCCGTCCACGCCCTTGGCGGCGAACACCCGCAACGCCGCGTCGAGCAGCTGCTCACGCCGCCACTCCGCCTGTTCCCTGCGCGTCGCCATGATCTCCACATTTCATTGAATAAACGTTTACTCAACGAAATCTAGACGATCGGGTACGGCCTGGCAAGCCGCGGCTCCTTCCCCCCGCTCGCGGGAGAGAAACGGCGGTTCCGGAGACCGGAACGCCACATTTCACTTTCGGTAGCCGGGAGATAACTTCGCGTCGCACTCCTTCTCAGAAAGGCAGGCTTCATGTCCGTGGTCATCACCAGCCCCTACCAGCACTCCGTGGCCGACTACTGGAACCGCGAGAAGAACGCCGTCAACCTCCGCCTCGGCGAGGTCTCCGGCACTTACCACCACCACTACGGCATCGGCGCCGTCGACTGGTCCGTGCTGGACGAGCCGGAGGAGACCCGCGAAGAGCGGATGATCGCCGAGATGCACCGGCTCGAGACCGCACAGGCCGTACTGCTGCTCGACCACCTCGGCCAGGTCCAGCCCGCCGACCGGCTGCTCGACGCCGGATCGGGCCGCGGCGGCAGCAGCTTCATGGCGCACGAACGCTTCGGCTGCCGCGTGGACGGCGTCTCGATCTCGCAGAAGCAGGTCGACTTCGCCAACGAGCAGGCCCGGCTGCGCGGCGTGCAGGACAAGGTGGAGTTCCACTTTCGCAACATGCTGCAGACCGGCCTCGAACCCGGCAGCCTGAAGGGCATCTGGAACAACGAGAGCACGATGTACGTCAACCTCTCCAAGCTGTTCGCCGCCCATTCCCAGCTCCTCGCGCCCGGCGGCCGCTACGTGACCATCACCGGCTGCTACAACGACGTGTACGGACTGCCCTCCAAGGCCGTCAGCGAGATCAACGCCCATTACGTCTGCGACATCCACCCGCGCAGCGCCTACTTCAAGGCCATGGCCGACAACCACCTCGTGCCCATCGACGTGATCGACCTGACCGAGGCGACCATCCCCTACTGGGAGCTGCGCGCCCGCTCATCCGTGGCCACCGGCATCGAGGACGCGTTCCTGACGGCGTACAAGGACGGCAGCTTCCAGTACCTGCTCATCGCCGCCGACCGCGTCTGACCTCAGCCCAGCGAAAGGAACGTCATGCCCAACCCCTCCGCGTTCCTGCCCGGACCCACCGGGCTCGGCACCTCCGCCGCCCGCCTGTTCGCCCAACCGGCGGGCGGCGTCGCCGTACCGCAGGACCTCGGGTGTGTGCCGGGTCCACGCACTGTCAGACAGCCGCCGCTGGTGTTCACGCAGCGGCCCTGGGCCGACGGGAGCATGCCCGCGCTCTACTGCCCGCTCGCCGTGCGCGTGGACCACGCGCTCGGCGAGCTGGTCAACGAGCGGCTGGTGGAGTGGGCGGAGAAGATCGGCCTGCACGAGGGGCGCATCGAGACGTTCCGGCAGACCGGTTTCGGCCACCTGGTCACCCTCGCCCACCCCGACGTCGACGACCCCGACCGGCTGCTGCTGGCCGGGCAGATGAACGCCGCCTGGTGGGCCTGCGACGACTACTACGCCGACGAGACCGAACTCGGCGCCGACCCCGCACTGCTGGCCGGCAGGCTGGCCCTGGCGATGTCGGCCATGGACGCGCCGCCGCCGGCCGACGAGTTCGGCGACGAGCTGGAGGCCCAGCTCAGGAGCGACCCGGTGCTCGTCTCCCTGACCTCGGCCCGCGACCACGTGGCCGTGCACTCGACGCCGTCGCAGCTCGCCCGCGTCAACCTGACGTCCTTCCAGATGTGGGTCAGCTGGAACGCCTACGGCGCCTGGCGGCAGAGCGGCGAACCCGTGGAAGCCTGGCGCTACCTGGCCGCCCGCCAGCACGACAGCTTCTACACCTCGATGACCCTGTCCGACATCGTGGGCGGCTACGAGGTGCCGGGCAACCTCTTCTACGAGGAGCGCGTGCACCGCGCCGTCATGCGGGCGGGCACCGCCGCCGTCATCGTCAACGACCTGCACTCGGCGCTGCGCGAGGCCGCCGACGAACTGCCCGACTGCAACATCGTGCTGCTGGTGGCCGCCGAGCGCGGCTGCACCCTGCGCGAGGCGGCGGAACGCGCCGTCGCCCTGCACAACGACATCGTCGCGGCCTTCGAGGCCGACTGCGACGAGCTGCGGGCCGTACCCTCGCCCGAGCTCCACCACTTCCTGTGGGCGCTCGGCGGCTGGCTGGGCGGCGGCCTCGAATGGCACAGCAGCACCAACCGTTACAGCACCACGGAGTGAGGGGTACGGGCATTGACCGGCTTCTCCTAGAGTCTGGGTGGCGCGCCACGACGACCCCGCCGGTTCCGCGGGGTGGATCTTGTCGTATACCTCCATACCTGGACCGCCGGAATGTGATGTGGGATCGATGCCATGAAGAACGCGGGAGACCTGGCGAGGGTGAGCGTGTTCGCCGCGCTCATCGCCGTGCTCGGACTACCGGGCACGCTCAACGTTTTCGGCAACGCCGTGCCGATCACCCTGCAGACCTTCGGCGTCATGCTCGCCGGTGCCATTCTGGGCACCTGGCGGGCGGCGCTGGCGGTGATCGTGCTGCTCGTGCTCGTCGCGGTCGGCCTGCCGCTGCTGGCGGGCGGACGGGGCGGGCTGGGGGTGTTCGCCGCCGCCTCGGCCGGCTACCTGATCGGCTGGATCCCGGGCGCCGCCCTCACCGGCTGGATCGTGCAACGCGGGGGGCGCAAGCCGGGCATCGTCCGGCTGCTGCTGGCCTGCGTCGCCGGCGGCATCGGGGTGATCTACCTGTGCGGCGTGCCCGTGCAGGCGCTGGTCACCGGCATCCCCCTGGGGAAGACGATGCTGCTCAGCACGGTGTTCCTGCCCGGCGACCTGATCAAGGCGGTGCTCGCCGCCTTCGTCGCGAGGGGCGTCCAGCGGGCCTATCCCGACGCCGTGCCGGCCGTCTGGCAGGAGCGGCACGCGTGGCGGTAGCGGCACACGTCCTGGAGCACGCCGCGCGCGACCCCGGCCGGGTCGCGCTCGTCGGCCCGGAGGAGGAGGTCACCTACGCGGAACTGGCCGAGCGGATCAAGGCGCGCGACGTGCGCGCCACCGCCGGTCCCGCCGTGATCAGCGTGAAGGACCCGGTGGCCGCCCTCACCCAGGCGCTCGCCGCCGACCTGGCCGGGATCACGCCGCTGGTCTGCGACGAGCGTGCCGCCCACCTGCTGGCGGACCTCCCACCCGCTCCTCTGGCTCCGCCGGCCGAGGGCGGGTGGGCCTGTTTCACCTCCGGCAGCACCGGGCGGCCGCGTGCGGTGGTCCGTTCGCGGGCCTCCTGGACCGGCTCCTTCCGGCACCTCGACCGCCTGTCCGGCATCGGCGGGGAGGACGTGGTGCTGATCCCGGGCCCGCTCATCACCTCCCTGTACGCCTTCGCCGCCGCCCACGCCCTGGGCGCCGGCGCGACGGCGATCGTCCCCGGCCGGTGGTCCCTGGAGTACCTGGACGCGGCCACCGCGGTCCACCTGGTACCCCATCAGCTTCAGCAGGTCCTGCCCAAGCCCGCCTCGCTGCGCGTGGCCCTCGTCGGCGGCGCCGCGCTCGACCCCGCCGCCCGCGAACGCGCCGAGGCCGGCGGCCTCCGGGTGCTGGCCTACTACGGGTCGAGCGAGCTGTCCTTCGTCGCCGCCGACGCCGACGGCACCGGGATGCGCGCGTTCCCCGAGGTGGAGATCGAGGTCAGGGCGGGCGAGGTGTGGGTGCGTTCGCCGTGGGTGGCCGACGGCTACCTGGCGGGCGCCCCCGGCCCGCTGCGCCGGGACGCCGCCGGCTGGGCGACGGTCGGCGACCTGGCGGAGCCGTACCGGCCGGGCGGGGTTCTGCGGGTGCGCGGAAGGGGCGACGGCGCGATCCAGACCGGCGGCGCGACCGTCGTGCCCGAGGACGTCGAGGCGGTGCTGCGGCGGGTGCCGGGCGTGGCGGACGCGGTCGTCGTGGGCGCGCCGCACCCCGACCTGGGCGCGCTCGTGTGCGCGGTGGTCGAGGGCCCGGTACGGCGGGCCGACCTGGAAGCCGCCGCCCGCGCCGGACTGGACCGGGTGCAACGGCCGAGACGCTGGTACGCGGCCGACGCCCTGCCCCGCACCCCCACCGGCAAACCGGCCAGGGCGCTGATAGCCGAGACGCTGACCGGCTTCCGGAGGCTGGTGTGAGGCCGGTGGTGGTGGCCGCCCGGCGTACCCCGATCGGTACGGCGGGGCACGCCTTCAAGAGCCTCACCGCCGACCGGCTCGCCGCCCCGGTGCTCGCGGCGGTCCTCGCCGACGTGCGCAAGGCGGGCGGCGGGCAGCAGGACGTGGACGACGTGGTGCTCGGCAACTGCATGGGCCCCGGCGGGAACCTGGCCCGCGTCTCGGCGCTGGCCGCAGGGTTCGGGCACGAGGTGCCCGGTCTGACCATCGACCGGCAGTGCGGCAGCGGCCTGGCCGCGATCCTGCTGGCCGGGCAGGCGGTGAGCGCCGGTGAGGCGGAGTTCGTGATCGCGGGCGGGGCCGAGAGCGCCTCGACCGCGCCGCTGCGCACGAGCCGGGGGGCGGCGGAGCCGTACGAGCGGGCGCCCTTCACCCCGGACGGGCACCCGGACCCCGACATGGGACCGGCGGCCGAGGCGCTGGCCCGCGCCCGCGGCGTCAGCCGCGAGCGTCAGGACGCCTACGCGATCGGCAGCCACGCCAAGGCGCTGGACGGTGACTTCGCGAAAGAGATCGTCGCGGTCGGCGAGCGGGACAGCGACGAGCGGCCGCGCGTCCTGCGCGAGCGGTCGCTGGCCAGGCTGCCGGCGGCGTTCGTGCCCGGCGGCACGGTGACCGCGGGCAACTCCTCGCCGATCAGTGACGGCGCGGCGGCGGTGGCCGTCGCGGACGAGCGGCTGGGGCTGCCGGGCCTGCGGCTCGTCGCCGGTTCCGTCGTGGGCTGCGACCCGGAGCTGCCCGGCTGGGGGCCGGTGCCGGCCGTACGGCGGGTGCTGCGGCGGGCCGGGGCCGAACTCGGGCAGGTGGCGGCGGTGGAGATCGTGGAGGCGTTCGCCGCGCAGGTGCTCGCGGTGACCGACGCGCTCGGCCTCGACCCCTTGGGCGCCGACCGCACGCGGGTCTGCGCTGACGGCGGCGCCCTCGCCCTCGGCCACCCGTGGGGGGCCAGCGGCGCGGTCGTGGTCACCCGCCTGTTCCACCGGCTGGTCGGCGCGGGCGCGCCGCGTGGCACGCTGGGTCTGGCGACCGCCGCGGTCGGCGGCGGTCTCGGGGTCGCGGCGTTGTTCGAGGTGGTGTAGATGATCGAGCTGAGCGGCGTCGGCGTACGGCTGGCGGAGCGCGAGGTCCTGGACGGCCTGACGCTGACCCTGTCCGAGCGGCGGATCGGCGTGGCCGGGGCCAACGGCTCCGGCAAGAGCACCTTCGCCCGCCTCCTGAACGGCCTGGCCCTGCCCACCACCGGCACCGTCCGCGTCCTGGGCATGGACACCCGCCGCGAGGCCGCCAAGATCAGGCGCCGGGTCGGATTCCTGTTCACCGACCCCGACGCGCAGATCGTGATGCCGACGGTGGCCGAGGACGTGGCGTTCTCCCTGCGCCGCAGGGGCCTGCCGAAGGCGGAGGTGGCCGCGCTGGTGGAGGAGGTGCTGTCGCGCTACGGCCTGGCCGCCCACGCCGACCACCCCGCGCACCAGCTCTCCGGCGGCCAGAAGCAGCTGCTCGCCCTGTGCTCCGTGCTGGTCCTCGAACCCGACATCCTGGTCATGGACGAGCCCACCACCCTGCTCGACCTGCGCAACTCCCGCCAGGTGGCGCGCATCCTGCGTGAGCTTCCCCAGCAGCTCGTGGTCGTCAGCCACGACCTCGCGCTGCTGGCGGACTTCGACCGGGTCCTCGTGCTCGACCAGGGCAAACTCGTCGCCGACGGCCCGCCGGCGGCCGCCCTCGACCACTACCGGGACCTGATGGCGTGACCGGTCTCAAGCTGCTCGGACTGGCCGCGGGATGCACGGTGCTGGTCCTGCTCCAGACCCCGGCGGCGCTGGCCGGTGCGGCCGCCGTCGTCCTGGCCCTGTACGCGGTGGCCCGGGTGCGCCCGGCGGCGGCCTGGGGGCAGATCCGCCCGGTGCGCTGGTTCGCGCTCGCGCTGTTCGTCACCCAGCTCCTGCTGGCCGACCTGCCGGCCGCGACGGTCACGACGATGCGCGTGGTGCTCATGGTCGCGCTGGCCGGGCTGGTCACGCTCACCACGCCCGCCTCGGTGATGCTCGCCGCCCTGGAGCGCGGGCTCGCACCGCTGCGGCTGGTGCGGGTGGACCCGTTCCGGGTCTCGCTCATGCTCACGCTCACCCTGCGCAGCGTGCCCCTGCTCACCGACCTGGCGCGCCGGGTCAGGGAGGCGCAGCGGGCGCGCGGGGTCTCGTGGAGCGTGCGGGCCTTCGCCGTACCTCTGGTGGTGGGTGCGCTGCGGCACGCCGACGCGCTCGGCGAGGCCCTCAGCGCCCGCGGCCTGGACGACTGAGCCCCTACGGCGCCAGCGGGAACACGGCGCGGAACTGCGCGCCCGGCCCGTGATCGGTGATCGTGAGGCTGCCCCCGTGGACCGTGGCGATCTGCCGCGACAGCGCCAGCCCGAGCCCGCTGCCGCCCTGGTCGCGCTCGCGTCCCTCCCGCAGGCGGGTGAAGCGCTCGAAGACCCGCTCCCGGTCCTGCGGGGCGATGCCGTTGCCGTCGTCGGTGACGGTCAGCACCACCTCGCCGCCGTCCACGGCGACCGACACGTCGACGCGCGAGCGGGCGTGGCGCTCGGCGTTGTCGAGGAGGTTCGTCAGCAGCCGGTCGAGCTGGATGGGGGAGCCGTCCACGAAGGCGCCGTCCGCCACGTCCGCGTGCACGCCCGCCCGCCGGGCGGCCTGTGCGCGCGCCAGCTCGCCGAGGTCCACCCGCCTCCTGTCCGGTACGGCTCCCGCGTCCAGCCTGGCCATCAGCAGCAGCTCGTCGATGATCCCCGCCAGCCGGTCGACGGCTTCGAGCGAACGGGCGCCCACCTGGGGCCAGTCGGTGTCCGCCGGATAGGCGACGGCCAGCTCCAGCTGGGTGCGCAGCGCGGTGATCGGGCTGCGCAGCTCGTGCGAGGCGTCGCTGACGAAGTGGCGCTGGGTCTCGGCGGAGCGTTCGAGGCGGGCGAGGGTGTCGTTGGTGGCGGTGGCCAGGGCGGCGATCTCGTCGCCGGTCCCCGGTACGGTCACCCGCCGGCCCAGGTCACCGGCGGTGATGGTGGCGAGCTGGGTGCGGATCCGCTTGACCGGGCGCAGGGCCTGGCCGACCGCGGTCCAGGCGGCCAGGCCCACCATGAACAGCAGCGCGGGCAGGGCGACGGCGAGCGTGAAGTAGAGCAGGCCGATCGCCTGCCGGGTGGCGGAGACGTCCTCGGCGCCGTACACGGTGATCAGGCCCTTGGGGGTGGTGGTGCGCAGGGCGGCGATGTAGTACTCCTCGCTCGCCTCGGGCAGGTCCGGCCGGCCGTACGTGGTGGTGAGGCGTTCCGGCGCCGGGGCGGGCAGGGCGGCGAACCGGTTCTGGTCGCCGGCCTGCGTCGAGGTGCCGAGGACGGCGCCGTCGGCGGCGATGACCTGCAAGAGGTCGATGCCGGGCGGGGTGAACAGCTCGGCGGGCAGGTCGCCGCGGCGGGCGTCGGCGGCCTGCGCCTGCACGGCCTGGTTCACCCGGGAGGCGAGCTGGGCTTCGAGCGTGCGGGGGACGGTCATGGCGAGGATGGCCGCGGCGGCGCCCAGCGCGATCGCGGCCGCGAGCGTGGCGGCCAACGTCACCCGGCCCCGAACGGAGCGCGGCATGACCTTCATGGGAAGGTCGTTGCCGCGACCGGTTCGGGGCAAAGCCAGCAACGCTGCCGTATTCGCCCAAGCGCCGGGCTATGCCTTGGGCTTGTAGACCAGCACCTGGACGCCCGAGCTCAGCGCCGTCGACTTCACGAAGTCCAGGTGGGTGATGTCCAGGCCGTCGAACACCCGGGTGCCCTCACCGCCGATGACCGGCATGACCCAGAGGTGGTACTCGTCCACCAGTTTGTGCTCCAGCAGCGTGCGGTCGAGCTCGCCGGTGCCGTACTTCAGGATGCTCTGGCCGGGCTCCCGCTTCAGTTTGGCGACCGTCTCGGCCACGTCGCCCTCGATGAGGGTGGCGTTCCACTTGGTCTCCTTCAGGGTCCTGGAGGCCACGTACTTGGGCAGGGCGTTCATCCGCACGGCGTACTCGCCCTGGGACGACTCCATCAGCGGCCAGACCTCGGCGAAGCCCTCGTAGGTCTCCCGGCCGAGCAGCAGGGCGTCGGCGCCGTACAGCAGGTCGGCGGCGTATCCGGCGTAGCTCTCGTCCCAGTAGGGAGAGCTCCACTTCTCGGGCGAGCTGATGACTCCGTCGATGGTCATGAAGGTGGATTCGATGAGCTTACGCATGTCCGGCGTCCTCTTTCGGGGTTGTTCTCGGTTCGATGAGGTAACTCTGCCGGATCGTCCTTACCGATTCTTTTCCATCCGCCGTAACCCCGCGGAAGTCACAGACCCCGAAGGACCTCGCGCAGCCGTACGGCGAAGCCCTCCGCGTCCTCCGTCCAGGCGACGTGCCCGCCGGGGAACATCGTGGGCTCGGCGCCGATCGAGGCGGCCAGCGCCCTGGAGGCGCGGTCGCAGAGCTGGCCGGCGGAGTCCTCGCCCAGCCCGACCAGCACGCGGACCGGTCCGTCGCGCAGCGCGGCGACGTCGGGCTCCCAGCGGACGGTGCCGCGCATCATGTGCAGGAAGGAGTAGCGCTCGTCGGCGACGTACTGGGGGTCGGGCTCGGCGGGGAACATGTGCTCCAGGGCGCCCTCCGGCAGGTGGATGTCGGCGTTCTCGAAGAAGATCGCCCATGCGGTCGCGGTGTCGCCGGCGGCGTAGGCGGCGACCATGTCCTCCATCCTGGCGTCGAGCTTCTCGCGGTCGGGCAGCTGCGTGTAGTGGGGCGGCTCGTGCGCGATCACCGCACGTACCCGCTCGGGGTGGGCCTGAGCGAGGGCGAGCACGCTCACGGCGCCGCCGCTGCTGCCGAACACGACCGCGGGGCCCGCGTCGACCTCGGCGAGGAGCAGGGAGAGGTCCGCGGCGCGCAGGGCGGGGGTGGAGTCGCGCCCGGGGTCGTCGAGCACGCTGCGGTGGATGCCGCGCGGGTCGGCGGTCAGCACGGTGTGGTCGCCGGCCAGCAGGTCGGCCAGTGGCGCGAAGGCCCCGGCGTCCATCGGCGCGCCGAACAGGACGACGAGCGGTCCCTGGCCGCGTACCTCGTAGTGCAGCGTGCCGTCGGGGGTCTTCAAGGTGGGCATGTTCATCTCCTCGGCTTCGGTACTGGACGGTACAGTACTCGCTTCAGTACTGGACCGTCCAGTACCATCTCTCCATGGACAACGGACGCACCGCCAGAAAGCGTCGCGCGATCGTCGACGCCGCGCGCACCCTCTTCCTGCGCAACGGCTACGCGGGCACCAGCATGGACGAGATCGCCGCCATGGCCGAGGTCTCCAAGCAGACCGTCTACAAGCACTTCGCCGACAAGCAGCGGCTGTTCACCGAGTTGATCACGCTCGACATCTCGCAGATCGAGGTCGAGACGCACCCGCTCGAAGCCGCCATGCCCGGCACCGACGACCTGGAGCGCGACCTGCGGGAGTACGCGCGCATGCACCTGGCCGTGGTCATGCAGCCGCAACTGCTGCGCATGCGCCGCGTGCTCATCGGCGAGGCGGACCGCTTCCCCGACCTGGCGCGGGCCTGGTACGAGAACGGGCCGGTGCGATCGAGCGCGCTGTTCGCCGGGTGGTTCGAGGCGCTCGGGCGGCGCGGGCTGCTCGACGTGCCGGACCCGCTGCTGGCGGCCCAGCACTTCAACTGGCTGGTGCTGTCGATCCCGCTGAACAGGGCGATGTCCCTGCCGGTCGAGGCGGCGCTCTACGACGAGAAGGAGCTGAACCACTACGCCGACGAGGGGGTGCGCGTCTTTCTGGCCGCCTACGGGAGATGACTTCACTGTAGAGATACTTTATGGTGGAGATATATTCGACCTCTGGAGTGCCGATGATCGACCCGTTCGCCCCCAGCATCCGCGGCCTCGCCGACCCCGACCCCGCCCGCGAAGCGCTGCGCGCCGCGGGGCCGATCGTGAAGGTGGCCGCGCCGTACGGCGGCTCGGTCTGGATCGTGACCGAGGAGAGCCTGGCCCGCGAGGTGCTGGCCCACCCCGGCATCGCCAAGGACCCGGCCAACGCGCCGGAGAGCTGGGACCCGCGGCGTGCCGCGCTCGAACCGCCCGCGGCCGCGCAGCCGTCGCTCACCACGCTCGACGGGCCCGCCCACACCGAGCTGCGCCGCGCCCACGCCCCGCTGCTCAACGCCAGGCGGATCGCCGCGCAGTCCGATCGGGTCCACGAGCTGGCCCGCGAACTGCTGACCGAACTCGCCGGCGGGCCGCAGCCGGTCGACCTGACGGCCGGATTCACCGTCCGCTACCCGCTGACCGTCCTGCTCGACCTGCTCGGCATCCCGCTCGACCGGGTGGGGATGGCGACGGAGGCGTGCAGGCTGATGTTCGACCCCGAGCCGGGAGCGCAGGGCCGTGCGATGGCCGAGCTCGCCCGGCTGGCCGAGGCGGGACTGGACGGCGCGCGCGGCGGGCTCGCCGCCGAACTGCGCGAGCGCGTGCCGGAGGGCACCACCCGCGAGCAGCTTCTCTACTACCTGTTCGGGCTGATCTTCGCGGGCCAGCTCACCACCGACGCCGCGCTCGGGTTCCTGGTCGCCCGCGCGCTCACCGCTCCGGCCGGTGCCGACGAGCTCGTGCGCGAGACGTTGCGCGACCACCCGCCCGCGCCCTACACGCTCTGGCGGTTCACCACCGCCGAGATCGAGCTCGCCGGGGAGCTTGTGCCCGCCCGCTCGCCCGTCCTGGTGGACATCCAGGGCATCAACGCCGATCCCGGCCGCGAGCCAGGCCCCGACCTCACGTTCGGCGCGGGCGCGCACTTCTGCGTCGGGGCCCAGCTCGCCCAGCTCGAACTGCGCGCGGTGGCCGACGTCCTGGCCGCCGACTTCCCCGGCGCCCGGCTCGCCATACCCTATGGCGAGCTGCGCCAGCAGACCTACGGCGGCATCATGGGCGTGCGGCTCACCGCCCTGCCCGTCAACCTTGGCGCTGGGCCAGCGGGACCGCCGCCTCGCTCGTGAAGGGCAGGAACGTGAACGACTCCTGCAGGTAGAGCGTCACCGTGTCGGCGGTGTGCGACAGGTAGCCGATCGACAGGTCCTCGCCCAGGTGCAGGTCGTAGTCGCCGCCGCGGGTGGTCAGGACCAGTGCTCCGGCCAGCGCGGGCGCCCAGATGATGTCGCCGTCCACCATCCGCTCGATGTGCGAGCGCACCGGGTAGCCGTGGTCGCTGGTCTCGGTGACGCCCGTGTACGCCTCCGGGCCCAGCAGGACCGTGTACGGCCCGTCCACGCCGGCCACCCGCAGGGCACTGAGCGCCTGGGCGATCGCCTCCGGGTAGCCGGTGAACTCGGTGGGCAGCGGGATCGGGCGGTGCGAGCTGGCCGGGACGATGCCGGTGATGCCGGCGGCGCCGTACCCCTGGAAGATCGCGCGGTCCTCGGCGATGGCGAGGGCGGTCGCGGCGTCCTTGGCGGGCTGCCAGTCGGAGTCGCCGGAGCCGCGCTCGACGTCGTCGATCGCTTCACGGCTCAGCTCGAACGGCCGGCGCAGCTCCACCAGCGCCGCCACACCCCGCTGCCTGGCCTCGACGCCGTCGCCGGGCGGCTGGATCCCGGTGACGTGGCCGGTGCCGACGGCCGAGCTGTCGGCGCCGGTCGGGCCGTGGGTGTCGACCACGCGGCGGCCGGCCAGGTTGCGCTTGAACGTGCGGGCCACCTCCTCCTCGATCTGCGCCCAGGCGGCGTCGGAGATCGGGGCGAGCTCGCGGTGCAGGTTGTTCATGACTGCGGGACTCCTTTGAGGCTGCCGATCTCCAGAGCGCCCGGCGCCTGCGGTTCGGCCAGCCGTTCGAGCAGGTCGGGCGTCGGGACGAAGTAGGTCGAGCCGGTCAGGGCGGTGGAGAAGTCCAGGATCCGGTCGTAGTTGCCGGGCGGGTCGCCGGCGAACATGTTCGTGATCATCCGGTCGAGAACGTCCGGAGTCCTGGAGTAGCCGATGAAGTAGGTGCCGAACTCGCCGGCCGCGGCGTTGCCGAACGGCATGTTGTCCCGCACGATCTTCAGTTCCCTGCCGTCCTCCTCGATGACGGTCAGCGCGTTGTGCGCCCAGGTCGGCTTGGTCTGGTCGTCCAGCTCGACGTTCGCCAGCTTGGTACGGCCGATGACGCGCTCCTGGTACTCGACGGGCAGCGCGTTCCAGGCGGCCAGGTCGTGCACGTACTTCTGCACGGTGACGTACGTGCCGCCGGCGAACAGCGGATCCTCCTCGCCGATCAGCACCGAATCGGCGGCCAGCTCGTCCTCGGGGTTCTCCGTGCCGTCCACGAAGCCGAGCAGGTCCCGGGCGTCGAAGTAGCGGAAGCCGTGCACCTCGTCCACGCTCGACAGCGCGCCCGCCAGCCGGTCCATGACCAGCGCGGCCAGCTCGAAGCAGAGGTCCATGCGTTCGGCCCGCAGGTGCAGCAGCAGGTCGCCGGGCGTCGAGGGCGCGTGGTGGACGCCGCGCACCTCGGGCATCGGGCGCAACATGGCCGGGCGCGGCAGGTCGAACCACCGGTCCCACGCCTCGGCGCCGATGCCGAGCACGCAGGACAGGTTGCCGTCCATGCTGCGGAAGCCGACCGTGCGCCGCAGCGCCGCCAGGTCGCCGCAGAGCGACCTGACCGCCTCACGGGCCGCGGCGTCGTGCTTCACCGTCGCCACGGTGAAGACGGCCGCCCTGCTCAGCGGCCCGAGAACCGCCTGCAGTCCATGCTGTCGTGAGCTCACCTGTCGAACCTTGCCGCCCGGCGGTAAGGCCAACCTCACGGCTCAGCCAACGGAGAGAATGTCAGGTTTCCCCTGGTCTGTGGCGGACACAGGCCCAGCGTGAGACGACTGCCCGCCCTGGGTGTCTGCCTGACGGCCGCGTTCATGTCCGGCCTCGACGTGAGCATCGTCAACGTGGCGCTGCCGTCCATCCAGGAGAGCCTGCACGCCACCGAGGACGGCCTGCAGTGGACGCTGTCCGGGTACGCGCTCACGTTCGGGCTGCTGCTCGTGCCCGCCGGACGGCTCGGCGACGCGCGCAGCCGGCGGGCCGTCTTCATGGTCGGCGTCGCCCTGTTCACGCTGGCCAGCACCGCCTGCGGATTCGCGC
Source organism: Nonomuraea sp. NPDC059007 (assembly GCF_042740555.1). NCBI lineage: Bacteria > Bacillati > Actinomycetota > Actinomycetes > Streptosporangiales > Streptosporangiaceae > Nonomuraea > Nonomuraea sp. NPDC059007. The sequence continues at coordinate 302,145 of NZ_JBHYJD010000011.1, read as the reverse complement.
CCACCATGCCGCTGCTGATCGCCGCCCGGCTGGTCCAGGGCGTCGCGGCCGGCATGCTCAACCCGCAGGTGTCCGGGCTGATCCAGCAGATGTTCCAGGGCCAGGAGCGCGGCCGGGCCTTCGGCGCGTTCGGCGCCACGATGGGCATCGCCACCGCGGCCGGTCCCACGATCGGCGGCGCGCTCGTCACCGCGTTCGGGCACGAGGAGGGCTGGCGGTGGGTGTTCCTGGTCAACCTGCCGATCGGCGTCATCCTGCTGCCGCTGGCCTGGAAGCTCCTGCCGCCCGGGGTGAAGGGGCGGCAGGAGAGCATGGACCCCGTCGGCGTGCTGCTGCTCGGGATCGGCGTGTTCGGCCTGCTCCTGCCGTTCGTGCAGCAGCACCAGTGGGAGGGGCAGGCCAAATGGCTGCTCGTGCCCGCCGCGCTGGCCGTACTGGCGCTGTTCGTCGCCTGGGAACGCCGCTACAAGCGTGAGCCGCTGATCCAGCTCGGCCTGTTCGCCAAACACTCCTACAGCCTCGGCGCCGTCATCGCCCTGTTCTACTTCGCCGGATTCACCGGCATCTTCTTCATCTACACCCTCTACCTGCAGAACGGCCTGCACTACACCGCGCTCCAAGCGGGACTGGCCATCACCCCGTTCGCCATCGGCTCCTCCCTGGCCGCCATCGCCGGCGGACGCCTGGTCGGGCGGGCCGGGCGGCTGCTCGTCGCCGTCGGCCTCGCCGTCGTCATCGCCGGGCTCGCCGCCACCATCGTGGTCACCGGCATCTGGACCGGACCCGAACTCGGCTGGGCCAACGCGCCGACCCTGCTGATCGCCGGCCTCGGCAGCGGGCTCGTGATCGCGCCCAACCAGGCGATCAGCCTGTCCGAGGTGCCGCCGGTCAACGGCGGCAGCGCCGCCGGCGTACTCCAGACCGGCCAGCGGCTCGGCTCCGCCTTCGGCATCGCCGCCACCGGGTCGATCTTCTTCGGCGCGCTCCACGCCGGGTGGCCCTCGGCGTTCCGGCACGGGCTCGTGGTGGTCATCGCCTTCGTGGCCGTGGCGCTCGCCGCCGCCGTCTTCGACCTGGTCCACAGCAGGAGTACGGCCCGCCGTACCGGATAGCCGGATCTTGCAACCTACCCCCCAAACCCACGTTGACCTGCGACTATCGCCGCGCGTTCGGGGCGATAGCGAAACGGTAGTGGGACGATGCCCGCCCGCTTGAGCCTGAGGCCAGTTGATCCACAGGAACCAGCCCCAAACGGGTGAGGCGAAGGAGACGCAGGCCATGTTCACCGCCAAATTGACTCGGACTCTCCGGCTTCTGGTATCGCGGCGCTCCGCCAACAACCCCTGGGAATAACGGTGTCGATCCACGTAGAGGTGCCGGCGATCTCCGAGGCTCTCGGAACCGGACAGGCGTGCGGCACCTTCGGCGAACTGCTCCAAGGCGCACTGGTAGACCCGCAGGTGGACTTCCTGGTCACCCTGCCGATCGAGGCGGGCAGCACCGCCCGCTTCCGCTATGACCGGCGGACCACCGACATCCGGGTGGTCCCCGGAGACCGGAAGAAGGCCAGGTCGCTGGCCCGCTCGATGCTCACGGTCCGCGGCTTCCGCGGCGGCGGCGACCTCCACGTCGACACCGACCTGCCCATCGGCAAAGGGCTCGCCAGCTCCTCCGCCGACCTCGTCGCCACCGCGTGGGCCGTGGGCCGGGCGCTCGGCGAACTGCCCACACCGGGCGAGATCGAGGAGCTGATGCGGAGGATCGAACCGTCCGACGGCGTGATGTACCCGGGCACCGTGGCCTTCCGCCACCGCGACGTACGGCTCCTCGAACACCTCGGCCACCTGCCCGACATGACCATCGTCGGCGTCGACGAGGGCGGCAGCGTGGACACGGTCGCCTTCAACCGCGGCCACCGGCGCTTCTCCGACTCCGCCCGGCAGGAGTACCAGCGGCTCCTGGACACGCTGCGCGTCGCGGTCCCGGCCGGCGACACCGCCGAGATCGGCCACGTGGCCAGCAGGAGCGCCGCCATGCACCAGCGGATGCACCCCAAGCGCATGCTCCGCGACGTCCTCGGCATCTGCGGCGGCGTCGGCGGCCTCGGCGTCGTCACCGCGCACAGCGGCACCATGCTCGGCATCCTGCTCGACGAGGCCGACCCCGACTACACCGCCAAGCTGGGGAAGGCGATCGGCGAATGCTCCGCGCTGGCCGGCGGCTCCCACCTCTTCCGCACCGCCCGCCCGGCTAGGAGGCCGACGTGAGTTCCCCCAAGCGGCGAGTCGAACTGCGCAGCGACACCTTCACCCTGCCCTCGCCGCGGATGCTGGAGGCGATGGTGGCCGCCGAACTCGGCGACGACGTCTACGGCGAGGACCCGACCGTCAACGCGCTGGAGGTCCTGGCCGCGAGACTGCTCGGCAAGGAGGCCGCCTGCTTCATGCCCAGCGGCACCATGAGCAACCTGGCCAGCATCATGACCCACTGCCCGCGCGGCTCGAAGGTCATCGTCGGCGAGGAATCCGACATCTACGTGTACGAGGCCGGCGGGGCCTCGGTATGCGGGGGAGTGATCTACCACCCGATCCCCAACAACCCCGACGGCACGATGGCCCTCGACGCCATCGCCGCCGCCTTCCCGCCCGACTCCGACGATCCGCAGTTCGCCCTGCCCGCGCTGCTCTGCCTGGAGAACCCGCAGAACCACCGGGGCGGCAAGGTACTGCCGGCGGCGTACCTGCGCGAGGTCACGGACTTCGCCCGTGAGAACGGCCTGACCGTGCACATGGACGGCTCGCGCATCTTCAACGCCGCGCTGGCCGCCGACGTGCCCGTCGCCGAACTGGCCGGGTACGCGGACTCCGTCATGTTCTGCCTGTCCAAGGGACTCGGCGCGCCGGTCGGCTCGATGGCCGTCGGGACCGGGCCGTTCATCCGCGACGTGCGCCGCCTGCGCAAGATGCTCGGCGGCGGGATGCGGCAGGCCGGCGTCCTGGCCGCGGCCGCGATCGTCGCCCTGGAGAACAGCGGCCGGCTGGCCGAGGACCACGAGAGCGCCCGGCGGCTCGCCGACGGCCTGGAGACCATCCCCGGCATCGCGGTCGACCGCGCCGAGCCCGGCATCAACATGGTCTTCTTCCGCGTCCTCACCATGGACAACCCCACGTTCATCGCCGCCGCGCAGGCCCAGGGCGTGGCGCTGGCCGAGCTCGGCCACGGGCAGATCCGGGCCGTGACCCACTACGGAGTCGAGCCCGAGGACATCGGCTACGTGCTCGACGTGATCCGTTCGATCCTCGCCGACTCCACCAGGAGGAGCCATGCCGATCACAAGCCCGTACTCGCCGGTTGACGTCCGGCCGCAGCTCTCCGCCGAGGAGTTCTACGCCGAGTACGTCAACAAGAAGCCCGTCCTGATGCCCGGCGCCCTCGCCGAGCTTCCCGCCGCCCAGCGCTGGTCGCTGCCCTACCTCGCCTCGATCGCGCCCGACCTGCCGGTACGGCTCAAGACCGGGCGCGTGGCCGAGGGCAAGACCACGACCGTCCGGCTCGACGACTACTCCAAGACCGTCACCGCCTGGGAGCAGCGCGGATCCGACGACGTCGAACGGCCGGCGTACCTGCACGACGTGCCGCTGCTCACGTTCATCCCCGAACTGCGGCAGGACCTCGAACCCTTCCCCGGCCACCTGTTCCCCGCGTTCTTCCGCGACAACTGGGCGGTCTTCCCGCAGTTCTTCGTCGGCCCCTCGCAGGCCGTCACCACGCTGCACTTCGACACCCTGCTCACCCACAACCTGTTCTTCCAGCTCGACGGCAGCAAGCGCTTCGTCATGGTCGCCAACGAGGACCGCGACCGCTGCTACACCTACAACTGGCGCTGGGCCGAGGTGAACCCGGAAGACCCCGACTACGACCGCCACCCGAACTTCCGCGGCGTGCGCGTCATGGAGGCACACGTCCAGGCCGGCGACCTGTTCTACATGCCGCCCGGCACCCTGCACCAGGTCTCCTCGCTCAGCTCCTCGGTGTCGTTCAACATCGACTGGCACGACAAGGTCAGCGCCCTGCGCGGCATCGCCGCCGTACGCCACGGCATGCCGCGCCAGAACCTGCGCTACAACCTGCTGCTCGCCCTCGGCGTCTACGGCCGGGTGCCGCTCAAGGTGCTCATGCCGGCCCTCCGGTCGTACTTCACGTACATCTCCTAATCCTTTCATCGGCTAATCCTTCCTTTCCGGCCGGGAGAACGCATGCTGTTCAGCCAAGACCTGATCCGCTCGCTGGCCACGGCGGTCGACCTGGTCAACACGCAGCTCGTCACCGTCGCCGACCTGGTCGCGCTCGTCGAGCGCCGCCAGGTCGGATACCCCGACGAGCTGACCGGGGCCGACCTCGAAGCCGTGCGCGGTTCGCGGGAGGAGTTCCACCACGTCTTCATCGCGCCCGACCAGGGCGTCGAGCGCCTCAACAGGCTGCTCGGGCGGACCAGGCTCACCCTGCGGCTGTCCGAGTACGACGGCCAGCGGCTGCGCCTGCAACACCACGCCGGGGAGGCGCCGGTGGCAGAACAACTCACCGCCGACTGCGGGCTCGCCCTCGCGTACCTGTTCGTCCACGGTGAGCAGACCCGGCTGCGGACGTGCGCCGCCGAAGGTTGCTCCCGGGTCTTCGTGGACGCCTCACGCAACCGCTGCCGGGTGTACTGCGACAGCCGTACCTGCGGAAACCGCGCCCACGCGGCGGCACACCGAGCACGTCGCCGGACCTAGGGACGATATGAGCGCCCATGCCTTCCCACCCTCGCCCAATCTGGCCCTCGACGAACTCGTCAACCACAGACGTCGGGCCGGGCAGCCGCTGATTCACCTGGGGTTCGGCGAATCACAGCTGCCCGTGCCCGACTTCCTCGCCGACCGGCTGCACGCCGGCGCGGCCAGGAACCGCTACGGCCAGATCGGCGGCGAACTCGACTGCCGTGAGGCCGCCGCCGGCTACTTCACCCGCCGGGGCCTGCGCACCCACGCCGACCAGGTTGTCATGGCTCCCGGCAGCAAACCCGTCCTGCTCGCCCTGATGGCGGCCCTGCCGGGAGCCGTCGTACTGCCCCGGCCCTGCTGGGTCACCTACGAGCCACAAGCACGGCTGTTCGCACGCGAGGTCGTCGGCGTGCCCGTGCCGCCCCAGTGCGGCGGAGTACCCGACCCGGACCGGCTCGTCCCCGCGTTGCGGGCGGCACGACGAGCCGGTCTGCGACCCCGATCCATCGTGCTCACCCTGCCCGACAACCCGACCGGCACACACGCGCCCGCCGCCGTCGTGCGCAGGCTGGCGGAGATCGCCGACGACTGGGACCTGCTGGTCATCTCCGACGAGATCTACCGCGACATCGTGCACCCGCCCGGCGACGGCATCACCAGCCCGGCGGAGTACGTCCCCGACCGGACCGTCGTCACCTCCGGCCTCAGCAAGAGCCTGGCGCTAGGGGGATGGCGGATCGGCTTCGCCCGCTTTCCCGACACGGTGGACGGCCTGGCGCTGCAGAGCCGGGTCATCGGTCTGGCCAGCGAGATCTGGTCGTCGCTGGCCGGGCCCATGCAGGAGGTGGCACGGTACGCACTGTCGGAACCACCGGAGCTGCGGCGGCACCTGGCGGCCAGCACCCGGCTGCACGGGGCGGTGGCGGCGGCGGTACACGAGGTGATGACAGAGGCAGGCGCGGCCGGCCGCCCGCCGACCGGAGGCTTCTACGTCTACCCGGACTTCTCCCCGATCCGCGGCAGACTGGCCAAGCTGGGAGTCCGAGACTCAGCCACCCTCGAACGCCACCTGCTGGATCGGCTGGGGGTGGCGGTACTGGGCGGCCACCACTTCGGCGACGACCCCAAGGCACTCCGCTTCCGCGCGGCGACCAGCATGTTGTACGGCGAGAGCGACGAGGAACGATGGCTGGCCCTGGAAAGCACAGACCCGGTGGCCTTGCCCCACATAGAACGCCTCCTGGACAACCTGAGCGAAGCCTTCTACACGTTGACCGGAGTATCCACGCGGTCCGCTGTAGCCGCGCTCCACTGAAAAGCATGGAGTTCCGCTCCACGCGTTCTTCCAGTCGAGCCGGGGGCTCGACCCCGCGCCGGACCTCGCTCCGCTCGGACTGCCTTCCAAAGCGCTTTCGCCCACAGGGTGATCAGCGGCGTGGGTGGAGCCGTTCAAGCCGATCGGTGTGAACGGCGTAGATGAACGGTCCGGGTGTGTCAGACGCGGCGAAGAGAGCGGCCTGGTTGGCGATCAACCGCTCGGCATATGCGGCAGAGGTCAGGTCTCCGCGGGTGATGACGAAGCAGCGGGCCTGATGTTCGACGACCGCTTCGATCTCGGCCTGGCGGTAGCGGAAGCGCTCGTCTTCCATCTGCCTGGTTGGACGCTTTCTTCGATCCAGCCTGTGTCGGAGTCGCTCTCGTCTTCGGGCACACCATAATGCTCGGCGAGTGTGATGAGATCCCAACCAGCAGCGCGGAGCAAGCCGGGAACGGCCACTCGTCCCAGGCTGCGGTCGACGAAGAACTTACGCGGCTGTTCGGGTGGCGACACGGATGACGTCTTCGACCTCTTCCCTGCTCAGACCAAACTCTTCAGCAACGAGGTCGACGGGCTCTCCGGCTTGGAAGAGATCGATGAGGTCTTCCAGTTTGGCGCCGCCGCGCACGAGCCGGGGACGGCCGAAAGCGTGGTCGGCGTCGACGCTCACATCGGCGACGCGATACTGCGGGAGCGTGATGCCCTGGGCGTAGCCGTCGGCGGCGAAGTCGATCCGACGTAGATAGTTGGCCACGACCTCGGCGAAGACTCGCTGGTTGTTGCGGACGACGACCAGTTCTCGCGCCGAGTCATCGCCAACATGCTCGGCGTAGTCATAGAGAACCTCGGCACCGTCGGTGAAGAGCCGGCGGCTCGCCAAGGCGTGTTCGAGACCCAACTCGCGCTGAAGTTCGTCGATGGCGGGACGGATCCGTTGGAGTGGAACGCCCGCCTGCCGGAAGGCGGCCAGCGCATAGCCCTCAGCCAAACCGATGAACGGCACGGACGCCTCGTGAACGCGGTCAGGCCGCCTGGCCGTGATCACGGGCCTGGCATGAACGGTCTGGCCGTCACGCCGGCGTCGCTGATAGCCGAAGGCCCAGCTGGCGAAGGTTGATGAGGGTACGGAGAGGTAGTTCGCCGCCTCGGCTATGCCGTACAGCGGTGTCGTGAACCGGTCGATCGCCATGCCCACCCCCCCGATCGCCTCTCATGATGCTGCATACCCGGCGGGTGTGTCCTGACTCCGCGCGAAACCCGATCTCTGATTCTACTGATCAGCCTGGCGCGATCCCGGCCTTCTAGCTGATTTCATGGCGATCACGATGGGCTGGTGTTGGCACTGGGCGTAGGAAGCTTCTCAGCTCATCACGGCCGCCAGGCTCGGATCGTCTATCTGGCGTGTTCGCCGCCCGACAGCAGCCGGTTCAGTGCGGTGTTCACGAGGTCGCCGAGGGCGTGCAGGTCGGTGATCAGCCGTTGGCGCTCTCGCTGTTCCCACTCCATGATCGTCTGTTCGATGGTGCGGTGGTTTCTGCCCAAGGTCAGGACCACGATTCGGCCTTGGTAGGTGCGACGAGCGACGGTATTACCCACGATGTTCCACGTGTCCGCGGACATGGTCTCTCCTCGACGGGTGGTGGGCAGCGGTGTTGAGAGCCATGCTGGAGAGCCGTTTCGGTGGGGCCACTTAGAGGATTGCGCAGAGCAATGGGGCGATGGATTCGCTTTGTTCTCGGCTATACGCTCAAAAACGTGGAAGTGCGCACGCTCCCCGCCGCTCTGAAGGCGATCATGGAACAGCGCCGATGGACCCAAGCTCAACTGGCCGAAGCGCTTGGGGTATCTCAGACGTGGGTTTCTCATGTGTCCAGAGGAATGCGGGACACGACCATGGGGAAGGCGATAGAGCTGCTTTCCCGGGTCGGCTGGCAGGTGCGGATATCCCCGGAAGTGGAGGAGCCGGTGGAGCGTCGAGAATTTCTGACCGCTGCGGGCAGGCGCGGGCCTTTGATGCTTTGAGCCGCGTCTGTCTTGAGCGGGGGGATCACGCGAGGGGAGCTGTTTTCGCGCGGAAGGGTCTGGGGCTGCGGGATCTTTCCGGAAGCAGGGTCGCTTCGCTGAATATGCGGCTGGGGCGCTGTCTGGCCGCTGTTCCCGGGCGTGCGGACGAGGCGAGAGCGGCTCTGGATCGGGCTTTGAGTGTGAGCGGGCTGGGGCCCTTCGCAGCCGCGGCCATGGCCGGAGACGTGGCCATCGGGATGGGGCAGCTGGATCGGTTCGACGAGGCCAACCGGCTGCTTGGAGACGCGGCGGAGCGGATCGGGCAGTGGTCGCCGTTGTTTCGCGCTCAGTATCTCGGCAGGCAGATAATCACGACGCTTCGCTCCGGCGACGTGGAGTTCGCCGGTGACCGGATGAACGAGCTGGCGCGGGCCATTCCCTTTGTCTCTTCCGCGAGGGTGAACAGCCGGGTGGTGGAGATTCTGGACGCGTCGGCCAGATGGGGCCGGGTTCAGGGAATGCGGGCTGCTCGTGAACAGCTTGCCGCCATGCGGGTACCGGTCGCTCGATCCACCTGACGTAGCGTCGGTCTCTCATCTTGGCTACGAACGCGCCCGACGCCATTCGACACCCCCGGAGGGAGAAGGTGTTGAATGCGTCACTCGGCTGGCCGGGCATGCCGGGCGCTTCCTGGTGTCCTACCTTCAGGGCACGCGGCTTACCTGCGGGTACGTCCTTACTTTGAGTAAGCCCGGCTCCTAGGGTCTGGGGCCATGCCTGACACATCCAAAACGGGGTGGAAGCCGTGGGCGGGGCTTGCCGTCCTCGCGCTCCCCGCCATGCTCGTGATGATCGACATGAGCGTGTTGCACCTGGCCATGCCGCGCCTGAGCGCCGATCTCGATCCCAGCGCCTCCCAACTGCTCTGGATCACCGACATCTACGGCTTCCTCATCGCCGGCGCGCTGATCCCCATGGGCGCCCTGGGTGACCGGATCGGGCGGCGGCGGGTTCTGCTCGTCGAGGCGGCCACGTTCGGGATCGCCTCCGTGCTGGCCGCCTACGCGCCCACCGCCGAGACCCTGATCGCCGCCCGCGCGCTGCTCGGTCTCGCCGGGGCGGCGCTGGGCCCGTCCACCCTGTCGCTGATCAGCGTCATGTTCCACGACCCACGGCAGCGTACGACGGCGATCACCGTCTGGATGGCCAGCTTCATGGCGGGCGGGGCCGTGGGCCCGCTGGTGGGTGGCGTGATGCTGGAGTACTTCTGGTGGGGGTCGGTGTTCCTGGCGGCGGTGCCGGTCATGGTGCTGCTGGTGGTACTCGGGCCGATCCTGCTGCCCGAGTACCGCGACCCCCGGCCCGCCCGGCTGGACCTGCCCAGCGCGGTGATGTCGCTGACGGCGGCCCTGGCGGTGGTGTACGGCATCAAGGAGATGGCCAAGGACGGCTTCGCGCCGGTGCCCACGGCCGCCGTTGTGCTGGGGCTGGTCGCCGGGGTCGCGTTCGTACGGCGGCAGCGGCGGCTGGCCGATCCGGTGCTGGACGTGTCGTTGTTCGCCAGCCGGGCCTTCACCGTTTCGCTGGGCACCCTGACCATCACCGTGATCTTCATGCTGGGCACGCAGTTCCTCATGGCCCAGTACATGCAGATGGTGCTGGGGCTGTCCCCGCTCAGGGCCGGGCTGTGGGGGCTGCCCCTGGTCATCGCGGGGACCGTCGCGATCTTCGTCGCGTCGGCGCTCGCGGGGAGGATCCACCGTGCCTACATCTTCGGGACCGGGCTGGTCGTCGCCGCCGCCGGGTTCGCCGTGCTCACCCAGGCGGACGCGTCGGCCGGGCTGCCGGTGGTCGTGACCGGGTCGGTGCTGCTGTTCGCGGGGCTCATGCCGGTGTCGGGGCTGGGCATCGACATGATCGTGGGTGCCGCTCCGCCCCCGCAGGCAGGAGCGGCCGCCGCCGCGGGGGAGACCACCCAGGAACTGGGCGGCGCCCTGGGGATCGCCCTTCTCGGCAGCCTGGTCAACGCCGTCTTCCACGGCCGCATGACGGAGGCCGCCCCCGGCCACCTGCCGGCCGCCGCGGAAACGCTGCCGGCCGCCCTGGCCGTGGCCCGGTCGCTTCCCGGGCCGCCCGGCGACGAGCTCGTCGCCTTCGCCCGGGACGCGTTCGCCGACGGGTTGCGGCTGACCTCGGCCATCGCCGTCCCCGTCCTGCTCGGGCTGGCCGTAGTGGTGGTGTTCCTCCTCAGGAAGGTAGAGCGGACCTAGAGCCTTCGCGCGCCGGTACGGCCATGGGTTACCTGAGCCTCACGCTCCTGTGGTCGTTCGACGAGCGCTCGTGCCGGTCTCAGCCGTATCGCTCGACGAGCGCGTTGCCGATCGAGGCCAGGTGGTCCCGCACACTTGCGGGGCCGGTCACCTCAAGCCATTCGATCAGCCCGGAAAGCTCGCCGGCGAGCGTGTACTCGTCGTGGCCGCGGATCACGACCTCGACGCGGCCGTCGGTCGTGGAACCGCCCACGTCGAGCCGGCCGCCGAACCCTATCCGGAGCGGGCCGATCCCTTGGGGCGCGCAGAGCGCCTGGATCTCGAAGGGCGTTCGCTTGCGGTCGACCTCGTCGGCGATCTCGCGCCAGCTCTCGGCAAGGTCGAAGTCCTCGGGACGGCGCACGGGATCGCCGGTCGGCTCGGCGGACGACACACGATCGATCCGGAAGGTTCGCCGGCCGGCCTCGGTGTGGGAGACGAGGTACCACGACGGACCTTTGGCGACGATGCCCAGCGGGTGGACGGTTCTCTCGGATTCGGCGCCTTCGCGGTCGACGTAGCCGAGCCGCACCTGGACGCCGCGGATCACCGCGTCCTGGAGTTCGTCGAGGAAGCGGGGTGGTCGGTGCTCGACCCGTCTGGCCCCCCATCGTCGCGGGTCCATGACCAACGAGGACGCCGCCGCCTCGGCCTGCGCCCGGAAGGGTTCCGGCAGCGCGTGGACGAGCTTGCGCAGAGCCGCTTTCACGGCGGGCGTCGCGGCCGAGGCCGGGCCGGCGACCAGGAACAGGGCGCGGGCCTCACTCGCGGTCAACCCGGACAGGTCGGTACGGGCGCCGCCCACGAGACGCCAGCCGCCGCCTCTGCCCTGCATGGAGTAGAGGGGCACCCCGGCCATGGCCAGGGCGTCGAGGTCGCGGCGCGCGGTGCGCTCGGAGACCTCCAGTTCCCTGGCGACCTCCGCTGCCGTCACGTGCTCGCGCCGTTGCAGCAGGAGGAGGACGGCCACCAGCCGGTCGGTTCGCACAACGTCCACGGTTCCACATCAAACCGGTCGTGGGGTGACCGGTTTCGGTCGGCAACATGTCACACACACGAGCGAACGCCCCTCAGGGGTCGTCGCAAAGAAAGAGAGGAAATGCCATGTTCAATCCAGCTGATTTCCCCGAGCCCACCCTCATCTCGGTCAACGGTGTGGAACTCGAAGTCTTCGAAGCGGGCCGGCCGAATGCGGGAAAGCCCATTGTGCTCTGCCACGGCTGGCCGGAGCATGCCTTTTCCTGGCGCCATCAGCTGCCCGCCCTCGCGGCGGCCGGCTACCATGTCATCGTCCCGAACCAGCGAGGCTATGGCAACTCGTCCCGTCCGGCCGAAGTGGTGGACTATGACATCGAACATTTGTCAGGCGATCTCATCGCACTACTCGATCACTACGGATACGAAGATGCCGTCTTCGTCGGTCATGATTGGGGAGCGGCAGTCGTCTGGGGACTGACCCTGTTGCATCCCGGCCGGGTGAACAAAGTGATCAACCTGAGCCTGCCGTACCTCGAACGCGGAGACAAGCCCTGGGTCGAAGTCATGGAGGACACGCTCGACGGCGACTTCTATTTCGTCCACTTCAATCGGCGGCCAGGCGTAGCTGACGCCGTGTTCGACGACAACACATCCCGGTTCCTTCGCAACCTGTACCGGAAGAACGAGCAGCAGCCGGGTATGGCATTGATCGATCTCGCCAGGGCGGAGACGCCACTCGGTGAGCCCGTGATGAGCGACGGCGAACTGGCCGTCTTCGTCTCCGCCTTCGAGTCGACGGGGTTCACCGGCAGTATCAATTGGTACCGGAACCTTGACCGCAACTGGCGCTTGCTGGCGGACGTGAACCCCATCATCCAACAGCCCACGCTCATGATCTATGGCGACCGGGATCTGGTCTCGAAGTCCGAAAGGCTGGCGGATTTCGTGCCGAACGTGGAGGTGGTCAGCCTGGATTGCGGTCACTGGATCCAGCAAGAAAAGCCGGAAGAAACAACGCAGGCGATTCTTGAGTGGCTGAAGCACCCGCGACGCCGCTAGTCGCGGACTGTGAGGCCCATGGAGCGGGCCGTACCCGCGATGATCTTCTCGGCCTGGTCGAGGTCGGCGGTGTTGAGGTCGGGGAGCTTCGCCTGGGCGACCTCGCGGAGCTGGGCGCGGGTGATCGAGCCGCCGTTCACGTGTCCCGGGCGCGGGCTGCCGCCGTCGAGGCCGGTGACGCGGCGGATCAACGAGGCGGTGGTCGGCTGCTTGGTGGCGAACTCGAACGACCGGTCCTCGTAGACGGTGATGACCGCGGGGATCACGAAGCCGCGCCGGTCCTGGGTCTGCGCGTTGTACTGCCGGCAGAACTCCATGAGGTTGATGCCGAGCGGGCCGAGGTCCTTGCCGACGCTCGCTGGGTTCGCCCCGCCGGCCTCCAGGTGCATGGTGACGACTCTGGTCACCTTGTTCTTCGCCATGTCGGGTACGCTAAAGTCTCCAGCAACTGGAGACTCAAGGGAATTATGACCTACACGATCGGCCGCCTGGCGAAGCTGACCGGCATGCCGGTGAAGACGATCCGCTTCTACTCCGACTCGGGGGTGCTGCCCGAGCGGGAGCGGACCGCCTCCGGCTACCGGATCTACGGGGACGAGGACCGGGCCCGCCTGGAGCTGATCCGAACGCTGAGGGAGATCGGGGTCGACCTGGCCACGATCCGCTCGCTCGGCGACCGCCGGTTGAGAAACGTGCTCGACCTGCACCTCAAGGCGGTCGAGACCCAGCTCAAGTCGCTCCAGCGGACCAGGGCGGTGCTCAGGGCGACGCTCGGCAGGGACGGCGATCCGGCCGAGGACGATCTGCGCAGGCTGCACGCGCTCAGCCGGGTCGGGACGGCGGAGATGGAGCTGCTGCTCGACGAGTTCGTCGACGAGGTGGGCGGCGGCATCGAGGCCCGGCACGAGTGGCTGGCCAACCTGCGCGAGTGCATGCTTCCCGAACTGCCCGAGGAGCCGACCACCGTCCAGCTCGACGCCTGGCTGGAACTCGCGGACCTGCTCGCCGACGAGGACTACCGGGAGAGCCTGCGCCGCCAGAGCAAGGACTTCTGGGAGGGAGACATCGACCTCGAGGCCTGGCAGGAGGCGAACGCCCAGCTCATGCGGGAGGCGCTGGCCGCGGCGCAGGGCGGCGTCGAGCCCGGCTCGCCCGAGTCGGCGGTGGTTCTCGAGCGGATCCTGGCGGCCATGGGGCAGAGCCGGGAGGAGATGCTGCGCGCGTTCGACGAGCACGATCCGCGGGCGGCCAGGTTGTGGGAGCTGGTGTCGATCATCCAGGAGACCCCCTGGCCGGCGGAGCAGACGATCGCCTACGGCTGGCTCGAGTCCACGCTCCGCAAGCTGGAAGGCTAGGTGTCGAGGGCGCGTACGCAGGTCAGGCCGGTCAGCGCGACGACGGCCATGACGGCGAACAGGGGGCGCAGGCCGATCTGCTGGGCGAGCAGGCCGCCCACGAGAGCCCCCAGCGGCATCGTGCCCCACGCGATCAGCCGGTAGCAGCTGTTGACCCGGCCCAGCATCGCGTCCGGGGTGATGCGCTGGCGTAGCGAGACCATGACCACGTTGGCCACCACGATGCCGATCCCGCCGACGAAGAAGCCCACGCCGACGAGGTACGGGCTGGTGGTGACCGCGGGGACGCCGATGAGCACCGCGCCGGCCGGCAAGGCCACGAAGAGTGTCCGGGTACGGCCCAGCCGCCGCTCCAGCCAGGCGCCGGTCAGCGAGCCCACCAGGCTGCCCGCGGCGATGGTGCCCAGGAGCAGGCCGTACCCGGCTTCCGGCAGGCGCATCGGGCCCGTGGCGTACAGGACGAGGACGGCCGTCGTGGCGTTGCTCGCGAAGTTGAACAGGCCGGTCAGCGCCGCCAGCCGGCGCAGCACCTTCTGCCGCCACAGGTAGCGCAGCCCAGCCGCGATGTCGGCGCGCAGGGTGGCGGGTTCGGCGCGGTCGACGCGGTAGGAGCCGCGCACGAGGAACAGGGCGGCGACGGCCAGCAGCCACAGGGCGGCGGGGGTGGCGAAGGCGAGCGCCGCCGCGGCCGCCGCCAGCAGGCCGGCGAGTGGCGGGCCGATGAACTGGTTCGCGGTCAGTTCGGCGGCGAAGAGGCGGCCGTTGGCCTGGGTGAGGCGCTCGCGGGGGACGATCTGGGGGACGATCGACTGGGCCGCGGTGTCGTAGACGGTCTCGGCGGTGCCGATGAGGAAGGCGGCGCCGTACAGGATCCAGATGGAGCCCCAGCCGAGCAGGACGGCGGCGGTCACGGCGGCGAGGAGCGCGGCGCGCGTCACGTTGGCGGCGAGCATGGCGCGGCGGCGGTCGAGGCGGTCGACGAGCGCGCCCGCCGGCAGCGCGCACAGGAGCCAGGGCAGGGTGACGGCGACGGCGAGGCCGGCCACGAGCGGCGGGGAGCGGGTGAACTGGACCGCGACCAGGGGCAGCGCGACCTTGAGTATGCCGTCGGCGAGGTTGGACAGGCCGGATGAGGTCCACAGCTGCCAGTAGGCGCGCGACATCGGTGCAGGGTTTCACGTAGATCGCCGGTCGTGCAATGGCCAGGCGATAGGGCGGCAATAGCGACATTTGGCGTAGTGGCCTCATCACGGGATGGAGGCCGGCCTTGACAGAAGCGACTGCGGCATACCAGAACCCCCGCCTGGTACGACTGGGACCGAACCTGTGGGCTGCGTGCTTCACGCTGATGAAGCTCATCCCGGCGCGCTACATCCTGCGCCGGGCCGCCGAGCAGGGACTGCTGACGCCGGACACGGTGATCGTGGAGACCACCTCCGGCACGTTCGGGCTGGCGCTGGCCATGCAGGCGGTGCACCTCGACCGCCGCCTCGTGCTGGTCAGCGATCCGGCGATCGACGAGCGGCTGTACCGGCGGCTCACGGACCTGGGCGCGGTCGTGGACCGGGTGCCCAAGGAGGCGGGCGACGGGCCCGGCGGGTTCCAGACGGCTCGGCTCAACCGGCTCGCCGAGGTACGCGCGGAGCTGGAGCACTCCTTCTGCCCGGAGCAGTACACGAACCCGGACAACCCACGCTCCTACGCGATCGTCTCCGAGCTGCTGCGCGAACGGCTGGGCCGGGTCGACTGCGTGGTCGGGCCGGTGGGCTCGGGCGGCTCGATGTGCGGGACCGTCACCCACCTGCGCCGCACCGACCCGCACTGCCGCGCCATCGGCGTGGACACCCACGGCAGCGTGCTGTTCGGCCAGCCCGAGGGACACCGGGAGCTGCGCGGGCTCGGCATGAGCGTGCTGCCGGCCAACCTCGACCACAGCGTCTTCGACGACGTGCACTGGTGCTCGGCTGCCGCCGCCTACCAGGCCACCCGCGAACTGCACCGGAGCCACGCCCTGTTCATGGGCCCGACCAGCGGCGCCGCGTACCTGGCCGCGCGCTGGTGGGCGCAGCAGAACCCGGAGGCGGTCACGGTGGTGATGATGCCGGACGAGGGCTACCGCTACCAGGACACCGTCTACGACGACGCCTGGCTGGCCGAGCACCGCCACGACCGGCTGCTCCTGCCCGCCGAACCCAAGATCGTCGACGTGGCCGCCGCGGCGGACGCCGCCTGGACCGGGTTCGCCTGGGGACGGCGTTCCTACGGCGAGGTCGTGGGACCGTGAACAACGACGCCGGGCGCATCCTCGGCGAGCTCGGACTAAGGACCAGGCAGGTCGTGTACGGCGCCGCCGCCCCCGACGAGCTCCCGATGATCATGAAGGTGGACCGGGCCCACCTGGTGATGCTCGCCGAGCGGCGGCTCATCGGCAGGAAGGCGGCCGCGGCCCTGCTGCGCTGCCTGGAGGACCTGACCCCCGGCGACCTGAGCGGGCGCCCGGCCCCCCGCGGCACCTACCTCATGTACGAGGGATACCTGATCGAGCGGCTCGGCCCCGACGTCGGCGGCGTCCTGCAGACCGGCCGCTCGCGCAACGACCTCAAGGCCACCATCACCTCACTCCGGTGCCGCGCCTGGCTGCTGGACTTCGCCGAGCAGGCCATCCGCCTGGAGGCGATCCTGCTGGCGCGGGCCCGCGCCCACCAGCCGGTGGTCATGCCGGTGTACACGCACTTCCAGGCGGCCATGCCGATCACGTACGGCTACTACCTCCTGGGAGTGGCGCGGGCGGTGGGCAGGGAGATCGACGCGCTGGCGGCCGCGGCAGGCGGGCTGCACATCTGCCCTCTCGGGGCCTGCGCCGTCGCCGGTACGGACCTGCCCATCGACCCGTCGCGCACCGCGAGCCTGCTCGGCTACATCGACGCCGCCCGGCACGCGCTCGACGCCGTCGCCAGCCGGGACGCCGTGCTGCGCATGCTGGCATCGGCCGCCGCGCTGAGCGTCGTGCTCAGCAGGCTGGCCACCGACCTGCAGCTGTGGAGCACGGCCGAGTTCGGCTTCATCGCCTTCCCCGACCGGCTGGTGGGAGGCAGCTCCGCCATGCCGCAAAAGCGCAACGCCTTCCTGCTGGAACACCTCAAGGCCAAGCCGGGACGGGCGATCGCCGCCTGGGCCGGGGCGGCGTCGGCCATGGCGGCGACGCCGTTCACCAACACGATCGAGGTCGGCACCGAGGCCATGGAGTGCGTCTGGCCGGGGCTGGCCGCCGTCGAGCAGGCGGTGCAGCTCGCCCAGGTCGTGGTCGGCGGGGCCAGGCCCAACGCCGACCGGATGGCCGAGCGGGCCGCGGGCGGCTTCACGACCGCGACCGCGCTGGCCAACCGGATGGTCCGCGACGGCGTGCCGTTCCGCACCGCGCACCGCGAGGTCGGCGCGGCGGTGCGCGCGGCGCTCGACGCGGGCGCCACCTCGCTGGCGGACCTCGACCTCGCCCAGGTCGTCCGCGAGCAGGCCTACGGCGGCGGGCCGGGCGCCTTCGCCGAGCCCTACCAGCGTGCCTACGCCTCCTGGGTCCGCCACCGCCGGTGGTGCCTGGACTGGCGCGACTCGCAGGCCGAGGCCGACGCCGCGCTGGCGACGGCCGTGACGAGCGTGATGGAGCAGGCATGAGCTGGTTCGTGCTCGTCGAGAGCAACACCACCGGGTCCGGGCGGGTGTTCTGCGAACGCGCCCGCGAACTGGGACTGCGGCCGGTCGTCCTGGCCCGCGACCCCGCCCGCTACCCCTACGTCGCCGCCGACGGCATCGCGGCCAGGCAGATCGACACCGGCGACCCCGCGGTCGTGCTGGCCGCCTGCCGCCGGCTCGGCGGCCGGGTCGCGGGGGTGACCAGCAGCTCCGAATACCACATCGCGACCGCGGCCGAGGTGGCCAGACGCCTCGGCCTGCCGCACCCCGACCCCGGCGCCATCCGCGCCTGCCGCGACAAGGCGGTCCAGCGGGCCGTGCTGCGCGAGGCCGGGGTGCCGAGCGCCGCCTTCGCGCCCGCCCGCACCCCCGGCACCGCCGTCGCGGCCGCCCAGCGCATCGGCTTCCCCGTCGTCGTCAAACCCGTCGCCGGATCGGGCTCGGTCGCCACCCGCCTGTGCCGCGACGCCGCCGAGGTCGAGGCGGCCACCCACCACGTCCTGAACACCGACGGGCTGCCGCCGCAGAGCGCGGTCATGGTCGAGGAATACCTGCGCGGCGCCGAATACTCGGTCGAGACCTTCGACGACCAGGTGGTCGGCGTCACGCGCAAGCACCTCGGCGCGGAGCCGTACTTCGTGGAGGTCGGGCACGACTTCCCCGCGCCGCTCGACCCGGCCGCGCGCGCCGCGGCGGGCGAGCTCGCGCACGCGGCGCTGAAGGCGCTGGAGCTGTGCTGGGGTCCCGCCCACGTCGAGATCCGGTACGGCGCCGCCGGCGCGCGCATCGTCGAGGTCAACCCCCGGCTGGCCGGCGGCATGATCCCGCGCATGGTCGAGGAGGCCACCGGGATCGACCTCATCCGGCACACGGTGGCCAAGGCCGCCGGCCGCGACGAACCCCTGCGGGCCACCCGGGACCGCGCGGCCTCGATCCGGTTCCTGGTGGCCGGCGAGGAAGGCACGTTGACCGCGATCGACGGGACCAAGGACGCCGGCCGCGTGCCCGGAGTGGTCGAGGTGGGCCTCACCCGCGAGCCCGGCCAGTACCTGGTGCTGCGCCGCTCGTTCCAGGACCGGCTCTGCTACGTGATCGCGGCCGCCGACACCGGCGCCGCCGCGGCCAGGGCCGCCACGACAGGACTTCACGCACTGAAAGCACGCATCACGACATGAGCGCGATAGGGCGCCGATAGGGAGACGAAGGGCGGTCCGACCACCGTGAAAACAGCGAACGGAGGAGCGGTGAAGACGGTAACGGCGCTGGTGGAAGCGCGGGTGGCGGCCTCGCCCGACGCGATCGCGATCGTGGACTCGACCGGATCGACGTCGTACGGCGAGCTGAACCGCCGGGCGGAAGCCGTGGCGGCCCGGCTGCGCGCGAAGGGCGCCGGCCCGGGTTCGATCGTCGGCGTCCGGCTGGGCCGGTCGGCGGCGATGGTCACGGCCTGGCTCGGCGTCCTGAAGGCCGGGGCCGCCTACCTGCCCCTGGACGGCTCCTACCCCGAGGCGCGGCTGCGCTTCATGCTCGACGACTCGGGCGCCGAGCTGGTCCTTTCCGAAGCGGACGTCCTTGGGATCGACAGGCCCGAGGCCCCCGGACCCGACGCGCCCGCAGCGCGCGTCGAGCCCGGGGACCTGGCCTACGTGATCTACACCTCCGGCTCCACGGGCCTGCCCAAGGGCGTCATGATCGAGCACCGGAGCATCGCCAACACCCTGCAGTGGTACGCCGACATCTTGGGCGTGTGCCCGGGTGACCGGGTGGGGCAGACGGCGGCGAGCGGGTTCGACATCGCCGGCTGCGAGATCTGGGGCGCCCTCATCGCCGGCGCCGAACTGCGCATCGCCCCGGAACCGGCCAGGAAGTCGCCCGAGGAGCTCTGCCGCTGGGCCGCGGACGGCCGCCTGGACGTGCTGTTCATGGTGACCCCGCTGGCCCAGCTCGCCATCGAGCACGGCTGGCTGGACGGCTCATCGCTGCGCGTGCTGGCCACCGGCGGCGAACGGCTGCTGGTCGCGCCGCCCGAGGGAGCCGGCTACCGCTTCCTCAACATGTACGGGCCCACCGAGACCGCCGTGGTGGCGACCTGCACCGAGGTCGCGCCGGGCGCCGAGCTGCCGCCGCCGATCGGGACGCCCATCGCGAACACGACCGCGTACGTGCTGGACGAGGACGGCGCGCCGGTGCCGGACGGGGCCGAGGGCGAGCTGTATCTCGGCGGAGCCGGGGTCGGCCGGGGCTACCTGGGCCGGCCGGAGCTGACCGCCGAGCGCTTCGTCGTCCGCGACGGTGAGCGGCTCTACCGCACCGGCGATCTGGTGCGCCGGCTCGCCGACGGCAACCTGCGCTTCGCCGGCAGGACCGACGACCAGGTGAAGGTCCGCGGCTTCCGCATCGAGCTGGGCGAGGTCGAGGCGCAGCTCCGCGCCTGTCCCGGCGTGGGCGAGGCGGCCGTGGTCGTGTGGGAGCCGGAACGCGGCTTCCCCCGCCTGGCCGGGTACGCCTGCGGCGACTTCGACGCCGCCCGCGTACGCGCGCTGCTGGCCGAACGGCTGCCCGAGCACATGGTGCCCGCGGTGATCGTGCCCATGGGTCGCCTGCCGCTGACCCCCAACCAGAAGCTCGACCGGGCCGCCCTGCCCGATCCCGCGGAGCACGGCGCCGAGCCACGCCCGGCCGCCGGGTTCGACCCCGCGCAGGCGGCGCTGGCCGAGGACTGGCGACAGGCGTGCGGGGTCACCGCGCGCGACGCCGACGACAGCCTCGTCGTGCTCGGCGCCGGCTCCCTGGACCTGATCATGCTGCAGGCGCGGCTGGCGGACCGGATCGGGCTGCCCGTCCCCGCGGGTCTGCTCAACCTTTCCCAGCCGCTCAAGGAGCAGGCCCGCCTGCTGGCCGGGATCGAACCCGGCGCCGCCGTACCCGTGCGGGCCGCGCGGGCGTACGAGGGGCCGGGCAGCCTGGGGCAGGAGGCGGTCGTCTTCCTGGAGGAGCTGACCGGCAGCGGCATGGGCTACCAGTACCAGATGATCCTGGAAGGGCCCGGCACGCCGGACGTCTCCCTGCTGGAGAAGTCGCTGCTGGCGGTCCTCAGGAACCAGGCGGCGCTGAGCTGCCACTGGCGGATCACCGCCGCGGGCCTCGAAGGCCGGCGCGAGGAGCCCGACACCGTCCCGCTCGCGCTGCACCGGGTGGCGACCGAAGAGGTCGAGGCCCTGGTGGCCCGCCTCGTGGACCGGCCCTTCCGCTACGACGACTTCCCCCTGGTCGGCTGGGACCTCATCCTGCACCCGGGCGGCACCGTCCTGCTCCAGCGCGAGCACCACCTGATCCACGACGGCTGGTCGGTGGGCGTCTTCCTCAGCCAGCTCCAGGCCGCCTACGACGGCACGGAGCCGAGGGAGAGCCGGGTCAGCTACTTCGACTGGGCCAGGGACCAGCGCGAGTGGGCCGACGGCGACCGCAGCGCGGCGACCAGGGCCTACTGGCACGAGCGGCTGAAGGACTGGCGCCCCGACTCCGATCCGCCCGGCGAACTGCGCACCCACCTCAGCCTCCAGCCGCTCGGCGAGGCGCGCTCGGCGCTGCTGGAGTCCGCTGCCGCGCGGCTGGGCGTCACGCCGTACGCGCTGATGCTGGCCGTCTTCCGCCAGGTCACGGCGGAGAGCGTGGTCGGCGCCAGCTTCGCCAACCGCGACGTCGACACCCAGGAGCTGGTCGGCCTGTTCGTGAACGTGCTGCCCCTCGTCAGGGGCCGCCTCCACGGCGAGAGCCCGGCGGACGCGGCCCGCGCCGAGATGGCCCTGGTCGTCGCGGCCGACCGGCACCAGAGGCTGCCCACGCCCGAGATCCTCCGGGTCAGCGCCCCGGGCGCCAGGAGTCCGCTCTACCCGATCATGTTCAGCCAGCACGACTCGCCGCTGCCCGAGCTGAGCCTGGGCGCATGGCGGCCGCGCGTACGCGAGCTGGGCAACGGCCGCGGCAAGACCGACCTCAACGTGATCGTCATGAACCGCGGCCTCCAGCACGGCAGAAGCACCGGCCGCCGTGACGCGAGCGCCTACGCCCTGCGCTGGGAGCACGAGCTCACCCGCTTCCCCGACCACGTGGTCAATGAACTCCAGCGGCGGTTCACCCGGCTGCTGGACCACGCCTGCGCGCACCCGGACCAGCCGTGGCCGCCCGCCGGCGACAACCGGAACGGAGAGACAAGATGATCGAATCACAGGTCGCCGAGATCGTCCGCAAGCGCTGGTGCGAGGTCCTGGAGACCCCGCAGGTCGCGCAGGACGACGACTTCTTCCTCTCGGGCGGGCACTCGCTGCTGGCCGTACGGCTGACCGCCGCGCTGAGGGAGGACCTCGCCGTCAGAATCCCCGTCTCGGTGCTGTTCGAGTCCAAGACCCTCGAGTGCTACGCCGGCCGGGTCGCCGACTTCGTCCTGGCGGAAACCTGAGCGATGGACGAGCTGACCACGGCCGTGCGGGCCGCATGGGAACAGAGCCTCAACGTGTCCGTCGGCGACGACGCCGACTTCTTCCGCCTCGGCGGCGACTCGATGAAGGCCATCACCATCTGCGCCAAGGTCGAGGAGTCGTGCCAGGTACGGCCCAGGCTCAGGGTGCTGTTCGACAACCCGCGCTTCGACGCCTACGTGAACGCGGTCTCCGACATCGTGCGGGAGAAGCGGCGATGAACGACTTCGTGCCTTCGACGTCACCGGAGGAGATGCTCAAGGACCCCTGGGTCTCCCGGGCGATCCTCGCCGAGGTGCTGGACTGGCTGCGCGCGCACGCGGCGGACCGGCCGGAGCCGGAGCAGCGGGCGCTGGCCCGCGCGGCAGGGGTCGCCTCCGGGCTGTTCGCGGCCGAGTTCCCCGAGAAGTACGGGGGCTGGTCGCTGCCGGAGCTGGTCGTCGCCGACCTGCGGGAGGAGGCGGCCGCCAGCGGCCTGCCGTACTCGCGGCACATCCTGTCCTGCCCGGACGGGCCGAGCAGGATCGTGCTGTGCGGCACCCCCGAGCAGCGTGAGCGGTGGCTGCGCCCGATGATCGAGGGGCGCATGCGGCGCTGCCTGGCGATGACGGAGGAGAGCGGCGGCTCGGACGTGTCGGCCATGAGCACGACCGCGACCCGCGCGCCCGGCGGCTGGGTGCTGAACGGCCGCAAGTTCATGATCAGCAACGCGGAGACCGCGGACGCCGCGGTCGTGCTGGCCAACGTCGTGGGCGAGCCCGCGGCGGGGCCGACGTTCTTCATCTTCACCACCGACGTCCCCGGCTGGCGGATCGTCCGGCGGCTGCCGGGCATGGAACCCGGCTACGACCCGTACGAGGTCGAGCTGGACGGGATCGAGGTCGGCGACGAAGCGGTGCTCGGCGGTCCCGGCCAGATCGGCGGCGCGAACGGCATGGCCATCGAGTGGCTGCCCTACGGCCGGGTCTCGCTGGCCGCGCGGGCGATCGGCCTGGCCCGGTGGGCGCTCGGCGTCGCGCGGGCCCACGCCGCCCAGCGCAGGATCGCCGGCGGGCGGCTCAGCGACAAGCAGTACATCCGCGAGTTCATCGTCCGCTCCGACGTCAAGATCGAGGCCTCCCGCGCGCTGATCAGGCAGGCCGCCCGCGCGCTGGACGAGGGCCGGATCGCGGTGCGCGAGGCGGCGATCGCCAAGCTCCACGCCACCGAGTCGGCCTGCGAGGTCATCGACGACGCCATGCAGACGCTCGGCGGGCGCGGCTGGCTGCAGGAGTACGGGCTGGAGCGGGCCTACCGGGAGGCACGCGTCTTCCGCATGGTGGACGGCGCCTCCGAGCTGCTCAAGGAGACCATCTTCCACATCCCGGGCGGAGAATGATCATGAGCGACTGGCTTCAGCCGATCCGCGAGCAGGGCAGGGACAGGTTCGTCTTCTTCCCCTCAGCCGGTTCGAGCGCCTCGGCCGCGCTGGCCCTGGCCGACGCCGTGCCCGATGGGTGGTCGTTGTGGAGCGTGCAGTACCCGGGCCGCGGCCCCCGGCTGCGCGAGCCGCAGGCCGCCTCGGTCAGGGAGATCGCGGTGGGCTGCCTGCCCGAGCTGCTGCGGGCGCCCGGCCGCCTGCTGCTGTTCGGCCACAGCTTCGGCGCCTTCGCCGCCTACGACACCGCCCAGCTGCTCGCGGCCAAGCAGCGGCCCGCCGCCGGGCTGGTCGTCTCCGGCTCGGCGGCGCCCGGCTCGCCCATGCCCGACCTGTCGCCGGAACGGCTGAGCGCCGGATCGCTGATCGCCTCGATGACCCGTCAGGGCGGCACCGCGGCCGAACTGCTCGACAACGAGGAGCTGATGGAGCTGGTGCTGCCCGCGCTGCGGGCCGACCTCGCCCTGGGCAGGCAGTACGTGGACGACCACCCGGCGCCGCTGGCCACCCCCGTGCTCGCGCTGGCCGGACGGCACGACCCGGTGATGACCGAGGCGCACCTGGCGACCTGGCGCCGGCACACCGCCGCCTGGCTCGGCTGCGAGTCCAACGAGGGCGACCACTTCTTCTACCTGCGTGACCCGGCGGTGCTCGCCGGGGCCGTCGACCGGCATTGGCGGGCGGCATGATCTATGACCAGGTGATGAGCTGGATCAGGAAGGACCCCGAGCGGGCCTGCGTGCTGGAGGGCGGCAGGGTCCACACCTGCGGCCGGATGCTGCGCGACATCGAGGAGTTCAGGACCGAGCTGGCCCGCGCCCGCGTCGGCCCCGGCGACCTCGTGGCCGTGGCCTGCGCGGGCCGGGGGCGGGCGATCGCCGGCATGCTCGCGGCCTGGTCCGCCGGCGCCGCCTACCTGCCGCTTGCCCACGGCCTGCCCAAGGCCAGGGTGCGGACGATCCTCGACACCGCCCGTCCCGCCGTCGTGCTCACGGACGGCGACGGTGACGGGCCGGGCTCCGGCAGCTGCCGTCTGCTGGCCGATCCGGCCCCGATCGACCCGTCCACCGCGTACGTGATCTTCACCTCGGGCTCCACCGGGAAGCCGAAGGGCGTGGTCGTCAGCCACGCCGGGCTGGGCCCGATGACCCGCTGGTACAAGGAGATCACCACGCTGGAGCCGGGTGACGTGGCCGGCCAGGTCGCGCAGCTCAGCTTCGACGCCAGCGTGCTGGAGATCTGGGGCGCGCTGGCCAACGGCGCCGCGCTCGCGGTGCCCTCGCTCGACGCCGTGCTCGACCCGGCCGACTACCGGGACTTCCTGCGCGAACACGAGGTCAGGGCGTCGTTCGTACCGACCGGGATGGTCGCGGGCGTGCTCGACCAGGACTGGCCGGCCGGCTTCCCGACCCGCATGCTGTTCACCGGCGGCGACCGGCTCACCCGGCGGCCCGAGCCGCGCCACCCGTTCGCCTTCTACAACATCTACGGTCCCGCCGAGTGCACCGTCGCCGCGACCTGCCAGCGGGTCGGGCCGGGCGAGGGGCCGCCGCCCATCGGGCGGGCGCTGCCGTACGTGCGGGTCCGGGTCAGCGGCGACGGCGAGCTCTGGCTCGGCGGGCCCGCCCTGGCCCTCGGCTACCTCGGCGCGGGCGACGAGGCCTTCGTCCACCACGACGGCGAGCGCTGGTACCGCACCGGCGACCTCGTCTCCGCCGACGCCGACGGCGTGCTCCACTACCTGTCGCGCGCCGACGACCAGATCCAGATCGGCGGGCGCAGGACCGAGCCGGCCGAGATCGTCCACGCCATCCTCATGCTCGCCGGCCTCACGGACGCGGTCGTCTACACCCGGGACACACCCTCGGGAGAGGTACGGCTGGCCGCCGCCGTCACCCCGGCCACCGCGAACCGGCAGGACATCCAGCGCCACCTCCAGGACCTGCTGCCCGCGTACATGATCCCGTCGGAGATCGCCGCGATGGACGCGCTCCCGCTCACCCGCCACGGCAAGATCGACGTCGACGCCCTGAGGGGAAGCTCGTGAACCACGTCCGCGTGCCCCGCGTCCAGCACCGCCTCTGGCTGGCCGACCAGCTCACCCCCGGCGACGCCGGCTATCTGGGCAGCACCTTCCTGCGCCTGCGCGGCCCCCTCGACACCGGGGCGCTGGAGCGGGCGCTCACCACGATCGTCACCCGGCACGAGGTGCTGCGCACCTCCCTGGACACCCGCGACGGCGAGCTGGCCGGAGTGCTGAGGCCGGCCGCCGGCTTCCGCCTCGATGTGCGCCCGATCGGCGAGGACGACCTCGGCCCGGCGCTCGCGGCGGAGGCGGCGACGCCGCTCGACATCTCCGCCGGTCTGCCCCTGCGCGCGCTGCTCCTGCGCCTGGCGCCGGACGAGCACGTGCTCTGCCTGACCGTGCAC
The DNA here is from genome assembly GCF_042740555.1 of Nonomuraea sp. NPDC059007. Classification (NCBI taxonomy): domain Bacteria; kingdom Bacillati; phylum Actinomycetota; class Actinomycetes; order Streptosporangiales; family Streptosporangiaceae; genus Nonomuraea; species Nonomuraea sp. NPDC059007. The sequence continues at coordinate 276,344 of NZ_JBHYJD010000011.1, read as the reverse complement.
CACCTCGCCTTCGACCGCGGCTCGGTCGGCATCCTCTACCGCGAGCTCACCGAGCTGTACGCCGGGCGTGAACTGCCGCCGATACCCCGGCAGTTCCGCGACCTGGCCGCGGCCGACGACGCCGCGTACGACGCGGGCGAACTCGCCTCGATCGTGGCGGAGCGGCGCGAGGCGCTGGCCGACCTGAGCCCGTTCGAGCTGGCCCCCGACCATCCTCGGCCGCAGATCCGCGGCGGCGAGGGAGCGCTGCGCCACGGGTTCGAGCTGCCGGAGGAGACCGCCCGCGCTCTGGCCGAGCTCGCCCGCGGCCAGGGCGCCTCCCTGTACATGGTGCTGCTGGCGGGCGTGCACGCCCTGCTCTACCGCTACAGCGGCCGGGGTGACGTCACCACCGGCGCGTCCTCGTCGACCCGGCGCGAGCCGGTGATCGGCCCGTTCTTCAACATGCTCGTGCTGCCCGGCGACGTCTCGGCGAACCCGGCCTTCACCGAGCTGGTCGGCCGCGTGCGCGACGCCGCCCTGGACGCCTACGACGGCCGGGCGCTGGCCTTCGACTCCCTCGTCACCGAGCTGCGGGTCGAGCGCGACCCGTCCAGGACGCCGCTGTTCCAGATCCTCGTGGACCTCACCGCCCCCGTCACCCTGCCCGGCCTGGACGGCGTCGAGGTCAGCGAGATCCTGACCCCCGGCGGCGGCTCCAAGTACGACCTCACGATCGAGTTCCGCCGCGAGGGCGACGGCGTCGCCTACTCCGTCGAATGGGACACCGCGCTCTACGAGAGCACCACCGTCATGCGGCTCATGGCGCACCTGCGGGCGGTGCTCGACGCGGTCGCCGCCGACCCGTCGCTGCGCGTGGACGACGTGCCCGTGCTCGCCGACGCCGAGGTGCTCGGCCTGCGCGCGCACGCCGAGCCCGGCCGGGTCGAGCTGCCGGAGCGCTGCCTGCACGAGCTGTTCGCCGAGCAGGCCGCCCGCACGCCCGCCGCCCCCGCGGTCCAGGACGGCGCGCACACGCTCACCTACGCCGAGCTGGAGCGCCGGGTCGACGCGATCGCCCGCGCGCTGGCCGCCCGCGGCGTAGCCGCCGACACGCCGGTCGGCGTCATGCTGGAGCGCTCGGCCGACCTCGTGGCCGTGGTGCTCGGGGTGCTGAAGGCCGGCGGCGCGTACCTGCCGATCGAGCCCGACACCCCGCCCGCCCGCGTGCGCAGGCTCCTCGACCTGGCCGGCGCGGAGCTCTGCGTGAGCGCGGGCGACGTCGCCGAGCTGCTGCTCGGCGAGGGCCCCGACCCCGATCCGGTACGGCCGGGCCACCTGTGCGCCGTCTACTTCACCTCCGGCTCGACCGGCGAGCCCAAGGGCGTGGCCTGCACCCACCGGGGCTGGGTCGGCCAGATGGCCAACCTGCAGGAGCGCTACCAGCTCGCCCCCGGCGAGGCCGTCCTGCTCAAGACGCCCCTGACCTTCGACGACGTGGCCAGGGAGATCTTCTGGCCGCTCATGGCCGGCGCCCGCGTCGTGGTGCTGCCGCCCGGCCTGCACCGCGACGCGCAGGCGCTGCTGCGGGCGGCGATCGAGCACGAGGTGGTCTGGCTGCAGTTCGTGCCGAGCATGCTGGTGATGTTCCTGGACGAGATCGGTCCGGGGGCGCGCGAAGGCCTGCACGCCCTGCGGCACGTGGTCTCCGACGGCGACCGGCTGCGTCCGGAGACCGTCGCCGCCTTCTACGACCGGCTCGGCTGCCGGCCAAGGCTCAACAACCACTGGGGCACCACCGAGGTCTCCATCGACTCCACGCACCACGTGTGCACGCCCGCCGACGCCGACGGCGGCGAGGCGGTCTGCCTGGGCCGGCCGATGGAGAACCACGAGGTGTACGTGCTGGACCACACCCTCCAGCCGGTGCCGCACGGGGCGGTCGGCGAGCTGTGCATCGGCGGGGTCGGACTGGCCCGCGGCTACGTGGGCGATCCTGGCAAGACGGCGCGGGCCTTCGTCCCCCATCCGTGGCGGGCGGGCGAGCGCGTCTACCGGACCGGCGACACCGGACGGCTGCGGCCCGACGGCTCCCTGCAGTACCGGGGTCGGCGCGATCACCAGGTGAAGGTGCGGGGGGTGCGGATCGAGCTGGGTGAGGTGGAGGCGGCGCTGCGCGCCTGGCCCGGTGTGACCGACGCGGTGGTCGCCACCTGGGAACCGCTCCCGGGGGACAAGCGCCTTGCCGCCTATGTGAGCTTCGACGGGCCCGCGCCCGGGGTGGGCGAGGTGCGGGCGTTCCTGGGGGAGCGGCTGGCCCCGCAGGCGGTGCCGAGCGCGATCGTGGCGCTGCCGAAGCTGCCCAGGATGCCCAGCGGCAAGGTGGACCGCAGGTCGCTGCCGGAGCCGGACCCCGGCACCCTGAGCGACGAGCCGTTCGTGCCCCCGCGCACCGACACCGAGCGGGCGATCGCCGAGGTGTGGGCGGCCGTGCTGGGCGTGCCCAGGCTGGGCGCCAACGACGACTTCTTCGCGATGGGCGGGCACTCGCTGCTGGTCACCAGGGCGGTCAACCGGATGCGGGAGGCCTTCGCCCTCGACATCCCGCTGCGCCTGGTGTTCGAGCACTCCACGGTACGCGCCGCGGCCGCCCGGCTCGAAGAGCTGATCTTCGCCGAGATCGAGGCGATGAGCGACGACGAGGCCGCCCGCCTCATGGTCGCCGAAACGTGAGGAGGCACCCCATGTACAAGGTCGTCGTCAACGACGAGGAGCAGTACTCCATCTGGCCCGCCGCCCGGGACGTCCCCTCCGGCTGGCACGAGGAGGGCACGAGCGGCACCGAGGAGGAGTGCACCGCCCACATCGAGCGGGTGTGGGTGGACATGCGCCCGCGCAGCCTGCGCACCTGAGTCCTTGAGGGAGCGACGATGAACATCGACAGCCTTTCGCCCGAGAAGCAAGCCCTGCTGCGCAGGCGCCTGCAGGGCCGGGCCGGGGGCGGCGACGGGGGCATCCCGCGCCGCCCGGCCGGTGCCGCGCCGCTCTCGCCGGTGCAGCACGCCATGTGGGTCACCAACCAGTTCTTGGACTCGAACGCGGTCTACACCGTCCCCCGGCTGCTGCGGATCCCGGGCGAACTGGATGTCGACGCCCTGCGCCGCGCCCTCGACGCCCTGGTGGAACGGCACGAGATCCTGCGCACCGCCTACCGGGGCACGCCGCCGCTGCAGGAGGTCGCCCCTCCCGGCCCCGCCGCCCTGCGCCTGACGGCCGCCGCCGATCGGGACGAGGCGCTCGCCCTTGCCCTCGCCGAGATCGCCACCCCCTTCGACCTGGCCGAAGGCCCGGTCTTCCGCGCGCTGCTCATCCGCGTCGCCGAGCCCGGCGAGCACCTGCTCGCGCTCACCACGCACCACGTCGCCTCCGACGGCTGGTCGTGCACGCTGATGGTCCGCGAACTCGACGAGCTGTACGGCGCCGCCGTGGCCGGCCGGACCCCGTCCCTGTCGCCGCTGCCCGTCCAGTACGCCGACTACGCCCACTGGCAGGCGCGCCGCGTCGCCGAGCGCGAACCCGCCCAGCTCGCCTACTGGCGCGCCGCGCTGGACGGCGTCCCGCAGGTCCTTGAGCTGCCCACGGACCGGCCCAGGCCGACGACCGAGTCGCACGCCGGCGACGCCGTCGACCTGGAACTCGCCCCCGAGCTGAGCGGCCGGGTACGCGCCCTGGCCGCCGACCACGGCGTCACCGTGTACACCGTGCTGCTGGCCTGCTATGCGATCGTCCTGAGGCACTACTGCGGCCAGCGCAGGTTCGCGATCGGCTCGGTGCTGTCGGGGCGCAACGCCGCCGAGACCGAGGCGCTGCTCGGCCTGTTCGCCAACGCGGTGGCGCTGCCCATGGACCTGTCGGGCGAACCGGCCTTCACGGAACTGCTGCGCCGTACGCACGAGGTGGTCCTGGGCGCCTTCGACCACCAGGACGTCACCTTCGACCAGGTGGTGGCGGCGGTGAAGGCCACCAGGTCGGCCGCGCGCAACCCCGTCTACCAGGTGCTCTACCAGTGCTTCGAGACCGGCGAGCGGGCCGGTGAGCTGCCCGCGCTGAAGGGCGAGCCGGTCGGCTTCGCCGACCCCACCGCCAAGGTGGACCTGACGCTGATCGCGGTCAACGGCGGCGCGGGCATCGAGCTGTCGCTGAACTACGCCACCGACCTGTTCACCGCCGACACCGCCCGGCGGCTGCTCGGCTACCTGGTGAACGTCGTCGAGCACGTGGCCGCGCACCCCGGCGAGCCCGTCGCGAGCGCGGCCGTCCTGGGGGACACCGAGACGCACCTGCTCACCCGCACCTGGGCCGGGCCCGCCAGAGGGGAACCACCCACCGGGACGGTGGTGAGCCTCGTCCGGGCGCAGGCGGCGGCCTCGCCGGGGGCGACCGCCCTGGTGTGCGGTGAGCAGGTGTTCAGCTACCGCGAGCTGGACGCGGTCACCGACCGGCTGGCGCGCGGGCTGCTGGCCGAGGGCGTGCGGCCGGGGGACGTGGTCGGCCTGTCGCTGCCGCGGGGCGCGGAGTTGGTGCTGTCGGCGCTGGCCGTGATGAAGGCGGGCGCCGCCTATCTGGCGCTGGATCCGGCCTACCCGGCGGCGCGGCTGGCGTACATGCTGGAGGACGTCGACGCGGCGTTCGTGATCACCGGCGACCGCTTCGGCGAGCTGGGGGCGGACGAGGGGGAACTGCCCGAGCCCCGGCCGGGCGATCTGGCCTACGTGGTGTACACCTCGGGGTCGACCGGGCGGCCCAAGGGCACCGACGCCACCCACGCGGCCGTGGTGAACCTGCTGCACGGCGCGCGCGAGTACCTGGGCGCGAGCCCGGACGACCGGTGGCTGCTGCTCGCCTCGATGGGCTTCGACGCCTCGACGCTGGAGCTGTACCTGCCGCTGATCTCCGGGGCGCGCGTGGTCGTGGCGCCGGAGTCGGCGCGGGCCGACGGGGCCGAGCAGTGCCGGGTGATCCGCGAGCACGGCGTCACCCACGTGCAGGCCACCCCGTCGGGCTGGCGGCTGCTCATGGCCGGTGACGTCGGCACCTCGCTGCGGGTCGCGCTCTACACCGCCGAGCCCATGCCCGAGACCCTGGCCACCGAGATCAGGGCGCGGGCGGACCGGCTGGTCAACGGCTACGGGCCCACCGAGACCACCGTCCACACCACGTACGCCGACGTGCCGGCGGGCGCGCCGCCCTTCTGCATCGGCCGGCCGATCTCCGGCGCCGCCGTCTACCTGCTCGACGAGCAGTCGCGGCCGGTGCCGAGGGGAGCCCTCGGTGAGCTGTGCATCGGCGGGCGCGGCCTCGCGCTCGGCTACCACGGACGTCCCGGGCTGACCGCGCGACGGTTCGTGCCCGATCCGTTCGGTACGCCGGGCTCGCGCATGTACCGCACCGGCGACCGGGCCAGGTTCCTGCCCGACGGGCGGCTGGAACTGCAGGGCCGCATCGACAACCAGGTGAAGATCCGCGGCAACCGGGTCGAGCCGGGCGAGGTCGAGGCAGTGCTGCTGGCCCACCCCGGCGTCAGGCAGGCGGCGGTCGTGCCGGTCGAGGGGCCGGGCGGGCTGCGGCTGGCCGGGTACGTCGTGCCGTCCGGCGCGATCGAGGTGGCCGAGCTGCGACGGCACCTGGCCGGGGCGCTGCCCGGGTACATGGTGCCGGCGGCGCTGGCCGTACTGGAGGAGATTCCGCTCACCCCGAGTGGCAAGCTCGACCGCAGGCGGCTGCCCGCGCCGGAGGACGGCGGGCCGGCCGACGCCGAGCCCGCCACCGACGCCGAGCGGGCGCTCGCGCGGGTGTGGGCGGACGTGCTCGGCCGCGAGGCCGTCGGCGCCGGCGACAACTTCTTCGACATCGGCGGCGACTCCGTGCTGGCCATCTACGTCGTCGCCGGGGCCCGCGCGGCCGGGCTGGAGATCACCCCGCGCCAGGTGCTGTCCCGGCAGACGTTGCGGGAGCTGGCCGCCGTCGCGGTCCCCGCCGCCGCGCAGGAGGACGACGACGCCGCCGCGGAGAGCTACCCGCTGTCGCCGCTGCAGGCCGGGATGGTCTTCCACACGCTGTTCGAGCCGGAGAGCACCGACTACATCGTGCAGTTCGTCCACACCATCGACGGCGACCTGGACGTGCCCGCGCTGCGCCGCGCCTGGGAGCACGTCGTCGCGCGCCACCCCATCCTGCGCACCACGTTCGCGTGGGACGGACTGCCCGAACCCCTGCAGATCGTCCACCCCTCAGCTCCGGTACGGCTGCGCGAACTCGACTGGACCGGCGTCCCCGCGCCGAAGGTCGCCGAGCGCCTGGCCGGGCACCTCGCCGAGGAGCGCGCCCGCGGCGTCGACCTGGAGAACGAGCCCCCACGCCGCTTCGACCTCATCAGGCTGGCCGACGGCACCCACCGGCTGATCTGGCACGGCCACCACGTCCTGCTGGACGGCTGGAGCGTCCGCCTGGTCCTCGACGAGGTCCGCGAGGTCTACCGGAGCCTGCGCGAGACGGGCGAACCGCCCGTGCTGCCCGAGCCGGTGCCGTTCAGGAAGTACATCGAGTGGGTGCGCGGCCAGGACCCGGCCGCCGCCGCGGGCTACTGGCAGGCCATGCTCGCCGACGTCACCAGCCCCACCCCGCTGACGATCCTGCCGCCCGAGCGCGGCGACGGCCGCGGCGCGACCAGCCAGGATGTGGCGCTCCTGCACGAGCGGCTGCCCGCCGAGGTCACCCGGCGGCTGCGCGAACTGGCCCGCGAGCACCGCATCACGGTCAGCGCGATCGCCCACGCCGCGTGGGGCCTGCTGCTCAGCCGGTACGCCAGCACCCGCGACGTCGTCTTCGGCTCGACCGTCTCGGGGCGCTCCGGCGGGCTGCCCGGCGTCGAGCGGACCGTCGGGCTGCTGATCAACACCCTGCCCGTGCGGGTACGCGTGCCCGAGCGGGCCACGGTCGCCGGCTGGCTGCGCGAGGTCCACGAGCAGCTCGTGGAGCACCGCGACCACGAGCACTGCGCGCTGGTCGAGGTGCAGCGGCAGTCGCGGGTGCCCGCCGGGCAGCGGCTTTTCCACACGATCCTCATGTTCGAGAACTTCCCCCACAAGGAGCGGGCGCCCGGCGGCCTGGAGATCGCCTCGGCCCAGACCTGGGAGCAGACCGGCTACCCGCTGGTGCTGAACGTCGGGCTCAACGACGAGCTGCGGCTGCGGCTGGACTACCAGCCCTCCCGGGTCACCGCGGACGGCGCCGGGCGGCTGCTCGCCCACTACCGGATGCTGCTCGAAGCGCTGGCCGCCCGGCCCGGCGCGGCCCTGGCCGAGCTGGCGCCGCTGCCCGCCGAGGAGTGGCGCGCCGTGGTCGAGGAGTGCAACGACACCGCGGCGCCGTACCCTCGCGAGCGCTGTCTGCACGAGCTGTTCGAGGACAGCGCCGAGCGCGCGCCCGGCGCGGTCGCGGTCGTCTCCGGCGCGTCTTCCGTCACGTACGGCGAGCTGGACGCGCGGGCCAACCGGCTCGCCCACCACCTTCGCGACCTGGGCGTCGGACCGGAGACGCTGGTCGGCATCTGCGTCGAGCGCGGCGTGGAGATGGCGGTGGCGGTGCTGGGCGTGCTCAAGGCCGGCGGCGCCTACGTGCCACTCGACCCGGAGTACCCGGCGGAGCGGCTGGCGTTCATGCTGGCCGACACCGCGGCCCCGGTCGTGCTCACGCAGGAACGGCTGGTCGGGCGGCTGCCCGAGCACACCGGCCGGGTGGTCGTGCTCGACGGCGAGCACGACGCGGCGCGCATCGCCGCCCGCGACCCCGGCCGCCCCGGACGCGCGGCCCGTCCCGGCAACCTGTCGTACGTCATCTACACCTCCGGCTCGACCGGGCGGCCGAAGGGCACGCTCATCCGGCACCAGGGCATCGTCAACTACATCTGGTGGATGGTGCGCGGCTTCCCCCTCGACGACGGTGACAAGGTCCTGCAACTGGCCGGGCTGAGCTTCGACATCTCCGTCTACGAGATGTTCTGGCCCTGGGCCTCCGGGGCGGCGGTCATCCTGGCCAGGCCGGACGGCTACCGCGACCCGCACTACATCGTCCGGGTCATGACCGAGGAGAACGTCACCGCCGCGCACCTGGTCCCCTCGATGCTGCGGGCCATGCTGCCGCTCGTGGAGGACGGCGGGCTGCCGCTGCGCTGGTTGTTCGCCAGCGCCGAGGCGCTCACCACCGACGTGCTGCGCGAATGGGGCAAACGCTGCCCGGACACGCGCCTGCTCAACCTCTACGGCGCCACCGAGGTGTCCGTGGACTCCACCGTGTGGGTCTGCGACCCCGCCGCCGAGCGGGTCTCGGTGGGCGGGCCGATCGCCAACACCCGCGTGTACGTGCTCGATCCCGGCGGCGATCCGGTGCCCGTCGGGGTGGCCGGGGAGGCGTACCTGGCCGGGGACAGCGTGGGCCGCGGCTACCACGGCCGGCCAGGACTGACCGCCAGGCGCTTCGTGCCCGACCCGTTCGGCCCCCCGGGCGGACGGCTCTACCGCACCGGCGACCTGGTCCGCCGGCTGCCCGAGGGGACGCTGGAGTTCCTGGGGCGGCTCGACCACCAGGTGAAGGTCCGCGGCTTCCGGGTCGAGCTGGGCGAGGTCGAAGCGGTGATCGAGACGCACCCGCTGATCGGCCAGGCCGTCGTGGTCGCCCGCGAGGAGGAGGGCGCGCCCAAGCGCCTCGTGGCCTACGCGGTCGCCCGCGGCCGCACGCCGACCACCTCGGAGCTGCGCGCGCACGTGCAGTCCCGGCTGCCCGACTACATGGTGCCGAGCGCCTTCGTCATGCTCGCCGAGATGCCGCTGAACCCGAACACGAAGGTCGACCGGCAGGCCCTGCCCGCGCCCGACGCCGTCCGCCCCGAACTGGCCTCGGCCTTCGTGGCCCCGCGCACCGAGGTGGAGAAGATCCTCGCCGAGGCGTGGAGCGAGGTCCTGGGCGTGCCCGACGTCGGCGTCCACGACAACTTCTTCGACCTCGGCGGCGACTCGATCCTGTCCATCCAGGTCATGGTCAAGGCCCGCCGCGCCGGTCTCGCGCTGACCCCGCGGCAGATGTTCGCCGACCCGACCATCGCGGAGCTCGCCCACGCCCTGGAGAGCGCGGACGTCCCCGCCACCGCCCACGCCGAGCAGGGCACGGTCACGGGCGCGGTCCCGCTCACCCCCATCCAGCGCTGGTTCACCGCGCTCGACTGGCCGCACGACCACTACCACCAGACGGTACGGCTGCGCTGGACCGAGACCCCCGACCCCGATCGGCTGCGGGCGGCGCTGACCCGGCTCACCGCCCACCACGACGCCCTGCGGCTGCGCCTGCGCAGGTCGCCGACCGGCTGGACCCAGCACCTCGCCGCGACCGAGGACGCCGATCTGCTCCACGCGGGCCCGCCCCTGAGCGGCGGCCTCGACCTGGAACACGGCCCGATCGTGCGCGCGCACCTGGACGGCCGCGAGCTGACCGTCACCATCCACCACGTCGCCGTGGACATCGTCTCGTGGGGCATCCTGCTCGACGACCTGGCCACCGCCTACCAAGGGCTGGAGCTGCCCCAGAAGACCACCTCCTTCCGGCACTGGGCGGTGAAGCTGGCCGAGCACGCGGAGTCGGCCGGGTTCGCCACCGAGGCCGCGTACTGGCGGATGCCGCGCCCGCAGGCGGCGCCCTTCCCCGTGGACACCCCCGGCGGCGAGAACGTCGAGTCCTCCACCGTCACGGTGGTCCGCACCCTGGACGCCTCCTACACGCAGGCGCTGCTGCGCTCCGCGCACACCGCCCACCGCACCTCCGTGCACGACCTGCTGGTGACCGCGCTGGCCCAGACGGCCGCCGACCACACCGGCAGTCCCGACGTCCACATCGACCTGGAGGGACACGGGCGCGAGCCGCTCTTCGACGACGTCGACCTGTCCAGGACGGTCGGCTGGTTCACCGCGCTGCACCCGCTGCACGTCCACCTGCCCGACGCCCTCGACACCGGCCGCTGCGTCAAGATCGTCCGCGAGCACCTGCACACCACGCCGCACCACGGCATCGGGCACGGCCTGGCGGTCGAGCACGAGGCGGCGCCGATCAGCTTCAACTACCACGGCCAGGTACGCACCGCCGCGGAGACCGGGCTGTTCACCCGGATCAGGTCGGCCGCGGGCGGCGACCGCGCGCCCGCCGGGCGCCGGCCCCACCTCATCGAGATCAACGGAGCCGTCGTGGACGGCGTCTTCCAGGTCGCCTGGAACTACTCGGCCAACCTCCACCGCGAGGAGACCGTGGGCGCGCTGGCCGACCGCTTCCTCGACCGGCTGGTCGCGCTGCTCATCCCGGCCCAGGGGCACACGCCGCACGGACGCGCTTTCCTGGACCGCTTCTTCCCCGGCATCCCGGCCACGCGGCTGCGCCTGCGGCGCCACCGGGTGCCCGGCGCCGCCGTCGCGCTCGTCGCCGACGGCACGGTGGCCGAGGCGTGGGGCGAGGGTCTCGCCTCGGCCGCCACCGGAGCGCTGGTCAGGCCGGACACCGTCTTCCAGGCGGGCTCGGTGAGCAAGCACGTCACCGCGGTCGGCGTGCTCAAGCTGGCCCAGGACGGCATCGTCGACCTCGACGAGGACGTCAACCACTACCTGCGCGGCTGGCGGCTGCCGTCGGCCGGCGTGACGCTGCGCGGGCTGCTCGCGCACACCGCCGGGCTCACCCCGGACGAGTTCGGCGGGCCGGGCGCCCGGCTGCCGGACGATCCGGCGCCGAGCCTGCTCGACGTGCTGGACGGCCGGCCGCCCGCGGCCACCGCGCCGATCCGCGCCGAACTGGCGCCGGGAGAGCGGTACCGGTACTCGGGCAACCACTTCGTCGTCGTCGAGCAGGTGTTGTGCGACCTGACCGGCCGGCCGTTCCCCGAGCTGATGCGCGAGCTCGTCTTCGGCCCGCTCGGCATGCGCGACAGCGGCTACGGCACCGCCTTCGCCCGTTCGCTCGGCGAGCGCGCGGCGGTCGGGCACGACCAGGACGGCCGGCCGCTCGACGGCGGCTGGCGGGTCTACCCGAGCGCCACCGGCGGGCTGTGGACCAGCGCCGCCGACCTGGCCAGGGTGGCCGCGGAGATCCAGCGGGCGCACACGGGCACCGGCCGGCTGCTCGACCGGTGGGCCGCCGGGCAGTTGCTCACCCCGGGCGCCGGGGCCGCGTACGGGCTGGGGACCGTCGTCAGGGAGGTCGACGGGATCCGCTGGTTCGGGCACACCGGGGTGGCCGCCGGGTACCGCTGCTATTCGGGTATCGGCCTGGAATCGGGGGCCGGAGTGGTCCTGATGTCGAACGGAGAATCGGGAACGGACTTCGCCATCGACCTGCTCGTGGAACTCGACGCGGGATTCCACGCCTGGGCGGAACAGTAGTCAGACTTTGCCGGGTGCCACCTGCCGATTTCAGCGGGTGGCACCCGTGCTGTTATGAAGATTAACTCGTATGTTGGCATTTGTGCTGGCCGAAACCCTGCCCCCGAATCGGGGTTCTCCCCAACGTCATATTTCACGCATATAGTGACCTCTGCAGATCAACGGTAACTCGTTGTCAAGTGAGTAGGTGGGCGTTGATCCTCGAGTTTCGGGTGCTTGGGCCGCTCGAAGTATTCGCCGGAAGCAAGGTGAATATCGAGGGCCGCCGCCGCCAGATCGTGCTGGTGATGCTGTTACTCGAACCCGGCCGCGTGGTCACCACCGGCCGCCTCGTCGAGGCGCTCTACGGCGAGGAGCCCCCGAAGACCGCCGACGCCCAGGTCCAGATCTGCATCTCCCAGCTACGCGGCTGGTTCGGCAAGTACACCGACACCGAGGTCATCGTCACCCACTCCGCCGGATACCTCATCCGGGTCCCCGAAGACTGCCTCGACCTCACCCGCTTCCGCCGCCACGTCACCCGCGGCCGCGAGGCCGCACGCTCCCAGGACCTCGAAGGCGCGGTCAGCGAGTTCCGCTCCGGCCTGGCCCTGTGGCGGGGCGAGGCGCTGGAGGGCATCAACAGCCGCCGCGTCCAGGCCGCCGCCACCCGGCACAACGAGGAACGCTTCGTGGCGCTCCAGGAGTGCATCGACCTCGAACTGCGCCTGCAACGCCACCATGAGCTGCTCGGCGAGCTCAAGGAACTCGTCGCCGTCCACCCGCTGCGCGAAGAGCTGCACATGCAGCTCGCCCTCGCCCTCTACCGCGCCGACCGGCAGGTCGAGGCGCTCGAAGTGCTCAGGAACGTGCAGTACACGCTGGTCGAGGAGCACGGGCTCAGCCCCGGCGAGGAACTGCGCCAGCTCGAACAGGCCATCCTGTCGCAGGACCCCGCCCTGGCCGCCGCGCCCGTAGCCGAACCGGCGAAGATCGTGCCGCACCAGCTGCCCGCCGGGCCGTCCAACTTCGTCGGCCGCGACGAGGTCATCGCCGACGTGCGCGACCACCTGGTCAACTCGCGGCAGTTGCACCGGGCCGCCGTGGTCATGGTCACCGGGCCCGGCGGGGTGGGCAAGACGGCGCTGGCCGTACACGCCGCACACAAGGCACGCGAGGCCTTCCCCGACGGACAGCTCTACGCCCACCTGCGCGACGCCGACGGCCACCCCGTCCCCGCCGAGCAGGTGCTCGAACGCCTGCTGCGCTCCCTCGGCGTCGCCCCCTCCGTGCTCCCGAGCGGCATCGTCGAGCTCGGCACCATGTACCGCAGCGTCATGGCCAACCGCCGGGTCCTCGTCGTGCTCGACGACGCCGCCAGCGCCCGCCAGATCCTGCCGCTGGTGCCCGCCGAGCCGCGCTGCGCCCTCCTGGTCACCAGCCGCCGCTCCGTCATCGGCCTGCACGGCGCCCACCACGTCGACCTCGACGTCTTCGACGAGTCCACCAGCCTCGAACTGCTCTCCCAGGTGATCGGCCAGGGCCGGGTCATGACCCAGCACGCCGCCGCCAGACGCCTGGCGGAAGCCTGCGGCCACCTGCCCCTCGGCCTCGGCATCGTCGCGGCCAAACTCTCCATGCGCCAGCACTGGCAGATCGACCAGATGGTACGCAGGCTCGCCGACGAACGCCGCCGCCTCGACGAGCTGATCCTCGGCGACGCCAGCGTCCGGGCGACCATCTCCATCTCCTGCCAGGAACTCGACCCGCCCGCCGCCCGGCTGGTGTTGCTGCTCGGGGCGCTGGACGAGGTCGACTTCGGCGGCTGGATCGCCGGACCACTCCTCGACATGGACCCCTACGCCGCCACCGACATCCTGGAGACCCTGGTCGAGGAACGCCTCGTCGACCTGGTCGTCCGGGACGACCAGCAGGTCCGGTACCGGCTGCACGACCTCACCAGGACCTACGTGCGTGAACTGCTGGCCAGGGAGATTCCGGCGCAGGAGCAGGAAGAGGCGCTGCACCGGCTGCTGCGGTGCTGGCTCCACCTGGCCGGCCGGGCCCACCGGCAGGCCTACGGCGGCGACTACACCATCCTGCACTCCGGCACCGAGCCGTGGACGCTGCCCGAAGAGCTGGTGGAGAGCCTGATCGCCGACCCGATCGAATGGTTCCAGATCGAGCTCACCAACCTCGTGTCCAGCGTGCACCAGGCCGCCCGGCTCGGGCTCCACGAGCTGTGCTGGGACCTGGCCGTCACCTCGGTCACGCTCTTCGAGACCCGCTCCTACCGGCAGGCCTGGCGAGAGACACACGAAGTGGCCTGGGGTGCGGTACGGCGGGCCGGCGACAAACGCGGCGAAGCCGTCGTCCGGTACTCGCTCAGCGGGCTGGAACTCGTCGAGCAGCGGCTGGCCGAGGCGCAGCAGAACCTCGAAGCCGCCCGCGCCTGGTTCGAGGCGAGCGGGGACGTGCACGGGCGGGGGCTGGTGTTGCGGCACCTGGCCTTCATCGAGCGCACCAAGGGGCAGTACACCGTCGCTCAGGAATGGTACGAGCAGGCGCTCGAAGACCTGCGATCCGTGGGCGATCCGGTGGGGGAGGCGCATGTCCTGCGCAACATCGCCCAGATCCACCTGGAGTCGGGGCGGGCGGAGGAGGCGGAGCCGTACCTGCGGGAATCGCTGGCCATCTGCGTGCGTACCGGATCCAGCCGGATCGAGGCGCAGGTCCGGTTCCGGCTGGGTGAGGCGCTGCTCACGAGGGGGCGGCTGGAGGCGGCCGAGGAGTCGTTCGACGCCGCCCTGCACACGGCGACCAGCATGAACGACTCCATCGGCGAGGCGTTCGCGCTGCTGGGAATCGGACGGGTGCGGCTGGCACAGGGCGACCTGACGGGGGCACGGCCGCTGCTGGGCGACGCCCTGATGGCGGCGTGCTTGGGCGGCAGCCAGCAGTGCGAGGGACAGTCGCTGCTGGCGTTGGCGGAACTGGCACTGGCCCGCGACGAGCCGGAGATGGCGACGGTCCGGTTGGAACGGGCGGAGGCCATCTTCACGGACAGCGAGGCAAAGGTATGGCGCGCCCGAGTGGACGAGCTCCGCAGCAAGTTCTAAGGGCAAGGTGCTCCGCTTCGCTTCACGCGTTCTGTTGGGGCCCGCCCGTTGCCCGGCTAAGTGGTTGGGCAGTTGGATCCCACCCAGAACAAAGGTGCTCCGCTTCGCTCCGCGCGTTCTGTTGGGGCCCACCCGTTTGCCCGGCTGGGTGGTTGGGCGGTTGGACCCCGCCCGGGACAAAGGTGCTCCGCTTCGCTCCGCGCGTTTTCCGTCGGGCGGAGCCCGACTCCCCGCTTGCGCCAGGGCTCACCTCTGTGGTTGCCCGGGATAGCCGGGTCTCCTTGGGCGGATCCGCTCAGCCGACAGAAGCTCAAATACTCCGCCAGGTGCCTGTCAGAGCGATCCTCCGGCCGGTCGCTCCGTGTGAGCGTGTTGGCCGGAGGATCGGGCGGTGTCGCTTCGATGGGGGATGTCAGATCGGGAGGGCGTCGGCGCTGGGGACCACCACGCCGAACAGGTCGCCGATCGTGGACAGGGCGGCGGTGTGCAGGGTGGTGGCGGGCACCGCCGTGTTGTCCGGGGCGGGGAGTGGGCGGGTGGCGCAGGCGTCGGCGACGATGGTGGGGCGGTAGCCCAGGTTGAAGGCTCCCTGCGCGGTGAACGTGACGCACATGTGCGTCATGAAGCCCGCCAGGATGAGGTCGGGGCCCGCGTTCAGGCCGGTCAGGACCTGCTGGAGGTCGGTCTCGTGGAAGGCGTTGGGGAACGTCTTGACCACCACCGGCTCACCGTCGCGCGGTGCGACCAGCGGGTTGATGGCGCCGATCTCGGCTCGGATGTCGTAGGGGGTGTCGGGGCCGCCGTCGTTGATGATGTGGATGACCTTCGTGCCGGTGGCGCGAGCGCGTTCGAGCAGGCGGGCTCCTGCGGTGAGGGCCTGGTCGGCGGCGGTGAGGGCCATGACGCCGGTGGTGTAGGTGTTCTGGTAGTCGATCATGATCAGGGTCGCGTCGGTCAGGCGGGCCGGGTCGGTGGGCAGGCCGGAGACCTCGCGGAGGGTGGGCGAAGCGGTGGTGCTCATCGTTGGGTTCCTTTCGGGTTGACTGGCAGGCTTGCGCCTCGGGATATCTGGGGGCCTCGGGATTTCGGGCAGGCTCGCGCCGGCAGAGGTGCGGGCTTGGGTCGGTACAGGTACGCGGCGAGGGGCTCGGGTACGCGACAAGGGCGCAGGTACGCGGCGGGTGAGGTCGGTAGGTGGGTGGGTCAGGCGACGGTGCGGAAGCGGCGGCGGTAGGAGCCGGGGCCGGTGCCCAGGCGGCGGCGGAAGGCGCGGTGCAGGGTTTCCACTGAGCCGAAGCCGCTGTCGGCCGCCACCCGGGGCAAGGGCAGGTCGGTGGTTTCCAGGAGACGCCGGGCCGCCTCCACGCGGGCGGCCTCGATGTAGGCGCCGGGTGTGGTGCCGGTACGTTGCCGGAACACGCGCGTGAACTGGCGCTGGCTCAACCCCATCCGGGCCGCCATTTCGACGGCGGTGAGTTCCTCGGCCAGGTGTTCGGCGATCCACAGGCGCAGGTCGTCGATGTCGCGGCGGCCGGTGGCGGCGTGGGCCATCGGGACGCTGAACTGGCTCTGGCCGCCCTGCCGTTTGAGGTACATGACCAGTTCGCGGGCCACCGCCAGCGCGGTCTCCTCGCCGTGGTCGTCGGCGACGAGCGCGAGGGTCAGGTCCAGGCAGGCGCTGATGCCCGCGCCCGTCCACACCTGGCCGCTGGATCGTACGAAGATCGGGTCGGGGTCGACGGTGATGTCCGGGTGGTCGGCGGCCAGTTGTGCGGCGGTGGACCAGTGGGTGGTGGCCGTGAGGCCTTCCAGCAGTCCGGCCTCCGCCAGGATGTGCGCGCCTACGCACACCGATGCCACGCGGCGGGCGATGGGAGCGGTTCGCCGGACCCATGCCACTACTCCGGGGTCCGTCAGGGCCAGCGGGCCTTCGGGG
Organism: Nonomuraea sp. NPDC059007; assembly: GCF_042740555.1. NCBI lineage: Bacteria > Bacillati > Actinomycetota > Actinomycetes > Streptosporangiales > Streptosporangiaceae > Nonomuraea > Nonomuraea sp. NPDC059007. The sequence goes on along the minus strand of NZ_JBHYJD010000011.1, from coordinate 259,860 downwards.
GTGACGTCCACGGCGCCGGGTACCAGCAGGGTGTCCACCCGGTCGCCGACCTCGTCGAACGCCAGGTCGGCGACCAGCCTCACCCCTGCGGACGTGGTGACGTGCCCGCCTTGGGGTCCGGCCAGCAGCACCTCGTACAGGACGCGGCCGCTGACCCGGTTGGCCAGGGCGAACACCTCGGCCGGGCCGGTGACGTCGAGCAGGTCGACGTTCGGGAAGAGCGCGATCACAACGCGGTGTGCGGTGGACATGTCCCGATTGTCACCGAGTGTGCCGAGTGGCCGCAACGACAGTTATCTGTCACATACGGCCATCGCCCCGGGGAGGCCCTCCGCAAACCCCACGGCCGAACGGCCATCGGGCCGGCAGCTCGCGGAACAAGGCCGAGGGCTCAGGAAGAGAGGGACGCCTGCGCGCCGGCGACACCGCCGGGGCTCCGTGCCCGGCTGGTCGCCGTCCATGCTCCAGATGGTCACCGACAACGACGGGCCGTACGTCGATCGTCCTTTGTTCGCCCTGCCGGTCCCACACCTGGGAACCCGCACCGACCGTGACGCCGCCCACCTCAGGTCTCCGCATGGCGTCGGCGCCGACCTGGCCATGCTCGACGGCTGCGAACTCGCCCTCGCGCTGGCCGGTCCCCCCACGGTCGCCGACGCCGTCGCCACCTACGAAAAGACCGTGCTGCCCCGTGCGGCGGACACCGCCCGGACCCTCGAAAACGGCGCCGAGGCCCTGCTCGAGCGACACGACAGCAGCGAATTGGGCCCGCCCCAGCGCTGAATCGTCGGCAAGCGTGTCACAGCCCCTTGCCGAACTCCGCCTTGACGAGGTCGAAGACGATGTCCCAGGTCTTCCATTCGGTGTTGGTGTGCAGGGAGAGCACGTGGTCGCCGTCGGGGGTGCCGACGGTGCAGATGTAGGAGCCCCACAGGCTGCCGCCGGCGCCACGCAGGACGAGGCCGTTGGTGATCTCCCGGTCGAATTCGAAGACGCCGAGGCCGTAGCGGGCATACGGCATCCAGTAGCCGCCTTCGGTGGAAATGGTCGTCCACATCTTGCGGTGCTGCTCCTCGGGTAGCAGGCTGCCGGAGGCCAGGGCGCTGATGAGTCGGATCATGTCGCTGGTGGTGGAGACGACGTCGCCGGCCGACCAGCCGAGCGAGGTGTTGAACTCGGTGACGTCCAACGGCGGGGTGCCGGGCTCCTCCATCACCGTCTGCCAGTTTTCGGCGGTGATGGCGGCGGGGTCGGTGCCGTCCTTCATGAACAGCGAGGAGTAGGCGCGCGGGTGCGGGTCGGCGTAGCTCGACTCGTCCTGCCGTCGTACGTGGGTGTGGGTCAACGCGAGGGGCTGGATGACCGTACGGTCGACCTCGTCGGCGTAGCTGTTGCCGGTGACCTTCTCGATGATGGCGCCGGCGATGTAGAAGCCGCCGTTGGAGTACGTGAAGGCGGCGCCGGGTTCGAAGACGGGCGGCTGGGAGACGGCCAGCTTCAGCAGGTCCTCCTTGGCCCACTGGTCGAGGTGGTGCTGGGCGAAGCCGGAGCGGGTGGCGTAGCGGTGGGTGGCTTCGGGTGCCAGGCCGGTGGAGTACAGGCCGCTGCTGTTGCTGAGCAGGTGCCGGATGGTGATTTTGTTGCCGTCGTAGCCGTTGGTGAGGAGGCCGGGCAGGTGTTGTTCGACGGTGTCGTCGATGTTCAGCCGGCCTTCGGCCTCCAGCGTCAGTAGCGCGGCGGCGGTGAAGGCCTTGCCGGAGCTGCCGGTGTGCAGGTGTTCGCCGGGGACGCGGCGGGTGCCGGTGGTGAGGTCGGCGACGCCGGCGGTGCCGAACCAGGTCCGGTCGCCGTCGCGGATTTCGGCGACGATGCCGGGCACGCCGTGTTCGGTGACGGCGCGGTCGAGGGCGTTCTGGATCTCGGTGTGTGTCATGTCGTGTCCTTGCCTGATAAGTCTTCGCGACATCTCGAAAGTTACGTTGCATACACGAAATCGTCAATCACTATACTGCGAAACATAATGCAAACATGCAGTTCAAGTGCCTAGAATCGTTGCATAGATGCTGACAGTTAATGCAACTCGCGTTTGCACTACGCTAAGCTGAGTCCCGATCGCTTGAAGCAAGGAGCCCGATGCCCGGACAGAGGCTCACCCAGCAGGACCGCCGTCAGATCGCCGTGGGACTGCGTGACGGAATGACGTACGCCGCCATCGCCCGCGCCCTCGACCGGCCCACCTCGACCATCACCCGCGAGGTCATGCGCAACGGCGGCCCGAACGACTACCGCCCCGACCAGGCCCACCGGGCGAGCAGGCAGTCCCTGCGCCCCCAGGGCTCCGGCCGGTCGGCGTCGGCCAGGGCCGCCGACCTCGGCGCCCGCGATCCCCGGGTCGTGGAGCGGGTGTCCACGCACCTCACCGAACTGCTGATCCAGAGCGGGCTGCCGCAGATGATGGCCAGGGTGCTCGCCGCGCTGTTCACCACCGACGGAGGTAGCCTCACTTCGGCCGAACTCGTGCGACGCCTGGGCGTCAGCCCCGCCTCGATCTCCAAGGCGGTCGCCTACCTGGAGGAAATGGAGATCATCAAGCGCGAGCGCGACCCCCGCGGCCGAGCCGAGCGCTACGTCATGGACGACGACGTGTGGTACCAGGCCATGCTGGCCAGCGCCCGGATCAACACCCTGATCGCCGAGGCCTCGCGCAGCAGCGCCCAGGCGCTCGGCGTGGACACGCCTGCCGGAACCCGGCTGGACAAACTTGGCCAGTTCCTCTTCCTGGTCAGCGACGACCTGCGCAACTCGGCGGAACACTGGCGGCACATCTACGCGCCCGAGCCGCAGGATAGGCAATAGGCGCTGGCAATATGTTGCCAATAGGGTGCCGGATGAGAGCATGCGGCTTGGTGCGCGGCTACGTCTTGAGCACTGCGAACTCGTCGCATGGCACGCATGGCGCATGGCACGCATGGCAAGGCACAGCCGCTGTCGCCCGCCGCGCCGACCACTGGAACGGGCGCCCTGACCCGGTGACCGGGTTCACCCGCCTCAGCCGGGAGCCGGACACCAGGTGCTCGGCCGCCGGGCGCGATCGAGCGGACCGTGATGTTCGACGTGGGGCGGGCGCGCCTGGTGGCGGCGTCGGGGTGGGGCAGGTGCGCGTGGTGGCGGCGTTGGGGTGGAGCGGGTGTGCGTGGTGGTGGCGTCGGGAGTGGAGATGGGGCGGTGGGGCGTCTCGTCGTCTCGGTGGCCGTGCCGTACGAGCTGAAGGCTTTGCTGACGTGAAGGGCGCAGGGTCAGGCGGGGAAGAGGGCGTCCACATAGGAGTTGCGGAACTTGCCGGACGGGTCCAGGTCGCGGGCCAGCCGCCCGAACTCGGCCGCCCGCTCGTACATCGCGCTGATCTGCCGGGGTTTGGTCGTGGTGAGCTTGCCCCAGTGCGGGCGGGCGCCCAGCGGCATGAGCCGCTCCTCGACCTCGGCCAGGGCGGGCATGACCGCCGCCGCGTCGCGGATCCAGGTGAAGTGCAGGGTGACGGTGTCGCGGCCGTAGGCGGGGCTGAGCCAGAGGTCGTCGCCGCAGACGGTACGCACCTCCGAGACGTGTAGCACGGGTGCCACCAGCGGGCCGATCTCCCTGATCGCCTCGAAAGCCTTGGTCGCGGCCTCGCGGGGCAGGTAGTACTCCGACTGCAGTTCCTCGCCCGCGCCTGGCACGAACTCGGGGCGGAAGTGCGGCAGCCGTTCGTGCCACGGGCCCGGGACCCCGAGCTGTTCCGTGCAGGACTCGGGCGGCATGCCGGGCACCGGGTGCACCTGCCGCTCGGCGGCCCGGCCTCCCGCCCAGCCGCTTTCCGACCATCCGTCGCCGAAGCCGGAGCTCTCCTCGTCGAGGCGGTGCTTGAGCCACACCTCGGCCTTGCCGGCGCGCCAGTCGGTGAACGTGCTGACGCTGTAGGCCGCGCCGTACACCTCGTCGAAACGCGCGGACACCTCCTCGAGCGGCACGTCGAGCCGGACCCGCTGCACCACGTCGAAGGCGGGCTCGATCTCCAGCGTCAGCCGGGTGACGACGCCGAGCGCGCCGAGCGCGACGACGGCGCCGGGGAAGACGCCGGGGTCGCGCTCGCGGCTCAGCTCGACCAGGTCGCCGTCAGGGCCGACGAGCTGCAGCGCGACGACGGCGGCGGCCAGGCAGCGGCGGCTGTCGCCGGAGCCGTGGGTGCCGGTCGCGCACGATCCGGCGACCGAGATGTGGGGGAGCGAGGCCATGTTGGCCAGCGCGAATCCGGCGCGATGCAGGTGCTCGGCGACCTCGGCGTAACGCAGTCCGGCGGCGACGGTGGCGGTCGAGCGGCCGGCGTCGATCTCCACTGTGGGCGGCAGGCCGTCGAGGCGGACCAGGTCGTGGCTGGTGTCGGCGACCAGGCTGAAGGAGTGGCCGCTGCCCAGGGCCCGTACGCGCGACCCCGCCGCCACCACGCGGCGCAGCTCGTCGAGGGATTCCGGCCGGTGCACCCGGGCCGCGCCGAAGGTGACGTTGCCCGCCCAGTTCGTGATCGGCATGTCGGCTCCTGGTCTGGCGTCGCTCGTCCACCGCGGGTGCGACGAGCGTGCGGGAGACGTGTCCTGGAAGCGCTCGCTCGGCCGCTGGATGGGCGGCAGAATACGGCACTCGTCGACGCGCGGCAGCACGTCGTAGGGAGCCCGCCTATCGAACGGCGAGTTCAGCTCGGGTGTGTGCGGCACTTCTGCGCGGAAACCTTCATGCTCCCAGATTGACATGAACATGCCGGGGGAGGCAATAAAGTGCCAAAAATTGTGCCATTCTGGCAATCATGCTGTCCATCCTAGGGTGGAGCCCGTGGAGCAGCGAGCATTCGGCAGGACAGGACAATCCGCGTCGGTCGTCGGCCTCGGCACCTGGCAACTCGGTGCCGACTGGGGGACCGTGGACGAGCGCGACGCGCTCGCCATCCTCGACGCCGCCGTCACGTCCGGCGTGACCTTCCTCGACACCGCCGACGTGTACGGCGACGGCCGCAGCGAACGCCTCATCGGCCGGTTCCTGCGCGAACACGACGGCCTCACGGTCGCCACCAAGATGGGCCGTCGCGGCCCGCAGGACCCGGCCGAGTTCACCCTGAAGAACTTCGTGGAGTGGACCGACCGCTCGCGCGCCAACCTCGGCGTCGACCGGCTCGACCTGGTACAACTGCACTGCCCGCCGACCCCGGTGTTCGACACCGGCGAGGTCTACGACGCGCTCGACACGCTCGTACACGAGGACCGGATCGCCGCCTACGGAGTGAGCGTCGAGACCTGCGACGAGGCGCTGGCCGCGATCGCCCGCCCTGGGGTGGCCAGTGTGCAGATCATCCTCAATGCCTTCCGCCGTAAGCCGCTCGAACGCGTGCTCCCGGCGGCGCTGGCGGCCGGGGTCGCGATCATCGCCCGGGTGCCGCTGGCGTCAGGCCTGCTGTCGGGGCGCTTCCGCCGCGACACCGTCTTCGCCGCCGACGACCATCGCGCCTACAACCGGCACGGCGCGGCGTTCGACGTGGGGGAGACGTTCTCCGGCGTCGACTACGAGACCGGCCTGGAGGCGGCGGCCGAGTTCGCCGCGCTCGCCCCGGCCGGGGCCACCCCCGCCCAGACGGCCCTGCGCTGGGTGATCCAGCAGCCCGGGGTGACCACGGTGATCCCGGGCGCCAGCACGGTGGACCAGGCCAGAGCCAACGCCGCTGCCGCCGCCCTGCCCGAACTGCCGCCCGAGACGCTGACCGCCATCGAGGACCTCTACGACCGCCGCATCCGCGCCCAGGTTCACCACCGCTGGTAGCCCTCACCGAGCAGGCGTAGGGCGTCGGCCGCGGCGGGCGAAAGCGCCGGGCCAGAAGCGTCCCCCAGGTCCGCGATCGGCAGCCAGGTCACCGCGTCCGTGGTGCCGTCCGCCTCGGTCACCGCCGGAGAGCCCGGCGCCACCTCGGCGGCGTAGAACAGACCGGTCAGATGCCAGCTCACCCCGAGCCGGGTCACCGCGTACGTCCTGGCGGCGACCAGGCGCGCGCCGGTGAGGTCGAGGCCGGTCTCCTCGCGCAGTTCGCGGGCCAGCGCCTGTTCGGGCTGCTCGCCGGGGTCGATCCCGCCGCCCGGCAGGTGCCACGCGCCGGGCGGGAAGATCGGGGAACTCTCCGACAGCCGGGTCAGCAGCAGCCGCCCGGCCGAGGTGACGATCGCGTACGCGGAGACGCGCGTGCGTACCTCACCGTTCAAGGCGAGCGTCCGACCCAAGGCGAGCGTCCGACCCAAGGCGAGCATCTGGTACGGCGAGCGCGAGCGTGGCGTCGAGCATGAGGCGCAGGGTCGACTCGCAGGCGGCGAGGTCGTAGTCGTCGGTCAGGTACCGGGTCACGATCCCGTCGAACCCGCTGAGGAAGAAGCGGGCGATCTCCTCGGCGGGCAGCGCGAGATCCTGCCCGGCGCGCGTGGCGGCGTCGGAGAGCAGGCGCGCCGCGGTGGCGTCGAGGTCGTGGGTGAACTCGGAGGCCACCTGGCGCAACACCGGGTCGCGCAGGGACAGCATGATCAACTCCACCAGCAGCCGGTAGCGCTCACGCTCCTCGGTGACCGTCCGCCACAGCTCGTTGACCAGCGCCGATACGGTCTCGCCGAAGTCGGCGTCGGCGGGCATGGCCGCCCGGACCCGGGTGACCAGCGACGTGCCGAGGTCCTCCAGCACCGACCGGTAGAGCTCCTGCTTGGAGCCGAACGTGTAGTGCACCATCGCCTGCGCGACGCCCGCTTCGGCGGCGATGGCCCTGGTGCTCCCGGCCGCGACGCCTTCGCGGGCCATGAGCCCGATCGCCGCCTCCACGATCTGCGGGCGCCGCTCGGCGGCGGGAACATGAGCCATGCCCGCACCCTATCGGCTGTGACCTGCACGAAGTTCCGCTCCCCCAACGGCCCCCGACACCCCGACCACACCACCAGAAAGAGAACAAACCCCGTTCCCGGACCCCCGGACCCCCGGACCCCCGGACCCCCGGACCCCCGGACCCCCGGACCCCCGGACCCCCGGACCCCCGGACCCCCGGGATCCACGGGAGCCATCGGCCATCGGGCTTCTGGTTGTCGGGGTGGGTGTGGGTGGCGGGGTTGTGGGCGGGTCTGTTCGAGTGACTTAGTCGAGTGACAAAGTCTCGTGCTAGCCTGACAACGAAGACGTACACCTGCAGAAGGGAACGTTCGCGTGTCCACAGCCGAGATTCCGTCGCCGCCCGCCCTGCCGATCGTCGGCCATGCCCTGAGCACGCCGGTCGACCGGCAGGTCGCCTACCTGGTCGAGCTGGCCGGCACCTGGGGCCCGATCTTCAAGCTGGGCGCCTTCGGGGAGGAGTCCGTGATCGTCACCGGTCTCGACCTCGTCACCGAACTCTGCGACGAGACCCGCTTCCGCAAGAACGTCCACCCCGACCTGGTCAACCTGCGGCCCCTGGCGGGCGACGGGCTGTTCACCGCCTATGGCGACGAGCCCAACTGGCGCAAGGCGCACGACATCCTGCTGCCGGCCTTCTCCGTCTCCGCCATGCGCGGCTACCACGCGACCATGCTCGGCGTCGCCAGGAAGCTGGTGGACTCCTGGTCGCGAAAGGGGCAGGAGCGCGTGGAGGTCAGCGCGGACATGACCCGGCTGACGCTCGACACCATCGGCCTGTGCGGATTCGGCTACGACTTCGCCTCGTTCGAGAGCGCGGAGCCGCACCCGTTCATCGGCTCCCTCGTCGGCGCGCTCAAGTACGCCCAGGCCAAGGGCGCCTTCATCCCCGGCCTCGACGTCCTCTACCGCAGGCGCACCCGGCGCTTCCACGAGGACGTGCGCGCCATGGAAGAACTCGTCGACGAGGTGATCAGGCAGCGCAGGGAGTCGGGCGACCAGAGCACCGGCGACCTGCTCGGCCGCATGCTCCACAGCCGCGACCCCGAGACCGGCGAGCCGCTCGACGACCTCAACATCCGCTACCAGGTGATCACGTTCCTGATCGCCGGGCACGAGACCACCTCGGGCGCGCTCTCGTTCGCCCTGTACTACCTGGCGAGGAACCCCGCGGTGCTGGCCAGGGTCCAGGAGGAGGTGGACACGCTGTGGGGCGACGTGGCCGAGCCCGACCCGTCGTACGCCGACGTGGGCAGGCTGAGCTACACCCGCCAGGTGCTGATGGAGAGCCTGCGGCTGTGGCCCACGGCCCCGGGCTTCGCGGTGGAGGCGCTGGCCGACACGGTGATCGGTGGCCGGTACGAGATCAAGGCGGGCGAGTCGCTGTTCGTGCTGACGCCGCGCCTGCACCGCGACCCGGCCTGGGGCAGGAACGTGGAGCTGTTCGACCCTGACCGCTTCGCCCCCGAGGCGCAGGACGCGCGGCCGCCGCACGCGTTCAAGGCGTTCGGCAGCGGTGAGCGGGCCTGCATCGGCAGGCAGTTCGCGCTGCACGAGGCGACGCTGGTGCTGGGACTGCTGGCGCACCGCTTCCACCTGACCGGCGAGCCGGACTACGACCTGGCGGTCAAGGAGACCCTCACGCTGAAGCCCGACGGCTTCACGCTCCAGGTCGAACCCCGCACCGCCGCCGACCGCCGCGTCCGCCCCGCGGCCAAAACGCCGGAGCCGCAGCCGCAGCCGCAGGTGAAGCGGGCCGGGCCGGGCGAAGCGCTCTCCATCCTGTACGGCTCCAACATGGGCACCTGCTCGGCCATCGCCCACGACCTGGCCGCCGAGGCGGAGGAACGCGGCTTCGCGGCCAAGGTCTCCTCTCTCGACGAGGCGGCGGGCACGCTGGCCGACACCCCGGTCGTCATCGTGGCCGCTTCCTACAACGGCCGCCCGACCGACGACGCGACCCGGTTCGTGGACTGGCTGGCCGCGGCGGACACGGTGCCCGGCACGCCGTACGCGGTGCTGGGGGTGGGCGACCGCAACTGGGCGGCCACGTTCCAGCGCGTCCCGAAGCTGATCGACGAACGGCTGGCAGAGACGGGCGCGATCCGCCTGGCCGAGCGGGGCGTGGTGGACGCCTCCGGCGACCTGGAGGGTGCCATCGACGCCTGGTCCGCCAAGCTGTGGCACGCCCTGGACGGCTCGGAGAAGACCGCCCCGGAGGGGCCCGCGTTCCGCCTGGAATCCGTGATCAGGTCGCCCGCCGAGGAGCGCGCCGAGCACCACGGCGTGCGTCCCATGCGCGTGCTGCTCGCCGAGCCGCTCACCCACCCGGACGGCCGCCCGAAGCGCCACCTCCGCCTGGAACTGCCGCAAGGCGCCACCTACCGCACCGGCGACCACCTCGCGGTCCTGCCGGAGAACCCGCCGCACCTGGTCGAGCGCGCCGCCGCCCGTTTCGGCCTCGACCCCGCCCAGCCCGTACGGCTGCGCCAGGCCCGCCGTACCCGCACCCAGCTCCCCCTCGACACCCCGGTGACCGTGCGCGAACTCCTGTCAGGCTTCCTGGAGCTCCAGCGCCCGGCCACCGTCCACCAGGTACAAACGCTGGCCGCCCACACCCGCTGCCCCCACACCAGGGCCGGCCTGGAAGCCGCGGACCCGGCGGGGACCACGGTCCTGGCCCTGCTGGACGAGTACCCGGCGTGCGAGCTGCCGTTCGAGGTGTTCCTGGAGCTCATGCCGGCCCTGCGCCCGCGCAACTACTCGATCTCCACCTCCCCGCTGGCCAGCCCCGGCGCGGTGGACCTGATGGTCTCGCAGCTGAGCGGCCCGAACCGGACGGGCGCCGGATGGTTCCACGGCGTGGCGTCCAGCCACCTGGCCGGCGTCGAGCCGGGCGCCGTCGTACAGGCGCGGGTGGTGCCGGGCCCGGCCGCCTTCCACGGTCTGGCCGACGAGCAGGTTCCGGCGATCCTGGTCAGCGCGGGCACCGGCCTGGCCCCGTTCCGCGCCGTCGTCATGGAGCGCCTGCACCGCCGCGCCCGCGGCACGCTGCTGTGCTACTTCGGCTGCGACGCCCCCGACCTCGACTACCTGCACCGCGCGGAGCTGGAGGAGGCCGATGCGGCGGGCGTGGTCAGCCTGCGTCCGACGTTCAGCGAGACTCCGGAGAACGGCCTGCGCTACGTGCAGGACCGGCTCCTGCACGAGGCGGACGAGGTGTGGCGTGTGCTGGAGGACGGCGGCCGCGTCTACGTCTGCGGCGACGGCAGCCGCATGGCCCCAGCGGTGCGGGCGGCCCTGGCCCGCGTCCACGGCGAACGCACCGGCGCCGACCGGGCCGCGAGCGACGCCTGGCTGGAGGACCTGCGCGCCGCAGAACGCTACAACGAGGACGTCTGGGAAGGCTGAAGATTGCCTGAGGGGCGTTTTGTCCGGTCCGGTGGGTTCGCATAATGGGCGGATGACCAGTTCGGCGCGGGTGATGGTGGTCGAGGACGCGGAGGCGATCCGGCTCGCCGTGCTGTCCGGGCTGGGGTCGGCGGGGTACGTGGCCCGCGGCGTGCCCGACGGCACCGGCTTCGAGCAGGAGCTCAACACCTTCCAGCCCGACCTGGTCGTGCTCGACCTCATGCTGCCGGGCCGCGACGGGTTCGCGCTGCTGGAGGTGGTGCGCGGGCGCAGCGACGCCGGGGTCATCGTGCTCACGGCCAGGGACGGCGTCTCCGACCGGCTGCGCGGGCTGCAGGCGGGCGCCGACGACTACGTGGTCAAGCCGTTCGAGCTGTCCGAGCTGACCGCGCGGGTCGGAGCGGTGCTCAGGCGGCTGCGCCGTACGCCGTCGACGCTGCAGATCGGCAGCCTGATCATCGACGTGGACAAGGGACTGGTCCTGCGTGACGGCCGGCCGGTCGAGCTGACCAGGACCGAGCTGCGGCTGCTCGGCCACCTGGCGCTCCACCGCGGCCAGGTGCTGAGCAAGACGCAGCTGCTCACCAGCGTCTGGGGCTACGACGCCTACGACCCCAACCTGGTCGAGGTGCACGTCAGCGCGCTGCGCCGCAAGCTCGAAAGCTCGGGCGAGCGGGTCCTGCACACCGTGCGCGGGCTCGGCTACGTCCTGGACGGACCCCGATGAGACGGCCCGCGGGCTCCCTGCGCGGCCGGGTGGCCGGGGCGACCCTGCTGGTCGTCGCCGTCACGCTGGTCGTGCTGCTGGTGGCCGTGGACGCGCTGTTCGGCCTGCTGGCCAGGAACCAGGCGCAGGACCGGCTCGTGGACCGCGCCCAGTTCGCCGTCCAGCTCGACCGGCGCAAGGTCATGCCGGACCGGCTGGTGCGCCGGGTCAGCGGCGCCGGTATCGAGGCGGTGCTCGTGGACCTGGCCGGGCGCCGCCACACGCTGGGCGGCTTCGCGGCCGATCTCGGCGACCTGACCCTGACCAGGCGGCTGCCCGGCGGCGGGCTGCTCACGCTCTACGCCGACACCGAGACGATCGACGGGCCGCGCACCACCCTGCGCATGCTGATGCTGGTCGCCGGCCTGGCGGCGCTGGCCGCGCTCGGCTTCGTGCTGCCCGTCGCGCTGCGGCGCGCGACCCGGCCGATGGACGACCTGGCGGGGCTGGCCAGGCAGATCGCCCAGGGGCAGCGGGGCAAGCGGCTGGCGCCGGAGCGTACCGACACCGAGCTTGGCCGCACGGCCGCCGCGTTCGACTCGATGCTCGACTCGCTGGAGGGTGCGGAGCAGCAGGCCCGCGAGTCGGAGAACCGGTCCCGGCAGTTTCTCGCCGACGTCGCGCACGAGCTGCGTACGCCGCTGGCGGGCATCCAGGCGACGGCAGAGGCGGTGCTCCAGGCGCCCGCGGCGATGCCGGCCGAGGAGCGCGAGCGCATGCAACTGCTGCTCGTGCGTGAGACGCGGCGGGCCGGACGCCTGGTCGACGACCTGCTCGCGCTGGCCAGGATCGACGCCGGGCTCGGCCTGCACCGCGAGCCCGTCCAGTTGCGGGCGCTGTGCGAGGCCGAGGCCGACCGGGTCATGCTGCGCGCGCCGGAGATCACCGTGGCGGTCGAGGGGGAGGAGGCCGCGGTGATCGGCGACGCCCAGCGGCTCGGCCAGATCATCGCCAACCTGCTCGACAACGCCCGCCGGCACACCCCGCCGGACGGCCTGGTCACCGTGACGGTCAAGGGCGAGGCCGGTGAGGCGATCGTGGACGTGGCCGACACCGGCCCCGGGGTGCCGCCGTCGGCGCGCGACCTGATCTTCCACCGGTTCGTCCGCCGGGACACCACCTCGGGCGGCGCCGGGCTCGGCCTGCCGATCGCCCGCGGCCTGGCTCTTGCCCACGGCGGCACGCTGACCTGCGAGGAGTCGCCGTCGGGTGCGGTGTTCCGCCTCCGCCTGCCAGCATGGGCGGATGGCTCTGCTTCATGACATCGTGTTCGACTGCCGTCACCCCGCCGCGCAGGCGAGGTTCTGGGCGGAACTGCTCGACGACTACGCCGTGGCGCCGTACGACGAGGCGGAGCTGGAGCGCCTGCGCGCCCGTGGCCTGTCCGGCCCGGAGGAGGACCCGACGGTGCTGGTCGAGGGGCCGCCGGGGGCGCCGAGGTTGTGGTTCGTCCTGGTGCCCGAGCCCAAGACGGTGAAGAACAGGGTGCACCTCGACGTCCGTGCCGCCGACGTCGAGGCCGAACTGGAGCGCCTGCGGGCGCTCGGGGCCGTCGAGGCGGCCAGGCACGAGGACTGGATCGTGGTGGCCGACCCCGAGGGCAACGAGTTCTGCCTACAGCCCGCGCGCAGTGGCTAGCTGTTTGGCCAGGTCGTCGGCGCGTACCCGGTTCTCCAGCTGGTGGGGGTCCTTGCGCAGGTCGTAGTACTCGCGGAACTTCACCCCGCCGCCGCCGTCGTAATACTCGGTGTAGATGCGGGAGCCGGTGTAGACCGAGGCCCAGACGCCTGGGCCGGTCCCGTCGGGCTGGCCGTGGTACTCCAGGAACAGGTGGCTCCGCCTGCCGCCGCGCAGCAGCGACCTGCCGTCCATCCGGGTACGCGGCCGGATCCCGGCGGCGTCCAGGATGGTCGGGGCGACGTCGATGTTGGCGGCCAGGCGGTCGTCGTCCGTGCCCTTGCCGAAGCCGCCCGCCGGCCACGACAGGTAGAACGGCACGCGGAAGGCCGGCTGGTAGGGCACGCTCTTGCCGATGTGGCCGTGGTCGGCCCAGCTGAAGCCGTTGTCGCCGATGAAGATGATCAGCGTGTCGTCGAGCTTGCCCTGCGCCACGAGCTCCGCCCTGACCGCCTTGAACAGGTCGTCCACCGACTTCAGCGTGCGCAGCTGGGCCTGGCGGACCTTCTGTCCCGCGGCCAGGTCCTGGGAAGCGTTCTGGATGTAGGGGGGTTTGTCGCTCTTGTCGGTCTCGGCCACGGCGGGGTTGCCGTCCCAGGCGGGCACGGGCAGGTTGGCGTACTTGTCCTCGGGGGTGTTCGGCCCGTGGGAGGCGTACGGCGACAGGTACAGGAACCACGGCTGGTCCCGGTTGGCCTTGATGAACTCCAGCGCGTGCCGCCTGACGAGCGTGGTCGTGTAGCCGGGGCGGCGGCCCACGGTGCCGTTGACGTTCCACTGGGCGCGGCGGTAGGCGGGGCGCATGATCGCGAAGTCGTCGAAGTTCGGCGGGGCCTGGTTCAGGTCCCAGGCGTTGAGGTACTTGCCGAACAGGCCGGTCCGGTAGCCGCCCGCGCGCAGGTGGCTCTGCACCGTGGTGTCCTGGTCGAGCCGGCCGGGGGCGGTGTTGTCGACGACGCCGTGGTTGCGGGCGTAGCGGCCGGACATGATCGACGCGCGTGAGGGCGAGCAGAGCGGCGTGGTGACGCAGCCCTGGGAGAACGCGACTCCCTGCCCGCCGATCAGGTCGACGATCGACGGGATCGCCCACTCGGTCTCCCTCCTGTGGTCGTCGGTGACGATCAGCAGGATGTTGGGGCGTTTCGGCTTGGCCGCGGCGGCGGGGGCGCTGGTGACCGCGGCTGCGGCAGCCGTACCTGCGATGAAGGTTCGTCTGCTGAGTTGACTCACGTCGCTGACCTCCAGAAAGCGGTGGTCCGCAATTATTGGCCGCTCTTGTGGGTTGATTTCCCGTCGAATGGGGCATTCCCAGCTTTCCTTAAGAAGGGGTGTGGCATGAACGAGATCCTGGTTCTGGGGGCGACGGGCTCGACGGGGCGTCGCGTGACGGACCTTCTGCGGTCCTCCGGCCATCCGGTACGGCCGGCGTCAAGGCACGGCGAGGTGCGCTTCGACTGGAACGACCGGGGCACCTGGCGGCCCGCGCTGGCCGGGGCCGACCGCATGTACGTGATGGCGCCGGACGATCTGCCGGTCGACCCGGAGTTCGTGGCGGCGGCGGTCGAGGCGGGTGTGCGCCGCGTCGTGCTGCTGTCCAGCGGCGGCATCGAGGTGATGGGCGACGAGCGGCTGATGGCCGCCGAGCGGGTGGTACGCGGCTCCGGGGTGGAGTGGACGATCCTGCGGCCGTCGTGGTTCGACCAGAACTTCGACGAGGGCGTGATGCGCGAGGCGGTGCTGGCCGGCGAGGTCGCGGTCCCGCTGGGCGAGGCCCGCCAGGCCTTCGTGGACGCCGGCGACATCGCGGCCGTGGCGGTGGCGGCCCTGGTCGAGGACGGGCACGCGGGGCGCTCGTACGAGGTGACCGGGCCGCGCGCGCTGACCTTCGCCGAGGTGGTGGAGATCATCAGCCGGGCCTCGGGGCGGACCGTCCGCTATCTGGGCTCGGAGGCGGACTACCTGGCGGTCATGACCGGGTTCGGGCTGCCGGAGCCGGACGTGCGGGCGGAGATCGAGGCGTTCGCCGCGCTACGTGCCGAGGGCGACGCCGTACCGACCGATGTGGTGCGGCAGGTGACGGGCCGGCCGCCCAAGTCCTTCGAGGATTTCGCGGCCGACGCGATCTGGGGTTGACACCACTCCGCTTGTAGTACTACGTTGACAGCACTTCAAACGAAGTGGTCTCAAACAAAGGAACCAGATGCGAATCAAGCTCCCCAGCTCCATCACCGGCACCACCACCGAGCAGGCCAATGGCCGGGCCGCCAAGCGCGAGCACGCGGTCCGCGACATCCAGCCCACCGGCCGCGCCAACCTGTCCCGCCGGCCCACCGCCGCCCCGCGCAGGAGCTCCTACTGAGCCGCTCCTACTGGGGTTGCTCCTCCGCGAGGCGCAGCGCCTCCTCGATCAGGGTCTCCACGATCCGCGACTCGGGAACGGTCTTGATCACCTTGCCCTTCACGAAGATCTGTCCCTTGCCGTTGCCCGAGGCCACGCCCAGGTCCGCTTCGCGGGCCTCGCCCGGCCCGTTCACCACGCAGCCCATGACCGCCACACGTAGCGGGAACGGGAAGCCCTCCAGCCCGGCCGACACCTCCTCGGCCAGGCGGTAGACGTCCACCTGTGCCCGTCCGCAGGACGGGCACGAGACGATCTCCAGCTTGCGCTGCCGCAACCCCAGAGATTCGAGGATGCCGATGCCGACCTTGACCTCCTCCACCGGAGGCGCCGACAGCGAGACCCGGATCGTGTCGCCGACGCCCTCGGCCAGCAGTACCCCGAAGGCCACCGCCGACTTGACCGTCCCCTGCATGAGCGGCCCCGCCTCGGTCACGCCGAGGTGCAGCGGGTAGTCGCAGCGCGCGGCGAGGCGGCGGTAGGCGGCGATCATCACCACCGGGTCGTGGTGCTTGACCGAGATCTTGATGTCGCGGAACCCGTGCTCCTCGAACAGGGAGCACTCCCACAGCGCCGACTCCACCAGCGCCTCCGGCGTCGCCTTGCCGTACTTCTCCAGCAGCCGGGGGTCCAGGGAGCCGGCGTTGACCCCGATCCTGATCGGGACGCCCGCGTCCGCCGCCGCCCGCGCGATCTCACCCACCCTGTCGTCGAACTTCTTGATGTTGCCCGGGTTCACCCGCACCGCCGCGCACCCGGCGTCGATGGCGGCGAAGACGTAGCGCGGCTGGAAGTGGATGTCGGCTATCACCGGGATCTGCGACTTGCGGGCGATGTCGGGGAGCGCGTCGGCGTCGTCCTGCGTCGGCACCGCCACCCGGACGATCTGGCAGCCCGCCGCGGTCAGCTCCGCGATCTGCTGCAGCGTCGCGTTGACGTCGTGGGTGGGCGTGGTGGTCATCGACTGCACGCTCACCGGCGCGCCGCCACCGACCGGCACGCCGCCCACCATCACCTGCCGCGAGACCCTCGGCCTCCTCGTCGGCATTCCAAGCTCGATCATCGGGCCAGCTCCTTCCGTACGGCGTGCGCGATCCCCGAACCGGTCAGTCCCGCGTCGGCCAATAACCGCTCGCGCGAGCCGTGCGGGATGAACGTGTGCGGCAGCCCGAGATGGCGCACCCGGGTCCCGCCCGCGCACGCCTGCCCGATCGCCGCGCCCACCCCACCGGCCACCACGCCGTCCTCGACGGTGACGACCAGGTGGTGCGCGGCCGCCGCCCGGACCAGGCCGGGCGCGACGGGCAGCACCCAGCGCGGGTCGACCACCCGAACCCCCACGCCGTCCTCCGCCAGCGTCGCCGCCGCCTCCACGCACGCCTCGGCCGTCGCGCCGACCGCGACGATCAGCACGTCGCCGCCGGTGCTCCACAGCACGTCCAGGTCGTCGGAACGTTCCACGGCGGCGAGCTCCGCGCCCGCCCCGGCCTTGGGGAAGCGCAGCACGGTCGGGCCCGCCACCGCCACGGCCTCGGCGAGCAGTTCGCGCAGCCGCCGGCCGTCGCGCGGCGCGGCCACCCGCAGGCCCGGGATCGCCGACAGGATCGCCAGGTCCCACATGCCGTGGTGGCTGGGGCCGTCGGGACCGGTGATGCCCGCCCGGTCAAGGACGATCGTGACCGGCAATCGCTGCATGGCCACGTCCAGGAGCACCTGGTCGAAGGCGCGGTTGAGGAACGTGGCGTAGACGGCCACCACCGGGTGGAAGCCCTCAAGTGCCAGCCCGGCCGCCGACACCATCGCGTGCTGCTCGGCGATGCCCACGTCGAACATCCGCCCCGGAAACCGCCGGCCGAACGCCTCCAGCCCGGTGGGTCCGGCCATCGCCGCGGTGATCGCGACCAGGTCGGGCCTGGCCTCGCCGAGCGCGCACAACTGCTCGGAGAAAACGTGGGTCCAGGTCCGGCCCCCGGCTGACAGCGGTTTCCCGGTACGCGGGTCGCTGGCCGGGATGGCGTGCATGTGCTCGCCCAGATCCAGCTCGGCGGGGCGGTAGCCGTACCCCTTGCGGGTCTTGCAGTGCACGACGCTGGGGCTCGGCAGCGTGCGCGCGGTGCGCAGCGCGCGCTCGACGGCGGCGACGTCGTGGCCGTCGACGGGGCCGAGGTAGACGAAGCCGAGGTTCTCCAGCAGCGTGCCGAGGTTGCGGGCGCAGCCGCCGTGGGTGGGGGCGTAGGAGCGGCCGTTGTCGTTGAGCACGATGACGACCGGGCGGCCCTCGCCGTCGCTCAGGTTGTTGAGCGACTCCCAGGCCAGCCCGCCGGTCAGCGCGCCGTCGCCGACCACGGCCACCACCGCGCGGTTTTCCTCGCCCTTGAGCCTGCGGGCCTTGGCGATGCCGTCGGCGTAGGCGAGCGCGGTGGAGGCATGGGAGTTGTCGATGTGGTCGTGCGGCGACTCCTCGCGCGAGGGGTAGCCGCTGAGGCCGCCGTGGGCGCGCAGGCTGTCGAAGTCGGCCCGCCGCCCGGTGAGCAGTTTGTGGACGTATGCCTGATGTCCGGTGTCAAACAGAAGTGTGTCCTCCGGGGAATGGAAGACGCGGTGCAAAGCAATCGTGATCTCGACCATGCCGAGGTTCGAGCCGAGATGCCCGCCCCTCGCCATGACCTTCGCGATGAGGAACTCGCGGATTTCCCCAGCCAGTGTCCCCAGGTGCGCGGCTGGGAGAAGGCGCAGGTCGCGGGGGCCGGAGATGGTTTGGAGCAGAGATTCGTCCAGTCCAGGAGGGGCCGCCATGGTTGCTCCACAAGGGTCGGCTGCGGTCGTGGTCGAATACTGGCTCCGCCGGGGGACGTCCGTGAACCGGGTGTTCCGGTCAATGGAACGACCGATTTCACTCTGGGTATTCGTGACCTAGCTTCTCGTGTGTGTCCGACGATCTCGAAAGAGGAGAACGGATCATGACGGCGGAGGTTGCGGAACCCCCCGTGGAGCCGGTCGACACGACCATCCACAGGGTCAGGACAGCGGTCGACGACCTGCTGGGCGAGTTCATCGACACCCATCCCGCTCCCGTCGCCGACCCGGAACTGGCCGAGGGCCACCGGCTCCTGCGCGAGTTCGTGGTCAAGGGCGGCAAGCGGATCAGGCCCCTGCTCTGCTACTGGGGAGCGCGCGGCGCCGGCGGCACGGACGAGACGGCCCCCGTCGCCGCGGGCGCCGCGCTGGAGCTCTACCACGCGGGCCTGCTCATCCACGACGACATCATGGACGGCAGCGCCCTGCGCAGAGGCCGGCCCACATTGCACCGGAGCCTGGCGCGCCCGCCGCGCCATCCGGGCGCCGAGCCCTTCGGCCACAGCGCAGCCGTTCTCCTCGGGGTGCTCGCCCAGGCCTGGGCGGACGAGCTCTTCGGCGACACGGGCGGCGCGCCCAGGCGGCTGTTCAACCGGATGCGCGCCGAGGTGATCGCCGGCCAGTACCTCGACATCCAGTCGCACCTCGACCCGGACGCCGAGCGCGCGCTCACCGTCATCCGCTACAAGACCGCCAAGTACACGGTCGAGCGGCCCCTGCAGATCGGCGGCGCGCTGGCCGGCGCCTCCCGGCCGCTCCTGGAGTCCTACTCACGCTTCGGGCTGCCGCTCGGTGAGGCGTTCCAGCTGCGTGACGACGTCCTGGGCGTGTTCGGCGACCCGGGCGTCACCGGCAAACCCGTCCTCGACGACCTGCGCGAGGGCAAGGCCACCGTCCTCATCGCGCACGCCTTCGCCGAGGCCACCGGGCCCGCGCAGCGCCTGCTGCGCGCCTGGCACGGCAACCCCGACCTCGACGAGAAACGCGCCGCCGACCTGCGGCAGATCATCGTCGACACCCGAGCACTCGCCCGCGTCGAGACGATGATCGACGGCCGGGTCCGAACCGGACTTGAGGAGTTGCGGACATGCGCGATCGACCAGCACGCCCGGCAGGGGCTGACCCTGATGGCCGACCGGCTCACGCACCGCAACGCGTGAAGCGGGTCCTGCTCGCCGCCCCGCGCGGCTACTGCGCCGGGGTGGAACGTGCCATCCGCACCGTCGAGGAGGCCCTGAAAAGGTACGGCCCGCCGGTCTACGTCCGTAAACAGATCGTCCACAACACCTTCGTGGTCGCCGACCTCACCACGCGGGGCGCGGTCTTCGTGGAGGAACTCGACGAGGTGCCCGACGGCTGCCTGGTCGTCTTCTCCGCCCACGGGGTCTCGCCCGCGGTCAAGGACACCGCGGCCGGCCGCGGCCTGCGCAGCATCGACGCCACCTGCCCACTGGTCACCAAGGTGCACAAGGAGGCGGTCAGGTTCGCCGAGTCCGGCTACGACATCGTGCTCATCGGCCACGCGGAGCACGAGGAGGTCGAAGGCACGCTCGGCGAGGCCCCCGACCGCATGCACGTGGTCGACCCGTCCCGCCCCGACGAGCTCGATCTGCCGGCCGACCGGCCGATCAGCTGGCTGTCGCAGACCACGCTCTCGGTGGACGAGACCATGGGCGCGGTCGAACGCCTGCGCGAGCGCTACCCCGGCCTCGTCGACCCGCCCAGCGACGACATCTGCTATGCCAGCCAGAACCGTCAGGAAGCGGTCACCGCCATCGCCCCCGAGTGCGACCTGGTGATCGTGGTCGGCTCGGCCAACTCCTCCAACTCCCGGCGCCTGGTCGAGGTCGCGCTCGCCGCCGGCGCCCGTGCCGGCCACCTCGTGGACGGCGTGGCCGAGGCCGAGGAGAGCTGGCTCGACGGCGTGGAGACCGTCGGCGTCAGCTCCGGCGCCTCCGTCCCCGAGCACCTCGTGGCCGAACTGCTCGGCTGGCTCGCCGAGCGCGGCTTCGCCGACGTCCAGACCGTGACGCTGGCCGAAGAAAGCCTGATCTTCTCCCTCCCGCCCGAGCTCCGTGAGCTCCGCTCCCCGATAGGTGGTGTCCTGTGACCGAATCCGTCCTGAACAACGAGAGCCCCCTCAGCCTCGGTACGAAGGCCGCGCGCAATCTGGCGACCACGACCAAGACGCAGCCGCAGATGCAGGAGATCACCTCCCGGCACCTGCTCAAGGCGCTGCCGTGGGTCGAGGTCGTCGGCGGTGCGTACCGGGTCAACCGCCGGCTCACCTACACGGTCGGGGACGGAAGGGTCACCTTCACCAACACCGGAGCGGCTGTGCGGGTGATTCCCGCGGAGTTGTGCGAGCTGCCCGCGCTGCGCGGCTATGACGATATAGACGTACTGACCGCCCTGGCCGACCGGTTCACGCAGCGCGAGTACGAGGCCGGATCGGTGATCGTCGAGGCCGGCACCCCGGCGACCGAGGTCGTGCTGGTGGCGCACGGCAAGGTCAGCCTGCTCGGCGAGGGCGCGTACGGCAAGCAGACCGTGCGCGGCGTGCTGGCCGACGGCGACTACTTCGGCGACAGGTCGCTGGCCGGCGAGGCGGGCACCTACGACCTGACCGTCCAGGCGGTCACCGCGTGCACCGTGCTCGCGCTGCCCAGGGCGGCCTTCGACGAGGTCGCCGACCAGACCGACGGCCTGCGCGAGCACGTCGAGGCGTGGGCCGCCGACCCCGACCGGTCGCTGAACGCCCACGGCGAGGCGGAGATCGCCCTGGCCTCCGGCCACACCGGCGAGCCGACGCTGCCCGGCACGTTCGTCGACTACGACGCGGCGCCGCGCGAGTACGAGCTGAGCGTCGCCCAGACGATCCTGCGGGTGCACACCCGCGTGGCCGACCTGTACAACGAGCCGATGAACCAGACGCAGCAGCAGTTGCGGCTGACGGTGGAGGCGCTGCGCGAGCGCCAGGAGAACGAGCTGGTCAACAACCGCGAGTTCGGGCTGCTGCACAACGCCGACCTCAAGCAGCGCATCCACACGCTGACCGGCCCGCCCACCCCGGACGACTTCGACGAACTGCTCGCCCTGGTCTGGAAGAACCCGGCCGTCCTGATCGCGCACCCGCGGGCGATCGCCGCGTTCGCCCGCCAGTGCACCGAGCGGGGCATCTACCCGCAGAGCGTGGAGGTCAACGGGCAGAAGGCGCCGTCGTGGCGCGGGGTGCCGATCCTGCCGTGCAACAAGATCCCGGTCAGCGACTCCGGCCTCAGCTCGATCATGGCGATGCGGGTGGGCGAGGCGGCCCAGGGCGTCATCGGCCTGACCCGCACCGGGCTGCCGGACGAGTACGAGCCCGGCCTGTCGGTGCGCTTCATGGGCATCAACGACAAGGCCGTCATCTCCTACCTGGTCACGACCTACTACTCCGCGGCGGTGCTCGTGCCGGACGCTCTCGGCATCCTGGAGAGCGTTGAGGTGGGCTGATGGCGTATGAGCTGCCTGATTTCTACCTGCCGTATCCGCCCAGACTGAACCCTCATCTGGAGACCGCCCGCGCGCACACCCGCGCGTGGGCGGCCCGGATGGGCTTCTTCGACGACCCCGACATCTGGGGCCCCGCCGACCTGGAGGCGCACGACTACGGCCTGATGTGCGCCTACGCCCACCCCGACTGCCCGGCACAGGAGCTCGATCTCGTCACCGACTGGTACGTCTGGGTGTTCTTCTTCGACGACCACTTCCTGCACGCCTTCAAGCGCACCAAGGACCTCAAGGGCGCCCAGGCCTACCTGGACCGCATCGACCTGTTCATGGCCGACGACCCGCCCGAGCCGACCAACCCGGTCGAGCTGGGCCTGAAGGACCTGTGGGCCAGGACGGTACCGGCGATGACGGACGGGTGGCGGCGCCGCTTCGTCACCGTCACCCGCGACCTCACCCAGGAGTCGATGTGGGAGCTGTTCCACATCGACTCGGGCCTGGTCTCCAACCCCATCGAGTACATCGAGGCGCGCAGGAAGGTCGGCGGCGCCCCCTGGTCGGCCTGCCTGGTCGAGCATGCGGTCGCCGCCGAACTGCCCGCCCGCCTCGCGTCCACCCGGCCGATCCGGGTGCTGACCGAGACGTTCGCCGACGCCGTGCACCTGCGCAACGACCTGTTCTCCTACCAGCGGGAGGTGGTGGCGGAAGGCGAGCTGTCCAACTCCGTGCTGGTCTGCGAGAACTTCTTCGGCTGCGACACCCAGCGCGGCGTCGAGATCACCAACGACATGATCACCTCGCGGCTGCACCAGTTCGAGCACACGACGCTCACCGAACTGCCGGCGCTGTTCGCCGAGCACGCGGTGGCGCCGCACGAGCAGGAACGGGTGCTGCGTTACGTCAAGGGCCTACAGGACTGGCAGGCCGGCGGCCACGCCTGGCACCTGGCCTCCAGCCGCTACACCAAGGCCAGGCGCGAGCACGGCCCGCTCAACGTCTCACCCGCGCACGTGAAGAGCGGCCTGCGTAACTTCTCCCACCGCCCCTACACCGAGACCACGGTACGGCTGCCGCAGATCTACATGCCGTTCACCGTCCGCGACAACCCGCACCTGGAACAGGCTCGCGCGAACGGCGTGCGCTGGTGCAGGGAGATGGGCTTCGGCGACGGCCTGCCCGGCCTGCCGTCCACAGCGCTGTGGAGCGAACGGCAGCTGACCAGCTTCGACTTCGCGCTGTGCGCCTCCGGCCTGGCCCCCGACGCCTGCGCGGAAGCCCTCGACCGGGCGACCCACTGGCTGGCCTGGGGCACCTACGCCGACGACTACTATCCGCAGGTCTTCGGCGCCAGCCACGACCTGACCGGAGCCAAGCTGTCCAACCGGCGGCTGCGCGAACTCATGCCACTTGACCGGCTTCCGCTCACCCCGGCCGTCAACGCCGTGGAGCGGGGGCTGGCCGACCTGTGGGCACGCACCGCGGCCCTGCTCTGCGAGGAGGACCGGCGCGCCTTCCGCCGAAGTGTCGAGGTCATGCTCGACAGCTGGGAATGGGAGATCGCCAACCTCATCCAGAACCGGGTGCCCGACCCGGTCGACTACCTCGAGATGCGCCGCCTGACGTTCGGCACCGACCTCACGTTCAACCTCGCCCTGATCCATCTCCCGCGGCGCCCGCCCAACGAGCTCTTCCGCACCCGCGAGCTCCTCGCCCTGGCCAACGCGGCGGCCGACTTCGGCGCCCTGCTCAACGACCTCTTCTCCTGCCAGAAGGAGATCCAGTTCGAGGGCGACCTGCACAACGCCGTGCTGGTCATGCGCAACTTCTTCGACTGCGACCTGGACGGGGCCGTCACCATCGTCAACAAGCTCCTGACCGCCAGGATCACCCAGTTCGAGCACGTCGCCGGCACCGACCTGCCCGCCATGCTCGACGCCCGCGGCGCCGACGACGAGACGCGCGGCGCGGTCGCCCTGTACGTGACCGGGCTGCAGGACTGGATGGCCTCCGTCATGCGCTGGCACGCGCAGACCACCCGCTACCCCGAGACCGAGCTACGCCGCCGCTCCGCCGTCCGCTGGACCCAGGGCCCCACCGGCCTGGGCACGGCGGTCCGCCGGATCCACTCCCTGCTACCGATGGGCGCGCCATGACAGAATCCCTGCTCAGCCTCGGGACCGCGGCGGCGCGCAAGCTCGCCACGACCACCAAGACCGTCCCGCAGATGCGGGAGATCACGCCACGCCACCTGCTGCACGTGCTGCCGTGGGTGGAGGCGGTCGGCGGCGTGTACCGGGTGAACCGGCGGCTCAACTACACCGTGGGCGACGGGCGGGTGAGCTTCACCTCGGTCGGCGCCGCCGTACAGGTGATTCCGGATGAACTACGCGAGCTGCCTTCGCTGCACGACTTCGAGGACCCGGCCGAGTTGCAGGCGCTCGCCGAGCGCTTCGTCCAGCACGACCTGGTCGAGGGGCAGGAGGTACCCGACGGGCAGATCGTGCTGGTCGCGCACGGCAAGGTCGCCAAAACCGGCATCGGAGGGTACGGCCGCGCCACCGTCGTCGGCATGCTGGCCGACGGCGACCACCTGGGCGACCTGACCGGCGAAGGCGCCCAGCCCGCCAGGGCGATGACGGCCTGCACGGTGCTGGTGCTCTCCCGGGAGGACGCTGGCCGCCTGCGCGAGCGCTCCGACAGCCTGCGCGAACACCTCGACCGCCCGGCCAGGAGCGGCCCGAGCAACAAGCACGGCGAGGCCGAGATCGCCATGTCCGCCGGCCACCGGGGCGAGCCGACGCTGCCCGGCACGTACGTCGACTACGACCGCGGGCCCCGCGAGTACGAGCTGAGCGTGGCCCAGACCGTGCTGCGGGTGCACACGCGGGTCGCCGACCTCTACAACGGGCCGATGGACCAGACGGAGCAGCAGTTGCGCCTGACCATCGAGGCGGTGCGCGAACGGGAGGAGCACGAGCTCGTCAACAACCGCGAGTTCGGGCTGCTGCACAACGTCGACCTCAAGCAGCGCTTCCAGACCCGCACCGGCCCGCCCACCCCGCACGACATGGACGAACTGCTGTCGCGCCGCCGCAGCTCCCACTACTTCTTCGCCCACCCCCGGACGATCGCCGCCCTCGGCAGGCAGTGCACCGCCCGCCGCATCCAGCCGGACGTCACCGAGGTCAACGGCGCCAAGGTGATGGCCTGGCGCGGGGTCCCGATCCTGCCCACCGACAAGATCCCGATCAGCGAGCAGGGGCTGAGCTCGATCATCGTCATGCGTACGGGGACGGAGAAACAGGGTGTCATCGGGCTCACCCGCACCGGGCTGCCCGACGAGTACGAGCCCGGACTGTCGGTGCGCAAGCTGGGCATCGACGACAAGGCGCTCATCAGCTACCTGGTGACCACCTACTACTCGGCGGCCGTGCTGGTGCCCGACGCGCTCGGCGTACTGGAGAACGTCGAGGTCTGAGTACGACGGCGGGATGACGTCCGGGGTCGGCCGTCCGGCCGACCCTCCGGGCGCTGTGCTGGGCACCCGGGGTGACCCTCTAGGATCGGGGCGCGTGAATCAGATCGCCGCGTTCGGAACCCAGCTCATCGAGGTCCACGACTGGCTGAGAGGGGAACTCGTACGGTTGCGCGAGGACCTCGCCTCCGGCGGACGCCCGGCCGACCTGCGCGCCCACTGCCTGGCATTCTGTACGGCGGTGACCCGGCACCACACCGGCGAGGACGGCGTGGCCTTCCCCGCACTCGCCGAACGCCACCCCGAGCTGCGGCCCGTCATCGCACAACTGGAGGAGGACCACCAGCTGGTGGCACACCTCCTCGAACGCATCGAATCCCTGGACGGCAGTGACCCCGAGGCCGCCCTGTCCGAGCTCGACGGCCTGACCGCCATCCTGGAGTCGCACTTCACCTTCGAGGAACGCAAGATCGTGGCCGCGCTCGATGCCCTAGACCTGCCTGAATGGCGGGACCATCGGCCTGACTACCTGGTGCGGGACGACTCGTGAGCACCGAGATCGAGGAGCTGGCAGCCCGGTTCCGCGCGTTCGTGGAGGCCCGGGACTGGGAGCAGTTCCACACCCCGAAGAACCTGGTGATGGCGCTGGCCGGTGAAGTGGGGGAGTTGGTGGCCGAGTTCCAGTGGCTGGCGCCCGGCGAGCCGTTGGATGATGCTGCCATGAGGCGGGTGCGGGCTGAGCTTGGGGATGTGACCGGGTATTTGGTGCGGCTGGCGGATGTGCTCGGGGTGGACCTGATCGCTGACGCCCACGCCAAACTGGACCAGAGCGAAAAGCGATACGACCCCGACACCTACCGAGGCTCAGCCCGCAAAGCCCCACCTCTACCCCCCTGACCCCCGGCCATCTGCCCCTGGCCCCCGCGAGCTCCTGCCCTGGGACCTCCAGCCTTCCGACCTCTGGATTGCCCGTACGCCTAGGTCTTTGCCCATTGGTCTACCGCCCTGCGGTTACCGGCTCCTCAGCCCGCGGCCCCGGCCCACGGCGTCGCGGTCGAGCTTGCGGTATAACGACGTCGAGCGAAGGAGATCGGCAAAGCCGTCCCCGTCGAACCACTGAACGGTCGGATACCACCGCACGATCGCCGGGCCGAACAAGCCGCCGGGATCGTCGACCAGACCCCAGCTCTCGTCGGTGGCGCGTACATCGTCCTCCAGCGGAGGATGACCCCAGGCAGGGTTCCCGGGGCAGAAACGCTCATGGAGGTCGGCGGTCCCGGCATACACCCGGCCGAGGTCACGTCGTGCCGGGCGCGCCCTCGGATCATCAGCCATGAGCGCACAGGCTATGAGACTCATCCACAGGGGACGGCAGCCGCTGCGAACTCGGTGGTTCGGCCTTTGAGGAGCGTGGCACTGGGTGGGTCGGAGCGGTGACGTGCGGCGTGTTCCTCCGCCGCCGTCACCGGTGTGGATGACGGGCTTGGGTTGCGGCTCGGCGTCATCGCTTCGATGAGGTACGGCAGCGCGGCCGGTCTCGGCTCCCCGCTCCCGAACGTGTCCTCAGACCCAAAGTGTGTGCCAGAGTCCGTCAGTTGATCCGGTCGGGATCGGGAAGGGCCCTGGCCGGTTTCTGAGCGTGCTCGGCGCGATGGGCCAGGCCATCGAGGATGAGGGCCAGTCCGGCCTCGAAAGCCGCTTGGTGGTCGATCGTCGGGACGTTGGCCGCGCGGGCCGTACTGGGGTCGGTGTCGGCTTGTTCTTCCAGGACACTGCCGACGGTGAAGCGGCTTGCGGCCATCATGGCCATCTGGGCGTCCTTCTCGGGCAGGCCGGAGGCGGTCAGGAAGGCCATCTTGTGGGCGATCCGGTCGAGGTCGGCCGGGCCGGGACTGGACCCGGAGTGCAGGCGTGCGCCGTCACGGCGCATCAGCAGGGTGCGCCGGAAGCTGCGCGTGTTGTCCAGGAACCATTCCTGCCAGTCCTGGCCGGGGACCGGTAGCGGTGCTGTGGCGTGCGGTGCCATGGCGGTCTCGGCCATGGCGCTGAGGAGTTCCTTCTTGTTCCTGAAGTGCCAGTAGAGCGACGGCTGCTCCACGCCCAGGCGTCTGGCCAGCTGCCTGGTGCTGATGGCGTCCAGGCCGACCTCGTCGAGGAGGTCCAGCGCCTGGGCGATGACGGTCTCACGATTCACTTTCACCACCTTTGACAAACTATCACCGATAGAGTTCCCTGATGGATGAACCTATCAGTGATAGATAAGAAGGTCGATGACATGGCTCTCGCATCAGGAACCCGCTCCTTGAAGATCCTCATCTGCGGCGGCGGGATCGCAGGCCAGGCGCTGGCCTACTGGCTTGCCCACGGCGGTCACCGGGTGAAGGTCATCGAGCGCTTCCCGGCGCTGCGGGCCACGGGCGCCCAGGTCGACCTGCGCGGCCAGGGCATCGAGGCGATCGAGCGCATGGGGCTCATGGGCGCCGTCCGGAACAAGCTCGTGGACGAGGCGGGCGTCGCGTTCGTGAACGCCCGCGGCAAGGCCAGGGCGACGATCAGGGCCAACACCTCCGGGCAGGGCCGCCAGACCTTGACGTCGGAGTACGAGATCATGCGCGGCGACCTGGTGCGCATTCTCAACGACGCGACGAAGGACAAGGTGGAATACGTCTTCGGCAAGAGCGTGGACGGCTTCGATCAGGATGAACACCAGGTCGTCGCGCACTTTTCCGACGGATCATCGGAGGAGTTCGATCTTCTGGTCGGCGCGGACGGGCAGGGATCACGTCTGCGGCGGGCGATCCTTCCTGAGGGATTCGACCCGTATTGGCGGGTCGGCATCCACATGGCCTACTGGTTCGTCCCGCGCGTCGCGTCCGACAGCAACATCCGCGACACCTACATGGTCCCGGGCGGGCGCCAGATCATGCGCCGCAGCCACAACCCGACCGAGACGCAGGTCTACTTCGTGATGAGGGAAGACTCCGAGGAGGCTTCGGCGATTCACCGCGAGCCCATCGAGCGCCAGCAGGAGTTCTGGGCCGGCAGGTTCGCCGGCGCCGGATGGCAGACCGAGCGCTTCATCGACGGTATGAAGACCAGCCCGTTCTTCTACTCCCAGGAGATCGTCCAGGTCCGCATCGACACCTGGTCCAAGGGCCGCGTGGTCCTGGTCGGTGACGCCGCCCACTGCGCCTCCCCCTACAGCGGCATGGGCGTCTCCGGCGGCCTGGTGGGCGCGTACGTCCTGGCCGGAGAGATCAACCAGCACCCCGATGACCTGCCGGCGGCGCTGGCGAACTATGACACGACGCTGCGGCCCTTCGCCGAGGAGATCCAAGGCCACGTCAACCCGCGCCTCCTACGGTTGGGCATGCCCATGACCCAGCGCGCGATCGACGCCTTCCTCACCGTCACCGGGCTGGCCACCGCGCTACACCTCCCCGACCTTGTGGCACGTTTCTCCAAGGAGGACCGCGGTGGAGACTGGCGACTCCCGGACTACCCACAACTCCAAGCCGCCTAGCCGCCCGCGAGGCGTCGGGATGAGAAGGTTAGGAGACCGTGGCCCTAACTGCGCTGCTGGACCGGGTGTGTCTCGCGTTCGGCAATGCCGCAGGTCGGGGGTACGGCGGAGGCGCCGCCCGCCTGCCATCTGGAGGACGATCTCTGGCAGGCCGGTGGTCTGGGTTCCGGATGGCTGGAGCAACGCGGGCGACTGTTTCGGTGGGGAACCGCCCGGCTGTACACGCGAGCCGCGCCGGAGGCGCACGATTGAGGGCGTCCGAGCGGAGCGAGGTCCATTGACCAGGGCGGGATCCAACTGCCTAACCACTTGGCTGGGCAACGGGTGCGACCCCAAAAGAGCGTCCGACCGAAGGAAGGCCCTTTTCCCAGGAAACGCGCGGAGCGAAGCGGAGCACCATGCTTTTCAGAGGCCCGCAGCCTCCAGCCGGGCTGTCAGGGTGGTGTTGCGGCGGTGGCCCAGGCGGTGGACGGCGAGGTCGAGGGCGTTGCGCTGGCCCACCAGGACCACCCAGGAACGTGCCCGCGTCACCAGCGTGTACAGCAGCCGCCGCCGCAGCATGATGCCGCCCGACTCGGCCACCATCGGGGCGACCACGAACGGGTACTCGCTGCCCTGTGCCCGGTGCACGCTGATCGCGTAGGCGTGGGTGAGGTCGTCGAGTTCGTCGAAGGTGTAGGTGACGAGGTCGCCGTCGTCGATCTGGACGTCGGCCTGGCGTTCCTCCGGGACCAGGCGAGTCAAGGTGCCCGTCTCGCCGTTGAAGACGCCTTTGTCGTAGTTGTTGCGGATGGGCATGACCCGGTCGCCCACGCGGAAGAGGGTGGCGCCGGACCAGTGTTCCGGCTTGTCGTCGGTGGCGGGGTTGCGGACTTCCTGGAGGCGGCGGCCCAGTTCGGCGGTGCCGGTCGTGCCTTTGCGCATAGGGGAGAGCACCTGCACCTGGGCGGGGGTGATCTGCTGTTTGCGGGGGATCGCCACCGTGGCCAGGTGGACCACCCGGTCGGCGATCGCCTCCGGGTCGTCGAGTTCCTCGAACCAGAAGCCGCCGCCACCCGGCAGCGCGGGCAGGTCTCCGGCCCGGATGCGGTGGGCGGCCTTGATGATGGCGCTGCCCTCGGCCTGGCGGAAGACGCGGGTCAGGCGTACCCGGGGAATGCCTTCCACGGCGAGCAGGTCGGCGAGTACGCTGCCGGGACCCACGCTGGGCAGTTGGTCGCTGTCACCCACGAGCAGCAGGTGCGTGCCGGACGGCAGCGCGGCGGCGAGTCTGGTGGCCAGGCCCAGGTCGAGCATGGAGACCTCGTCGACCACGACGAGGTCGGCCCGCACGGGCGTCTCGTCGAACAGCGCGTCGGGGTCGGGTTCGTGGGCGAGCACGCGGTGGATGGTCATCGCGGGCAGCCCGGCCAGCTCCGACAGGCGTTTGGCCGCCTTGCCGGTGGGGGCGCAGAGCGTGACGGCGCCGCCCATCGCGCGTACGGTCGCCGCCAGGGCCTTGATCGTGTGGCTCTTTCCGCAGCCCGGCCCGCCGGTGAGGATCGAGAGGGTGCTGGTCAGGGCCATGGTGACGGCGGCGCGCTGGTCGTCGTCGAGGCTTTCGTCCTCCTGGTAGGAGCGCAGGGTCAGCGTGGAGCGGGCGCGGGCCAGCCGGGCGAGTTCGGTGGTGAGCCTGAGTTCGCGGCTGTGGAGCTCCTTGGGGTAGACGGCGTCGGCCTCGCGCACGACGCGGCGCTCGGCGGTCAGCGCGTCGAGGCCCTGCCGGATGAGGTCCTCGTCCTGCTCGATGAGGTCGATGGTCTGGGTGACGAGCGCGGTGGGGGACAGGAAGCAGTGGCCGCCGCCGCTGGCGGCGGCGTCGAGCCGGTCGAGCAGCGCCGCCTGGATCCGCTGGGGACTGCTCTCGGGTACGCCGGACCGCAACGCGATCCGGTCGGCGGTGGCGAACGCGATGCCCCTGACCCGGTCGATCAACTGGTAGGGATCCTTGGCCAGCACCTCGCCTGACTCGGCGCCGAACACCTGGTAGATCTTGGCCGCGAGCAGCGGGCTGACCCCGAAGCCCTGGAGTACGACCATCAGCTCGGCGACCGCCTTCTGCTCCCGCCAGGCCTCGACGATCTGGGCCTGGCGGACGGGGCCGATGTTGATGACCTCGCGCAGGCGGCCGGGCTCGGCGTCGATGACGGTGAGGCTCCGCTCGCCGAAGTGCCCGACGATGGCCTGCGCCAGCCTCGGCCCGATGCCTCTGATCAGGCCGGATCCGAGGTAGAGCTGGATCGCGCGGATCGTCGACGGGGTGATCCGCTCGCAGCCGGTGACCGCGAAGCGCCGGCCGTGGCGTGGATGGTCCTCCCAGGCGCCCAGAAGCCTGACCGTTTCGCCGGGCTGCACCCCGCCCAGCGCCCGCCCGGCCGCCACGAACCCGGACCGGCCGTCGTTGCTCATGCGGGCGACGGTGTAGGCGTCGTCACGCACGAACACGAGCTGCTCGACGGACGCTTCCACCTCTCGAACATTAGGCCATGGCACCGACAGAGAAACGCACGCCTACCATGATGCGGTGGAGACGCTGGAGGAGCGGGAGTGGCGGCGGCGGGCCGAGGCGCACGAGCGCCGGGTCGACGCCTGGGTCGGGCCGCATCTGCGCAGGCGGCAGGAGCGCGAGACGCATCCGGTCGAGGACTTCCTGTTCAGCTACTACAGTTTCCGTCCGGCGAGGCTGCGCCGCTGGCATCCGGGCGCCGGGGTCGTGCTGCTGGGGGCCGAGGGGCTCGGGGCCGAGTACGTGGACGTCGAGGGCGGGCAGCGACTGGACACGAGGAGCCTGCTGGACAAGCGGCTGGCCATGGTCGAGTGGACGGCGCGGCTGCTGGGGGCGACGGCCGGCCGTACCGGACAGTTCGGGTGTTTCGGGATGCACGAGTGGGCGATGGTCTATCGCGCCGATGCGGTACGGCACGCGAAACAGCCCCTCAGGATGGCGCCCAAGGAGATCGCGGCGGTGGTGGAGGCGCGCGGGGTGCGCTGCAGCCACTTCGACGCGTTCCGGTTCTTCACCGAGGCGGCCCGGCCGCTCAACGTGCTGGAACCCACCCGCGAACGGCAGGCCGAGATGGAACAACCCGGCTGCCTGCACGCGAACATGGACCTCTACAAGTGGGCCTACAAGCTGTCGCCGCTGGTGCCGAGCGAGCTGATCGCCGACTGCTTCGCGCTGGCGCGGGAGATCCGCGAGGTGGACATGCGCGCCAGCCCGTACGACCTGGGCGCGCTGGGCTACCGGCCGATCCCGATCGAGACGGTGGCGGGGCGGACCGAGTACGCCGCGCTGCAGCGGGGGTTCGCGGAGCGGGCGGCGCCGCTGCGCGGGCGGCTGCTGCGGGTGTGCGAGGAGCTGATGGCGATTGACGCCCCGGCGTGAGGAGAACTAGGTTCTGGATACCGGCTGGTCGGTACAGGAGCGTGGTGTATGCACATCAGGGGCAAGGTCGCCGTGGTCACCGGGGCGGCGGGCGGGATCGGGCGGGCGATGGCATTGCGCTTCGCCGCCGAGGGCGCCGCCGGGGTGGAGTCGTTGTAGCGGATATGGTGCGCGGGTGGAGGAACTGAGCCGTCTGTTCCGCCTGGCTGCCGAGCATGGGGCCGGCTACCGCCGTTCACTGCCCGACCGGCCCGTCGGCGTGCCCGTCGACCAGGACGCGCTGGTCGAGGCGTTCTCCGGGGCGTTGCCCGACGGACCCACGCCGCCGGAGCGGGTGCTGGCCGAGTTGCTCGCCGCCGCCGCGCCCGGCCTGGTCGCGAGCGCGGGGCCGCGGTACTTCGGGTTCGTGGTCGGCGGCGCCCTGCCGGCGGCGAGCGCGGCCGACATCCTCGCCACCGGCTGGGACCAGATGGCGACCAACGCCGTCTCCTCGCCCGCGGCGCTCGCGGCCGAGGCCGTCGCCGGGGGCTGGCTGAAGGAACTGCTGGGGATTCCGGCGTCGGCTTCGGTGGGGTTCGTCACGGGATGTCAGGCGGCCAACACCGTCGGCCTGGCCGCCGCGCGGCACCAGGTGCTCGCGGAGGCGGGCTGGGACGTGGAACGGCGCGGCCTGCCCGGCGCGCCGCCGGTCCGGGTGCTCGCCGGAGCGGAGCGGCACGGGACGATCGACCGGTCGCTGCGGCTGCTCGGCTTCGGGACCGACGTGCTGGAACCGGTGCCGGCCGACCACAACGGCGCCATAGACCTCGGGTCACTGTGGGAAAAGTTGCGCGCGGGGCCCCTCATCGTCTGTCTTCAGGCGGGCAACGTGAACACCGGCGCCTGCGACCGGCTCAGGGAGGCGTGCGAGCTGGTCCACCGGTACGGCGGGTGGGCGCACGTGGACGGGGCGTTCGGGCTGTGGGCGGCGGCCGCCCCCGCCACCCGGCACCTGGTGGACGGCCTGGAGCTGGCCGATTCCTGGGCCTGCGACGGGCACAAGTGGCTGAACCTTCCCTATGACTCGGGGTTCGCGTTCTGCGCGCGGCCCGAGGTACACGGGGCGGCGATGTCCTACGCGGCCGCGTACCTGGTCGGGTCGGGGGGTGTGCCGGAGGGCGCGGACCTCACCGCGGAGTCCTCGCGGCGGGCCCGCGGGTTCGCGGTGTGGGCCGGGCTGCGGGAGCTGGGGCGCGACGGGGTCGCGGCGCTGGTCGAGCGCTGTTGCGCGCTGGCCCGCAGGTTCGCCGACGGGCTGGGGGCGGCCGGGTTCGAGGTGGTCAACGACGTGGTGCTCAACCAGGTCCTGGTCGGGTTCGGCGACGACGCGCGTACGGACCGGGTGGTGGCGGCGGTCCAGGCGGACGGCACCTGCTGGGTGGGCGGCACGACCTGGCGGGGACGGCGGTTGATGCGGATCTCGGTGGCGAGCGCGACCACCACCGAGGCCGACGTGGACCGCTCGATCGCCGCGATCATCCGCGCCTCGGTGTAACGCTTGACCGCGTTGCAACCGCTTGTAATCATCGGATGTCTGGAGGTGCCATGCGATCTCGCGCGCTCGCCGTCATCCTGGTCCTGTTATCCGGCCTGCTCTGGGCCCCACCTGCCCGTGCGGAGGTCGAGCATCCACGTCAGAAGTGGATGCGCGACTCCACCGCCGGGCTCTTCCTGCACTGGGGCATGTTCACCGCCCCCCGTCACCTCGACTGCGCGGCCTGGGAGCGCGACGTCACCGAAGGCGGCTGGACCGCCGGCTACTGGGTGGACGAGGCGCGCAAGCTCGGCGCCTCGTACATCGTGCTCGCGACCTTCCACAGCAGGCTCGGGTACGCCCGCCCGTGGCCGTCCAAGATCCCCGGAAGCTGCGCCACGGAGCGCGACCTGCTCGGCGAGCTGGTGGCGGCCGGCAAGGCCAAGGACGTGCGGATCATCCTCTACATGACCGACGACCCGCAGTGGCACAGCGAGCAGGGAGTACAGACCCTCGACTCGGCCGCCTATTCCGCCTACAAGGCCCGGCAGGTGGACCTGACCACGCGCGACGGCTTCGGCATGTACTCCTACGACCTGTTCTTCGAGGTCATGGAGAACTACGCGGACCTGGCCGGCTTCTGGATCGACAACGACAACGCCTACTGGGAGCGCAACCGGCTCTACGAGCAGATCAGGGAACGGCGCCCGTCCTGGTTGCTGAGCAACAACAACGAGGACACGCCGATCATGGACACGGTCAGCAACGAGCAGAAGACCGGCATGACCCCGTCCTACGACTACCCGCAGGCCGCGTGGACGCCGATGCCGCGCCTGGTCGAGGCCGACTACAAGCTGCCGACCACCGGCCAGTGGTGGTACGACGGCGGCAACCACCCCGTCGACACCCGGCTCAGCACCGGCCGGTACATCACCAACGCGGGCTCGTCCATGAAGTCGCTCATGGCCGAGACCCCCATGGTCAACGGGAGGTTCCCGCCGCAGCAGGAGGCGTTCAACAACTTCATGGCCGGTTGGGTCCCGCCCATCCGCGCCGCCCTCTACGGCACCGAGGGCGGCGGATACATGTACGGCGGAATGCAGCCCGGCTTCTGGAACGACGGCGCCCACGGGGTGATCACGGTGGAGCCGGGCGCGCGCACCCAGTACGTCCACGTGGTGACCCGCCCCCGCACCGGCCACGTACGGCTGCGCGACAACGGCTACTGGGTCACCCGCGTCAGCGACCTGCGCACCGGCAAGAGCCTGCGCTTCCACCAGTCGGCCGGACACCTGACGATCCTGGGCATCACGGACTGGGACCCGTACGACACCGTCTTCAAGGTCGAGACGGCGGGCCAGCGTTTCTACCACGACAAGATCCGCGCCACCGCCCCAGAACTCGTAGACGGAAATTTCTCGACTTACTGGGATAACAAGGGCCAGCTCCCCATCTCCACCACCCTCGACCTGGGCCGCCGCCGCGTCCTCACCTCGCTGGCGGTCAACCAGCGCGAATGGTCGCCCACCTACGCCCGCGAGAGCTTCGGCCGCCCCGAGGACTCCGCCCGCGTCAAGGACTACCGCGTCTTCCTGAGCTCCGACGGCAAGGACTGGGGCAGGCCGGTACGCACCGGCGCCCTGCCCAGCGCCCGCGGGGTGCGGTTCATCGACCTCGGCGAGCAGAGCGCCCGCTACGTCAAGCTGGAGGTGCTCAACACCTGGGGCGGCCCGCAGGCCCCGCGCTACCACCGCCAGCTCCAGATCGACGAGATCAAGGTCGCCTACGCGCACCCGTTCTCCGCCGGCCCAGCCGCGCCGCTGGAGGCCGAGCACGCCGACCGCGCTCGCGGCGCCCGGCCCGACCTGTGCCGCACCTGCTCCGGCCACCTCCGGGTCACCGGCCTGCGACACGGCACGCTGACCTTCGACGACGTGCCGGCGCCCGAGGACGGGACCTACCGGCTGCAGCTCGACCACACCTCCGGCACGGACACCTCGGTGAAGGTCGCGGTGAACGGCGCCGCGCCCGTCGAGGTCCCGGTCAAGGCCGACGCCAAAGACGTGCCGGTCTCCACGGCGCTGGCCGTACCGCTCAAGAAGGGCGCGAACACGATCGTGCTGTCGGCGAGCGCGGCCGGGATCGACCGGATCGCGGTCGCGCCCCTGCCGCCCGCCTCCCAGGTCCCGACCACGACGCTGACCGTCGAGCCGGGCGGGCTGCAGTGGGCGGGCCCGGGTCAGCAGGCGATCAAGGTCTCGGCCACGCTGCGCCTGGACGCCGACGACCAGCTCGACCAGGTCAGGCTGGCGCCGGCGGCCCCGCAGGGCTGGACGGTCCAGGGCGACCCGGCGACCGCGGCCACGCTGCGGCTCGGCCAGACGCTCGCCGCGACCTGGACGCTCACCTCGCCGCCCGGCCAGGACGTCACCCCGGCCGACATCCCGATCACCGCGGCCTTCCAGGTGCTCGGCCGCCCCGCCCAGGCGTCCAAGCAGGTCCGGGTACGGCCCCGCCCCGCCGACCGGGTGTGGATGCGCGAGGCCGAGGACTCGGCCAACCAGCTCGGCAGCGCCGGCATCACCGGCTGCGGCCCGTGTTCCGGTGGGCAGAAGGTGCGCAACCTGGGCGGAGGACCCGACGCGTACGTGCTGTTCGAGAACGTGAGCGTGCCCTCGGCCGGGACCTACACGCTGTTCGCCGACTACACGGTCAACGGCCCCCGGTCGTTCTTCGTCACCGTCAACGGCGGCACGCCGGTCGAGGTCCAGGTGGACGGCGTCGGCAACAATACGCCCTACACCACCCGGGTCCCGGTGACCCTCGGCGCCGGGCAGAACATCATCAAGATCCACAACGACACCGGTTCCGCACCCGACCTGGACCGGCTCTCACTCGGCTGAGGAGCGTCACCATGCACGACACCGTCACCCGCCGCGCCCTGCTGGGCGCGGCGGTGGCCGCCGCGGCGGTCCCCGCGCTCGCCGCCCCGGCCTTATCCGAGAATGACCGAGGGCCCAAGGACGACTCGGCCGCCCTCCTGGAGCAGTGGGCGCTGGCGCCCGGCGCCCACCCGCTCGTCCCCGACGTCTCCCGCGCCGGTTACCGCCTCGGATCCAGGCTGCCCAGACACGGGCGGGTGGTGACGAAGGTGACCGACCACGGCGCCAAGGCCGACGGCGTCACCGACTGCGCCCCGGCCTTCAACGCCGCGCTCAAGGCGGCGGGGGAGCGGGGCGGCGGCGTCGTGCTGGTGCCGCCGGGCACGTACCTGCTGAACTCCCCGGTCTTCATGCACTGGTCGAACGTGGTCCTGCGCGGCTCGGGCCGGGACCGGACGATCCTGCACTTCGCCAGGAGTCTCGACGACGGCTACCGGCCCGCCCGCCAGTCGAACGGCAACAGCCGCTGGTCGTGGACGGGCGGTCAGGTGTGGTTCATCTCGCCGGAACGCCGGGCGCTGTCGGAGTCGGAGGACTTCGCCGGCACCGAGAACTGGCTGATGGGCGAGACGCTCGCCGAGGTGTCGGCGGCCACCCGCGGCGCGCGCACGCTCATGGTCTCCGGGACCACCAAGCTCCGCGCGGGCGACATGGTGCTGCTGGAGACCGAGAACCGGCCCGACGCGGGACTGCTGAAGCACGTGGCCGGTGACATCCCGGGCACCCGGACCTATGACTGGCCGCGCCGCGCCCCGCAGCTCGTGACCGGATCCGGCGGGCAGTATGTGCAGTATTCGTCCTTCCAGTGGCCGGTCAGGGTGGCGGCCGTCCTGGGCCCGCGCCTGGTCAGGCTGGCCGAGCCGATCCGCTACGACCTGCGCCCGGAATGGCCGGCCCGGCTGCGCGCCCTGGGCCCGACCGTGCACGACAGCGGCGTCGAGCGCCTGACCGTACGCAACGCCGTCGTCCCGATGACCGCCCACAACCGGCACCCCGGCTCCAACGGCGTCTGCTTCCAGGCGGTGCACGACTGCTGGGCCTACGACGTCCGGGTGGAGAACTGCGACCTCGGCTTCGGCTTCACCACGGCCAAGTCGAACACGCTCAGCCGCGTGGCCGTGGGCGGCCGGGCCGCGCACCACAGCTTCGCCTGCCGGATGCAGTCGCACGACAACCTGGTCGAGGACTTCGAGATCGAGGCCTTCACCGTCCCCGTGCCCGCCGGCGCCGTGCACCACGGCCTCAACCTGGAGGGGCTGTCCTCCGGCAACGTCTGGCGGCGCGGCACCATGGCAGAGGGCACCTTCGACACCCACCGCGGCCTGCCGTTCGAGAACGTCAGGACCGACATCACCCTGGTCAACAACGGCCGGGTCGGCGGTTCCGGCGCCTCGGGCCCGTTGTTCGGCGCGCGCATCGCCCACTGGAACGTCCGCATCACCGGCGGCAGCCCGTACGCCCTGACCATCGCCGACGTGGCCCCGCGCAGCGTGTCGATCGGCATCCAGGGCGCGAACGGCGGCAGCGAGCTCACCCCCGACTTCACCGGTGACCTGGAGACCTTCCAGGGCGATCACGGGGTACGGCCACGCGTCCAGGACCTGTACCAGGCGCAGCGGGAGATTATTGACAGGGACTGATAGGGAGAAGAAGCTTTCTTTCGTGACGACAGGTCGTGGTGTCTTAGCCG
Source organism: Nonomuraea sp. NPDC059007 (assembly GCF_042740555.1). Taxonomy (NCBI): domain Bacteria; kingdom Bacillati; phylum Actinomycetota; class Actinomycetes; order Streptosporangiales; family Streptosporangiaceae; genus Nonomuraea; species Nonomuraea sp. NPDC059007. Next base: position 221,757 of record NZ_JBHYJD010000011.1, on the reverse strand, counting down.
TCCTAGCCCTCCTTCTCACGTCCCTCCTCAACCCGGCGCCGGCCACAGCGGCGGCAGCCGTGGCCTGCGCCGTGGATCCGGCCACGCCCAAGCGGCAGTTCCGCGCGATGTGGGTGGCCAGCGTCGCCAACATCGACTGGCCCAGCGCCACCGGGCTGAGCGTGGCGGCGCAGCAGGCCGAGTTCCGCTCATGGCTGGACCTGGCGGTGCAGAAGCGGATGAACGCCGTCGTGGTGCAGGTCAGGCCGACGGCCGACGCGTTCTGGCCGTCGCCGTTCGAGCCGTGGTCGAACTGGCTGACCGGGACGCAGGGGGGCAATCCCGGCTACGACCCCATGGCGTTCATGGTGGCCGAGGCGCATGCCAGGAACCTGGAGTTCCACGCCTGGTTCAACCCGTACCGGATCGCCAACCACGCCGACCCGAACCGCCTCATCTCCACCCATCCGGCCAGGAAGAACCCCGGCTGGCGCTTCGCGTACGGCGGCAAGCTCTACTACAACCCCGGCATCCCCGCCGTACGGTCCTTCATCCAGGACGCGATGATGGACGCGGTCACCAAGTACGACGTGGACGGCGTGCACCTGGACGACTACTTCTATCCGTATCCGGTCAGCGGGCAGGCGATTCCCGACTCGGGCACGTTCGCGCAGTACCCCAACGGGTTCACCAACATCAACGACTGGCGGCGCGACAACGTCAACCTGCTGATCAAGGAGCTGGGCCGGCGCATCCACGCGGCCAAGGCGCACGTGCGGTTCGGCGTCAGCCCGTTCGGCATCTGGCGGAACGCGGGGACGGACCCGCTCGGCTCCAACACCTCCGGCCTGCAGTCCTATGACGCGATATATGCGGACTCGCGGCGGTGGGTGAAGGAAGGCTGGCTCGACTACATCACGCCCCAGCTCTACTGGCACATCGGCTACAACGTCGCCGACTACAAGGTGCTGACCGCCTGGTGGGCCGGCGTCGTCAGGGGCACGGACGTGCAGCTCTACGTGGGCCAGGCCGCCTACCGGGCCGGCGTCGATCCCGCCTGGCAACGCACCGCCGAGCTGTCGGACCACCTCACCTACAACCGCCAGCATCCCGAGGTACGCGGCGACGTCTTCTTCAGCGCCAAGGACGTCAAGGCCAACCGGATCAACAGCGTCTCCACGATGACCGCCGCCCACTACACCAAGCCCGCCCTCCTGCCCGAGCACGGTTCGGCGGCGGCGCCGGGCGCACCGTCGATCACCTCGGCCACCCGCGGCAGCGGTGGCGTGGCGCTCGCCTGGCAGGGCGGCGGCACCGCCTACGCCGTCTACCGGGTGAACGGCTCGCCCGCCGCCGACCCCTGCTTCTTCGCCGACGCGCGCAACCTGCTGACCACCACCCGCGCCACCACGTTCACCGACCCGACCGCCGCCGCGGGCAGCACGTACACCTACTACGTGAGCGCGCTCAACCGGACCCACCAGGAGAGCGGCCAGAGCGCGGGCCGGGTGGTGACCGGTGGCGACGGCGGCACGTTCAGCGTCATCGTCGACAACGCGGGCGCCGGGTTCACCGCCGGGGCGAACTGGGGCACCTCCACCTTCTCCGCGCAGCGTCACGGCGCCGACTACCGCTACGCCCCGCCGGTGGCGGCCAGCGACCCGGCGTGGTTCAGCGCGGCGATCCCGGCGGCGGGCAGCTACCGGGTCGAGGTCTGGTATCCGGCCGATCCGGGGTACAACAGCGCCACGCCGTACCTTGTGGCGGGGCAGACCATCAGGGTCGACCAGCGGACGGGCGGCGGGACGTGGCGCGGACTCGGCACCTTCACGCTGCCCGCGGGCACCGCGAACGTCGTCGGCGTCAGCAGGTGGACCTCCACCACCGGCTACGTGATCGCGGACGCGGTGCGGATCACCAAGGTCTGACCCCTCAGTAGGCGCGCAGGTGGCCGCACATGCCCAGGCGCGGCTCCGGCACGGCGGCCGACACCCCGGCCGCGGCGAGCAGCGTGCTCTCGCCGCGGGCGAGGTGGTCGAGCCGCACGGCGGTCTGCTCGGTCTGCGCGAGGATGCGCGACTCCCACAGCTCACGCCAGCGCGCCACCTTCGGCGCCACCAGATGTACGGCGAGGGCGTGCAGGCCGGCCAGCGCCCGCGGGCCTTCGGCCAGCACCCGCTCGCGCCAGACCTCGAAGCCCCGGACCGCCAGATCCCGGCGGTCCGGGTCCGGCGGCAGCGCGGCGGCCCGCGCGTAGGCCTCCCGCGAGGCCAGGATCTCCTCGGGGAAGATCATGACGGCGTCACCGGCCTCGGGCAGCCCGGCGTTCTCCATGACGACGAGGATCTCCAGCTCACCGAGCACCCGGTGGACGGTGCCCGGCGTGAACCACACCACCGTGCCCGGCTCCAGAGGGTGCTCGCCGTACCCCTGGCCGCTGAGGGTGGCGAGCGTGCCCTCGCCCTTCAGCACCACGTAGCCCTCGGTGGACGCGGTGTGGAGATGAGGGGAGCCGCCACAGTCGTAAGGGCGCAGGTGGGAAAGGCCGACCGCGCCCGGGAAACCGTTTTCCATGGCGTCCATCCAAGCACGCGAGCCTTGCCGGGCGTGCCGCCGCGGCTTTCAATGATCTCCTAGGCTGATCTAGGAGGAGCCGTGCGTGGCTTACGTGCGTCAGCAAGTGTCCTCGCGTTAACCCTGTTAGCCGTCCTGTCCGTGACCCCTGCCGTGCCCGCCGCCGTGACGGCGGCGCCCCCGGCGGAACCGGAACCCGCCTCCCTGATGACCCTCTCGGTCCCCGACCGCGCGACCCTCGAACGGCTGGTCGCCCAGGGCACCGACCTCACCGAGCGGGTACGCCCGCAAGCGGACGGCAGCGTCCAGGTCGACGCCGTCCTCACCCCGAGCCAGCTGGCGGAACTCCGGCCGCTCGGCGTCGCCAAAACCGACCCGGCCGCCCCAGCGCCGGCCCCGCCCCAGGGCAAGGGCGCCGCCGTCGCCGACCAGATCGTGATCGAGCGCGCCGTCCAATGGAAGACGCGCGACGGCTACTTCCTGTCGGTCGAGGCGACCAGCAGCGCGGGCGGGCCCGCCGTGCTGACCGCCGCCTGGCGTGGTTCCAGAGGTAGCGGCGGCCAGGTGCCGATGGTGGCGTACGTGGACGCGGGCGCCTATCTCGGGCACCAGTTCGCGACGCCGTCCCCGGTCGCCAGCCGCCCGCAGTGGGTCACCGTCACCTCGGCCGGTGGCGGCACCGCGCAGGCCCGGGTCAGGGAATGGCCGGACGGCGAGCGGCCCGACCGCAACGTGCCCGGATACCAGAAGGACTTCGTCACCCAGTACATGACGCCCGACCAGCTCAACGAGCGCGTGCGGGCGCTGCACCGGCGTTATCCCCGCCTGACCGACATCATCGCCCTGCCCAACAAGACCAACGGCTACCGCCGCCACGCCCAGGCCCAGTTCGGGACCGTGGTGGTCAGCTCGCTCGCCTACGGCTCCGAGGGCGGCAACGACCTGGCCCTGGAGCTGGTGGACCCGGGCGCGCCCGACCGTCCGCTGCGGGTGACCGTCAACGGCAAGATCATCTCGGTGAGCCTCGCCACCGGGCCCACCGGCGCGCTCACCAGTACCGCGGCCCAGGTCATCGCCGCGATCAACGCGGGCGCCGGGACGCTGGTCAAGGCGGCGCCGTACCGCAACGACCCGGGGACGGGCGTGGTGGCGGCCGCGGCGCTCACCCAGCTGACCGACTTCCTGAAGGCGCCCGCGAGCGTCTCGCGCAAGCCCGCGACGGTGCTGGCGCTGCGCGTCGGCGAGCGGCGGGACGGCTCGCGCACCGGCGTGCTCGCCTACGCCCAGGAACACGCGCGTGAATGGGTGACCCCGCTGGTCACGATCGAGGCGGCCGAGCGGCTGCTGCGCAACTACCATCGCGACCCGGCCACCCGCAGGCTGCTGAACCGCACGGACATCTTCATCGTGCCGACGGTCAACCCGGACGGCGCCAACTACAGCTTCTACGACTTCAACATGCAGCGGAAGAACATGGTCAACCACTGCCCCGCGCAGCAGGCCGACCCGGCCCTGCGCAACACGTGGGGCGTGGACATCAACCGCAACTACGCCACCGGCTCGCTGTTCGACGGCTACTTCGGCGCCTCCACGAACTGCCAGAGCGGCAATTTCGCTGGCCCCGCCGAGCACTCCGAGGCCGAGAGCCGCAACGTGATCTGGCTGGCCAAGACCTTCCGCAACATCAAGTTCGCGCTCAACGTCCACAGCTACGGCGGCTACTTCATGTGGCCGCCCGGCGCCTACAAGCTCGACGGCCGGGTCCCGCTGCCCCGGCCGAGCGCCAGTGAGGAGGCCTACTTCCTCAAGTCGGCGCGGACGATCGAGGAGGCCATCGCCTCCTCGCGCGGCACCGTGACCTGGCCGCAGCAGACGGGTCCGGTCACCGACGTGCTGTACTCGGCGGCGGGCAACTCCGCCGACGAGCTCTGGTACGACTACGGCGTCTACGGCTGGGACTTCGAGGTCGGCAGCGACATCTGGGACCCGGTCACGAAGACGTGGCAGGGAGTCGGCTTCCAGCCGCCCTTCGAGGAGGGGCATCAGGAGGCGCTGGAGTTCGCCACCGGGCTCATCAGCCTGATCGGCGTCGCGGCCGACTACCGGCGCAAGGATTGAGGCACGGGTGCCCGCTCCGTTGAGGGGCGGGCACCGCGCACTGATCACGCCCGGGCGCTGACCTCGGGCTCACTACCCAGTGAGTCCACGAGCTCGTCGGCCTCCTGACCGCGCCACGGCAGCAGGAGGCCGATGAGCACGAACACCGCCAGCGAGCACAGCACCGGCCCGCCGACCTCCACCCACCGCGGAACCACCACGACATACTTGACCAGCGCGAACACGACCAAGCCCGTGGCCCACGAGGCGATCGCCGCGAACGGCCCGCAGCGCCGGAAGGCCGGCAGCATGCCCAGCAGCATCGGGATCGCGATCGGCCCGACCAGCGCGCCGAACCACAGGATGATCAGTCCGAGCACCCCGCCGAAGCTGTCGGCGGTCAGCGCGATGCCCATCGACAACGCGATGAACAGGAACGTCGCGACCCGCCCCGCCAGCAGTTCCGTGGCCGAGGACAGGTGACTGGCGCGCTTCCAGACCGCGGGGACGATGTCGCGGATCACCACGGAGGAGATCGCGTTGGCGTCGGAGGAGGTCATGGCCATCGTGTGCGCGAACATCCCGGCCAGCACCAGCCCGATCAGGCCGCCGGGCAGCAAGGACTGGGTGAGCAGCGCGTACGACTGGTCAGGCTGCGCCAGCCCCGGCAGCAGCACCGGCGCCGCCCACATCGGGAAGAACAGCACCAGCGGCCAGACCAAATACAGCCCGGCCGACAGCAGCGCCGCCCGGCGCGCCGAGGCCCCGTCGGGTGCGGCGATGAAGCGCTGGGCCAGGTTCCAGGTGCCGCCGTTGTAGGACAGCGTGTTGATCAGCAGGTAGACCATGACGAACGCCATCGTGTACGAGCCGTTGAACGGCTGACCGTGCCCCTCCGGCAGCCGGTCCCAAAGCGTCCAGATCGCCGGTACGCCGCCCAGCTTGGCCAGCACCGCCACGAACAACGTGATCCCGGCGACGAGCTGGATGACGAACTGCCCCAGATCGGTCAGCGCGTCCGCCCACAACCCGCCGACCGTCGAGTAGATCAGCGTCACGCCGCCGGTCAGCAGCACGCCCCACGCGAGCGGCACCCCGGCGAACACCTGCAGCAGCAGCGCCGTCGCCGCCCACTTGGCGCCCACGTCGAAGACCTTCAGCGCGGTGCCGCTCCACGCCAGCACCTGCTGGGTGGGCACGTTGTAGCGCGTGGACAGGTACTCCAGCGGCGAGATGATGCCCAGCCGCCGCCGCAACCTCGGCCACCGGGGCGCGAACAACGCCGACCCGATCAGCATCGCGATCGTGATGCCCAGCGCCCACCAGACGTACAGGGTGAAACCGGCCGTGTAGGCGATGGCCGCGTTGCCGACGAACACCGCGGCGCTGTAGCCGGACATGTGGTGCGAGATGCCGGACAACCACCACGGCATCCGGCCGCCGGCGGTGAAGAAGTCCCTGGCGTCGTGGACACGGGACTTGGCCCACCATCCGATCGCCAGCATGACGAGGAAATATCCGCAGATGACCAACCAGTCGAGCACGCCCATGGGGGCTCCTTGGGGGGTTGAGGATCACAACCAGCGCACGCGCCCACGGAAGCGGTGCAGGAACACGGCGTTCGCCGCGTCACCGCCGGGGGCGTTGCCGCTGCGCCAGATGTCGGGCTTCGCGCCCCGCTCCGCCAGCAGCGCGATCGCCGCGGCCATCAGGCAGTTGAGCGCGTACGCGTTGGCGAACGTGGAGATCGCGCCGACCCGCTCGGCGATCCCCTCGATTTCCAGTACGGCGTCGCCGACCGGCACCTTCGTGTCCACGTGCACGCCCACGAGGTCGTGCAGGTTCTTCCCGGACGGGTGGCGGGCCGGGTGGTCCGGGTCGGTGGAGTCGGCATGGACCCGCGACGACACCCCGACGACCGTGGCGCCCCGCTCCCCGGCCGTCAGGGCCGCGTCGATGAGCGCCGCGTTGATCCCGTAGGCGTTGACCAGGATGAGCAGGTCATCCGCGCCGATCCGGTTGTCCTCGACCACGAGCCTGCCGTAGCCGGGGGTGCGTTCCATGGCCATCGAGCGCAGGGCGCCGCCGGACAGCAGGGTGCCCTCGTCCAGGACGGCCGAGACGTTGACCAGGCCGCCCGCCCTGAAGAAGACCTCCTGCGCCGCGAGGTTCGAATGGCCGCCTGGCCCGTACACATAGATCAGCCGATCCCGCGCGGCATGGTCGGCGACCAGCGCGGCGGCGGCCTGGATGTTGCCGGCCTCCTCGGCCTCGATGCGGGCCAGCAGGTCGGTGATCGTCTCGAAGTAGGCGCGCATGAGCGCGGCGGGTCCGGTCACGGGCTCGACTCCTCCGGCCGGGGCATGAAAGCGATTGCACGGAATCTAGGCCGCCCCCTCGCCCGAGGTCAACCCCCACTCCCTCTCCACCCTCACCCACACCACCACCCCGACCAACCCACCACCCCCGGCTGGCCTACCCTCACCCCGTCCTGGCCACCACCCACCTCAGCCGCCCGCTCCGCGCTGCCCCGCGCCGCCCTACGCCGCCCCGCTCGCCCCACGCCGCGTGCCGCGCCGCGCCGCGCCGCGCCGCCCCGCGCTGCCCGCGCTGTGCCCGCGCTGTGCCGGCGCTGTGCCGGCGCTGTGCCGGCGCTGTGCAGTGCCCGCTGCGGCAGCGCCGTCCGCGCCGTCCCGCGCCGCGTGTGCTGCCCGCGGGGCGCTGCCCCGCGCCGCGCCGCTGCCCCACGCCGCGTGCTGTGCTGTCCCACGCTGCGCCCGCGCCGCGGGCTTCGTGCACTGGGTGCGTGTCGGGGTGCCTTGTGCCGGTTGTTGTCGGGGCTTCCGCAGTGCGGTCGTGGCCCGGTCCGGGTGAGGACTGGTGTCCTGCTCAGGCGGTGGGGACCGGTGTGCTGCTCAGGGGGTGGGGCCGGTGGAGTCGCGGGGGGTGAAGACGCCGGGCAGGCGGCGGGATTCCGGGGGCGCGTCGGGGGCCTCGATGTGTCTGGTCAGGACCTCCATGGCGGTCTGGCCCAGGTCGTCCATGGGGGCCGACACCGTGGTCAGGCGGGGGGTGACCGTCTGGGCGAGCAGGACGTCGTCGCAGCCCACCACGCTGCGGTCGCCGGGCACCGACACCCCCCGCCCCGCCAGCTCGGCGAGCACCCCGCACGCCATCAGGTCGTCGAAGGCGAACGCCGCCGTGGCCGAGGTGCCGATCAGGGCCGCACCGGCCTGCCGCCCGCCCTTGTACGTGGCGCGGAACGGCCCCAGCTCCACCAGGTCCACGCCCCGCCCGCGCGCCCACCGGCGTACCGCCTGCGAGCGCCGCCCCGCCGCCCACGACGCGCTCGGCCCCGCGAGCAGCGCGAACGAACGATGGCCCAGCCCGTACAGGTGCTCACCGGCGTCGAACAGCGCGGCCGTGTTGTCGCACACCACCGAGGACATCTCGCGCAACGTCCGGTTCACCAGCACGATCGGCAGGTCGCCCGCCGCCTCGCGCAGGGCGGCAGCGGGCGAGCGCGGCGAGGCGGCGATCACCCCGTCCACCTTGCCGCGGAGCTGGTTCACCAGGCGTACCTCGGTGGCCGCGCTCTCCTCGGCGTCGATGAGCATGAGCGCGCTGCCGATCCGGTCGGCGGTGCGCTGCACGGCCCGTACCAGCAGTGGGAAGAACGGGTTGGTGATGTCGGGCACGAGGAGCCCGACCATCCCGGCCCGCCCCGTGACCAGCCCGCGCGCGGCCGAGCTGGGCTGGTAGTCGAGCTCGCGGGCGGCCCGCAGCACCCGTTCACGCACGACGGGGCTGACCAGCTCCGGCCGGTTGAACGCGCGGGACACGGTCGCCGCCGACACCCCGCACATGGCGGCGATGGAGTAGATCGTCGCGCGGCCCACCTCACGCTCCCTTCTTGACGGGTAACTCTAGCGAAGACAGAATCCATGCAATCGCTTTCATTTCACGACCCTAGGGGCAGCATGGGGCCGGAACACGCGGCACGACGGCAACTCGAGGACGTCATCTTCCCGTTCTGGCTGGCCAACGGCATCGACGAGGTCAACGGCGGCTACTACACCTGCTTCGACAACCGCGGCAGGACGCGGCTGTCGACCGACAAGTACACGTGGTCACAGGGCCGCTTCGTGTGGTTGCTGGCGCGCGCGGCCCGCCTCGCCGAGCGCGGCCTGCTCGCCCTGGACCCCGCCGAACTTCTGTCCCACGCCGAACGCGGCGCCCGCTTCCTGGTCGATCACGCGGTACGGCCCGGCGGCACCTGCGCCTACCTCCTGGACGAGACGGGCACCGAGAAACCGTCCGAACGCAGCATCTACGCCGACTGCTTCGTGGCCATGGGCCTGTCCGAGCTGTCAAGACAGACCGGCTCGCCCGAGTGGCTGGACGTGGTGGACCCCATCCTCACCAGAGTCTCCGACGACATCACCAACGGCGACCCACCAACCCCGCCCTACCCACTGCCACCGGGCCACTCGGGCTTCGGCGCCCGCATGATCCTGCTCAACGCCCGCCTCGACCAGGTCCGCGCCCACGAGCGCACCGGGGGAGAGGCGGCGGGGTTGAAGGGGGAGTTGGCCGGTGCCTTGCGGGGGGTGATGGCGCATCGGGAGGAGACCGGGTTGTTCGCCGAGGTCCTGGTCGGTGATCCCGGGCAGCGTGACACCGTCCTGGCCAGGCATCGGAACCCCGGCCACGCCCTGGAAGGCGCCTGGATGGTGCTGGAGGCCGGGGAACTGCTCGGGGATCACCGGGCGGACGGGCAGGTGCTGGACAGCATCTCCAAGCTCTGCGCCACCGGCTGGGACGTGGAGCGGGGCGGGCTGCTGCGCTACACCGACGTGACGGGCCGGCGGGGCGGCGGGGCGTACGAGGAACTGATTCTCAGGACGTGGACGACGAAGTTGTGGTGGGTGCATACGGAGGCCGCCTACAGCACCCGCCTCGCCGCCGTGAAATATGGCGATAAATCGGCGGAAAGGTGGTTCGGGGAGGTCTGGGGTTACACGCTGGACACCTTTCCCGGGCGTGATGACGGGGAGGAGTGGGTGCAGATCCGTGACCGGGACGGGCGGCCGCTTGATGAGGTGGTGGCGCTGCCCGTCAAAGATCCGTATCACATCGCCAGGAATCTCATGCAGATCGTCGAACTGGGGGAGGGCTGATGCGGGTCAGCGTCCATGCCGACCGGGCGGCCACCGGCGCGGCGGCGGCTCGGGCGGCCGCCGAGGCCTTGCGCGAGGTCCTGGCGGCACAGGACGAGGCGCGGGTGGCCTTCGCGGCGGCGCCGTCACAGCGGGAGATGCTCGCCGGACTGCGTGCCGCCCCTGGCATCGACTGGTCGCGGGTGGTGGCGTTCCATCTGGATGAGTATGTGGATCTGCCGGCGGACGCGCCCCAGCGCTTCGCGGCCTTTTTGCGGGAGGAGATCTGGGGAGCCGTCGGGCCCGGGGCCGTGCACGAGATCGTGCCGGGCGCCGACCCGGCCGCCGCGGCGGAGCGCTACGCCGCGCTGCTCGCGCGGGCCCCGCTCGACCTGGCCTTCCTCGGCATCGGCGACAACGGTCACCTGGCCTTCAACGATCCGCCCGTCGCCGACTTCGCCGACCCGCTCACCGTGAAGGTGGTCGAACTGGACGAGCCGTGCCGCAGGCAGCAGGTGAGCGACGGCTGCTTCGCCACCCTGGGCGAGGTGCCGCGCCGCGCGGTCACGCTGACGGTCCCCGCCCTGCTGGCGGCGCGCCGCCTGGTGGTCACGGTCCCGGGCGCGCGCAAGAAGGCCGCGCTCCAGGCCGCCCTGCACGGCCCGCTCACCACCGCCTGCCCGGCCTCCGCCCTGCGCACCCACCCCCGCTGTACGCTCTTCGCCGACCAGGAGGCACACGGATGAAGATCGTCGACGCGCGGGTCATCGTCACCTGCCCGGGCCGCAACTTCGTCACCCTGAAGATCACCACGGACGACGGGGTGACCGGTCTCGGCGACGCCACGCTCAACGGCCGCGAGCTGGCGGTCGCCTCCTACCTGCGCGACCACGTGGCCCCGCTGCTCATCGGCCGCGACCCCGCCCGCATCGAGGACACCTGGAACTACCTCTACCGGGGCGCCTACTGGCGGCGCGGCCCGGTCACGATGACGGCGATCGCCGCCGTCGACACCGCCCTCTGGGACATCAAGGGCAAGGTGGCCGGGCTCCCGGTGTACCAGCTGCTCGGCGGCCGTTCCCGCGAGGGCGTCACGGTGTACGGCCACGCCAACGGCGAGACCGTCCCGGAAGTCCTGGACGAGGTGGCCCGCTACACCGAGCTCGGCTACAAGGCGGTGCGCGTGCAGTGCGGCGTCCCCGGCCTGCCCGTCACCTACGGCGTCAGCCAGGACAAGATGTTCTACGAGCCCGCCGCCGCCAGACGGCCGGTGGAGGCGACCTGGTCGAGCGAGCGGTACCTGCGCATGGTCCCGGAGCTGTTCGCCGCGGCGCGTGAGCGCTTCGGCCCCGACCTTCACCTGCTCCACGACGTTCATCACCGGCTGACCCCGATCGAGGCGGCCAGGCTGGGCGCGAGCCTGGAGGAGTACGCGCCGTTCTGGATCGAGGACCCGGTCCCGGCCGAGTTGCAGGAGGGCTTCCGGCTCATCAGGCAGCACACCACGACGCCGATCGCGGTGGGCGAGGTGTTCAACTCGATCTGGGACTGTCAGCAGCTCATCACCGAGCAGCTCATCGACTACATCCGGGCCACGGTCGTGCACGCGGGCGGCATCACCCATCTGCGCCGCATCTTCGACCTGGCCGCCCTCTACCACGTCAGGACCGGCTCGCACGGCGCCACCGACCTGTCGCCGGTGTGCATGTCGGCCGCGCTGCACGTGGACCTGGCGGTGCCGAACTTCGGCATCCAGGAGTACATGCGCCACACCGAGCTGACCGACGAGGTCTTCCCGCACGGCTACCGCTTCGCCGACGGTTACCTGCATCCGGGTGAGGAGCCGGGGCTCGGGGTGGAGATCGACGAGAAGCTCGCCGCGCGCTACCCGTACGACCCGGCCTACCTGCCGGTCAACCGGCTGCTTGACGGGAGCATGCACCATTGGTGAGGCTCAGCCGTACCTCGTACGAGGGGGCTTTCCGGCCGGGCGCGACGGGGATCGTGCATCTCGGGATCGGCGCCTTCGCCCGCGCGCACCAGGCCGTCTTCACCGAGGAGGCGATGGCGGCCACCGGTGACGACCGGTGGGGGATCTGCGGCGCCACCATGCGCGGTCCCGCCGTGGCCGAGCAGCTCGGCCCGCAGGACGGCCTCTACAGCGTGCGCGCGGGCGGCGACCTGCGCGTCGTCGGCGCGGTCACCGAGGTGCTACGGCCCGGCGACGACCTGCTCACCGACCGGCTGGCCGCGCCGGGCACCCAGGTGGTCACGGTGACGATCACCGAGAAGGGATACCGCGCGGGGCCCGCCGTCGACCGGCTGGTGCGTGGGCTGCGGGCCAGGGCCGCCGCGGACGCGGGGCCGATCACGGTGCTGAGCTGCGACAACCTGCCCTCAAACGGGGCCAGGCTGGCCAACCTGGTCAGGGCGGCGGCGGAGCCGTGGCTGCTCGGCTGGATCGGCGAGCAGGTCCGCTTCCCCTGCACGATGGTGGACCGGATCGTGCCCGCGAGCACGCCCGCCGATCTGGCCGAGGCGGCGGCCCGGCTGGGGCTGGAGGATCGGGGCGCGGTGGTCGCCGAGCCGTTCCTGCAGTGGGTGATCGAGGACGACTTCGCCGCCGGGCGGCCCGCTTGGGAGAAAGCGGGGGCGTTGCTGGTGGCGCGGGCGGGGCCGTACGAGGTGATGAAGTTGCGGCTGCTGAACGGCAGCCACTCCGCGCTCGCCTACCTCAGCGCGCGCGAGCACGTCGCGCAGGCGCTCGGCGAGCTTCGTCCGGCGCTCGTGCGCCTCATGGACGAGGTGACGCCGACCCTGGGGGAGCTTGACGGCGTGGACCTGGGCGCGTACAAGGCGTCGCTGCTGGAGCGGTTCGCCAACCCCGAGCTGCGGCACCGCACCGCGCAGATCGCCGCGGACGGCTCGCAGAAACTGCCGCAGCGGCTGCTCGATCCGGCCCGCGAGCTGCTCGCCGCCGGGCGCGAGCCGCGGTGGATCGCGCTGGTCGTGGCGGGGTGGATGGCACACGTGAGTACGGCTTCCGCCGTGGACGACCCGCTGGCGGGACGGCTCAGGGTCACCGGTGACGCGGCGCGGGTGGCGGGGCGGCTCCTGGCGGTCAGGGAGGTGTTCGGCGAGGATCTGCCGGAGCACGCGGGGTTCCGTGAGCTGGTGACCGAGGCGCTGGAGCGGATCATGGCCGAGGGGACGGTGGCGACCGTGCGCGCGTACCTCAGCGTGCCTTAAGGTCTCCGCTCCCGGGAGGAGACCGGCCCGCGGCGCTACACCGGCTGGGGTAGCGGCGCGGGGGCTGCGCGGCGGACGCGGCGGACGGCGTCCCGCAGGACGGTAGGGGCGTAGCCGATCGCGAAGGAGATCCCAGATGATCACGCACGCCGCCCTCGCCGCCGCCACCGCGTTCTCGCTCACCACGGGACCGGTCGTCGACTGGGTGAAGGAACACGCCGTCCCGCTGGCCACGATCGACCCGGCGGCGCCGCTGGACGACCTCGCGCCGCTGGCCAGGATGGTCGGGAACGCCAAGGTCGTGGGGCTGGGCGAGTCGACGCACGGGGCGCGCGAGGAGGCGCTGCTCAAGCACCGGCTCCTGCGGTACCTGGTGGAGAAGCGCGGGTTCCGCACGATCGCGTGGGAGGAGGACTGGACCACCGGGCAGCTCGTCGACCGCTACGTCGTCACCGGGAAGGGCGACCTGGACGCGGTGGTGAAGCAGATGACCACGACGTGGCAGGCCGAGGAGATCAGGGACGTGCTGCGCTGGCTGCGCGCCTACAACGCCAAGCACGCCGACAAGGTGCGCTTCGTCGGCGTGGAGTTCTACGCCACCCGCCCCGCCGCGTACGACGCGGTGATCCGGCACGTGGCGAAGGCCGCTCCCGCCAAGCTCGAGTCGGTCAGGGCGCATCTGGCGGAGATCCGCCCGCCCTCCGACGACGTCGGCAAGTACCTGCGCGAGCTGTTCGAGAGCGGCCGGGACATGAAGCCGTACATCGCCCACGCCCGCGCCGCCTACGACGTGGTCAAGGCGCTGCCGGACTCCCGCGCGCAGGCGCTGGCCCTGCACAACGCCCGCCAGATCGTCTCGTTCTTCGAGTACCTGGACCGCGGGGCCGACACCGGCTACCGCGACCAGCAGGCCTCGCGCAACCTGCGCTGGTGGCAGCGCTTCTCCGGCGACAAGGTCGCCTACTGGGCCGCGAGCGCCCACACCGCCAACGCCCCGGACCTGCGCCTGTCGCTGCCGCCCGCCCCCGAGCGTCGCTTCGCCAGCGCGGGTTCACACCTGCGCCGCTGGTACGGCCCGCGGTACCTGTCCATCGGCTTCACCTTCGACCACGGCACCCTGAAGATCGGCGGCAAGCCGGTCCGCATCCCCCGCCCGCCCCGCTCCTGGGCCGACCGCCCGTTCGGCGACGCCGGGATCTCCCAGTTCGCCGTCGACCTGCGGGTCAAGACGCCACCTCAGCTCAACCGGCCCAAGAAGATGCGGGGCATCGCCAACTACGACCCCAAACGCCCCTACGACTACTACATGGACGGCGGCGCGATCACCCAGTGGTTCGACGTGATCGTGCACCGGCAGGCTGTCACCCCGCTCCGCATGCTGGGCTGAAGCTTATTGACACGATGCGGGCAGTGCGTGAAGCTTTTCGCGCATGACGGGTATGGCGGATGGAACCGGCACGACGGGCGTGGCCACGGCACGGTCCCGCCGGGCACTCGTGGCCGGATCAGTCGGAAATTTCATCGAGTGGTATGAGTTCGGGGTCTACGGGTACTTCGCCACGATCATCGCGGCGAACTTCTTCGCCCCCGCCGGGGCGAGCGACCTCGAAGCCCTGGTCAAGACCTATGCCTCGTTCGCCCTGGCGTTCTTCTTCCGGCCACTCGGCGCCGCCGTCTTCGGCCGCCTGGGGGACCGGATCGGCCGCCGCCCGCTGCTCATCCTCGTCGTCCTGCTCATGTCGGCCGCGACCGCGCTGATCGGCGTTCTTCCCACCTACGACACGATCGGCGCCGCGGCTCCCTGGCTGCTGACGCTCGTCCGGATTCTGCAAGGGCTGTCCGCGGGCGGTGAGTTCGGCGGGGCCGTATCGCTGATGACCGAGTTCGCGCCCGACCGCAAGCGCGGCCTGTACGGGTCGTGGCAGTCGTTCACCGTGGCGCTCGGGCTGCTCGGCGGGGCGGGGGCGGCGGCCGTCATGGCCACCCTGCTGTCGGAGGCCGACCTCAAGGCGTGGGGCTGGCGCATCCCCTTCCTGCTCGCCGTCCCGCTCGGCGGGCTGGCCCTGTGGTTGCGGCTGCGGCTGGAGGAGACGCCGTCGTTCACGAACCGCGAGACGAGCGTGAAGCCCACCGCGGGCGAGACCGCGCGCGCCATCCTGCTCGGCATCGCCCGCCTCATGGGCTGGTCGGCGGCCGGGTACACCTTCCTCGTCGTCATGCCGTCCTACCTGCAGACCACCCTCAACGCCACCTTCCAGCAGGCGCTCATCGCCACCGTCGTGGCCAACCTGGGGTTCGCGCTGGCCATCATCCCGGCCGGAATCCTCAGCGACCGCTACGGCCGACGCGTCGTCATGACCACCGGCGCCGCCCTCATCGTCGTCCTGGCGCTGCCTCTCCTGAACGTCCTCCAGGACCCCGGCGGCTCCCTGACCCTGAAAGCCGCCGCCGTCTTCGTGGCCGGAGCCGTGGTCGGCCTGATGGCGGGGCCGGGGCCGGCGATGCTCGCCGAGATGTTCCCCACCAACGTCCGCTACACCGGCCTGGGCCTGGCCTACTCGCTGTCGAACGCGGTGTTCTCCGGCTCGGCGGGCCTCATCATCACCCAGCTCATCAAGAACACCGGCGACGCCGACATCCCCGCCTACTACGTGATGGCCACCTGCCTGATCAGCACCGCCGCCCTCCTGACCCTCCGCGGCACCGCCCACGAAGAACGTCTCCGCCCCTGACTCACAGGGTGCTCGCGTAGGCGGCGGCGAAGGCCGCCTCGCCCAGGGCGGCCTTGGCCCGCGCCGTCGCGCGGGCGATGTCGTCGATCTCGTCAGGGGAGGCCGGGGTGCTGTGGGCGGTACGGCTGGCGGCGGCCGTGCCCAGCAGGCGGGCGGCCTCCTCCGGCTCGGCCACCGTGGCCAGCGCCTCCATCGTGCCCGCGATCGTCCGCGGGTCGCCGATCTTCCTGGAGGCCACCAGCGACTCCCGGAACAGCTCGCGGGCCTCCGGCTCCCTGCCCTGCTCGCGCCGGACATGGCCGAGCTCGTTCAGGACGGTCGGGATGAACAACTGGGGATCGACGTCCGGGCCGCGCGGCACGCCACGCAGCAGGACGGCGATGTGCTCCTCGGCCAGCTCCAGCCGTCCCGAGTGCCGGGCCGCGATGCACAGGCCCAGCCTGGCGAAGATCGTCCCCTCCTTGTAGCCCTGGCCGTCGGCCAGGCGGAGCGCCTCCAGGCAGGTCTCGATCCCGCGGTCGTAGTCGCGCAGGTAGGTGGCGATCCAGCCCAGCCACGACAGGCGGCGTACCTTGTCCGGCCACAGGCCCAGCTCCTCGGCCACTTCGGCGTCGTCGGTGAAGATCCGGACGGCCGCGTCGTAGTCGCCGCGAATCTCCTCCAGACCGCCCAGCCACTCATTGGCCTGCAGGACACCCCACCGGTCACCGAGCTCGGTGAACAGCCGTCGGCTCTCGTGGCCGACCCGGTCGAGCTTGTCCAGTTCGCGCAGGGTGAAGGCGTCGCGGGACTGCCGGCTCAGCGCCACCGCGACGCCCCACCGGTCGCCGAGCTCGCGGCAGGCCGCCAGCGCCCGGTCCACCACGGCGGTCGCGGTCGGCATGTCGGTCACCCCGTACTGCACGAACAGCTCCGCCCGCGCCCGCACGGCCGGGTCGGCGATCTCCAGCGCCGCCTCCCAGTCCACGTTCTCACCCAGCAGCAACGCGAACCCGGCCCGCCAGGCCCGCGCCTTCTCCACCTCGGCCCCGTCCGGCAGGCCGGGGGCGTTCAGCGCGACGTCGAGGGAGCGGAGGGCCTCGTGCAGGCGGCCGCGCAGGTACCAGTGCCAGGAGAGCGCGTTCACCAGCCGCAACGCCTCAGGGGCCGGCGCGGAGTCGAGGGCGCTGCGCAGGTTCGCGGCCTCGGAGTCCAGATCGCGCATCCAGCGCACCTGCTCGGCGCCGCGCAGGTGCCCCTCCGCCCGCTCGGCGAGCGAGGTGTAGTAGGCCACGTACGCCCGCCGTACCCGATCGGTCTCCCCGGCGTCGTCCAGACGGCGGCGGCAGTAGGCCGCGACCGACTCCAGCAGCCGGTACCGCACCCCGGACGGCCCCTCCACCACGGTCACCAGCGACCGGTCGACCAGCCGCGCGAGCAGCTCCATCACGTCGAGCCCGCCGTCGCCGCACAGGACCTCGGCCGCCTCCAGCGTGCACCCGTCCGCGTGTACGGCCAGCCGCCGCAGCACCACCCGCTCGTCGTCGGTGAGCAGGGTCCAGCTCCAGTCGATCATTCCCATGAGCGTCTGCTGCCGGTCGGAGACCCCGCGCTGCCACCCGGACAGCACCCGGAACCGGTCGTCCAGCCGCGACACCAGTTCGTGGATGCCGAGCGAACGCACCCGGGTGGCCGCCAGCTCCAGCGCCAGCGGCAGCCCGTCGAGGCGCCGGCACAGCTGCGCGACGGCCGCCGCCGTGGACTCGTCGAGCACGAACCCGCGCGCCGACGCCGTGGCCCTGGCCATGAACAGGCGTACCGCGTCGGAGGCCGCCACCGCGTCGAGCCCTTCCTCCTCGGGCAGGCCCAGCGGCGGCACGCTCCACAGCGTCTCGCCGGCCACGCTCAGCGGCTCCCGGCTGGTCGCCAGGATCCGCAACCCCGGCGCGGCCCGCAGCAGCGACTCGGCCAGCTTCGCCGCCTGGTCGATGACGTGTTCGCAGTTGTCCAGGACGAGCAGCATGCGCCGCGCGCGCAACGTGTCGGCCAGCCGGTCGAGCGCGTCGCCCGGCCCGGCGCTGTCGCGGATGTCCAGCGCGGCCAGCACGGCGTCGGCCAGCGAGGCGGTGTCGCGGTCGTGGGCGGCCAGCTCCACCAGCCACGCGCCGTCCGGGTACGCGCCGGTCAGCTGGGCGGCCGTGGCGATGGACAGGCGGGTCTTGCCGACGCCGCCGGAGCCGGTGAGCGTGACCAGGCGGCTCGTGCCGAGCAGCTCGCGTACCTCGGCCACGGCCCGGTCGCGGCCGATGAGGTCGTCGACGGTGGCGGGCAGGTTGGTGACCGGGCGCCGCTCCTGGCCGCTGAGGCCCGGGTCCTGGCGCAGGATGCGCGCCTGCAGGTCGGCCAGCTCGGGGGACGGGTCGAGGCCCAGCTCGTCGGCCAGGCGTTCGCGCAGCTCGCCGTAGGTGGCCAGCGCGTCGCTCTGCCGTCCCGCCCGGTACAGGGCGGTCATGTGAACGGCACGCAGCCGCTCGCGCAGCGGGTGCTCGGCCACCAGTTCGGCCACGTCGACCGGCTCGCCGGCGGCCAGCCGTACCTCCGCGAGCTCTTCCACGGCGGTCAGCCGCTGTTCCTCCAGCTTCGTGATCGGCGCGCGCGTGAACTCCATGTCGGAGAAGTCGGCGTACGGCGAGCCGCGCCACAGCTCCAGCGCCTCGGCCAGCCGTCCTTCTCCGGCCAGCGCGGCGAAGCGCAGCGCGTCCACGGCCTCCGGCGAGACCCGCAACTGGTAGCCGGGCGCCCGCGAGACGATCAGGTTCTTGCCGCCGGGTTCGGCGTCCTCCAGCGCCTTGCGCAACTGGGAGACCCGCACCTGCAGCGCGGCGGCGGGGTTGGCCGGCGCGTCGTCGCCCCACAGGTCGTCCACGAGCCGGTCCGTGGACACCACCCGGCCGTCGTGGGCCAGCAGGTCCGCGAGCAGGGCACGCACCTTCAACCCCGGAATCGAGACGACCTCTCCGGCGTCCGTCCAGACGGTCAGCGGTCCCAGCACTCCAAAACGCATACGAAGCACCTTAAGGCGCTGGAAAGGAGACCAGAAGCGGGTCCGGCCACTGTGGAGCCATGAACACGACCTCAACCGCCGGCAAGCGCGACTGGATCGCACTCGGCGTCCTCAGCTCGATCGCCCTGCTGCTCTCCATCGACGTCAGCGTCCTGTACCTCGCGCTGCCGCACCTCAGCTCCGAGCTGGGCGCCAGCGCCCCGCAGCAGCTGTGGATCATGGACATCTACTCCTTCATGCTGGCCGGCTTCCTGGTGACCATGGGCACGCTCGGCGACCGCGTCGGCCGCCGCAAGCTGCTGCTCATCGGCTCGGCCGCCTTCGGCCTGGTGTCCGTCGCGGCGGCGTTCTCCTCCAGCGCCGAGATGCTGGTCGTGACCCGGGCCCTGCTGGGGATCGCGGGAGCCACGCTGATGCCCTCCTCGATGGCCCTGATCCGCAACATCTTCCGCGACCCCAAGCAGATGGGCGCCGCGATCGGGGTCTGGTTCAGCTGCTTCATGGTGGGCATGGCCGCGGGGCCGCTCGTGGGCGGGCTGCTGCTGCAGCACTTCTGGTGGGGCTCGGCCTTTCTGCTGGGCGTGCCGTTCATGGCCGTCGTGCTGATCGCCGGTCCGCTGCTGCTGCCCGAGTACCGCGACGCCACGGCCGGCCGCCTCGACCTGGCCAGCGTCGCCCTGTCGCTGGGCGCGATCCTGCCCGCCATCTACGGCCTGAAGGAGATCACCAGGAACGGCTGGCAGCCGCCGGCCCTCGTGGCCGTCGCCGCTGGCCTGGCCATGGGCGCGCTGTTCGTCCGCCGCCAGCGCCGCCTGGCCGACCCGCTGCTCGACCTGCGCCTGTTCGGCAACCGCGCCTTCGCCGCCTCCCTGACCATCCTGATGCTCGGCGGCGTCGTCATGGCCGGGGTCACGCTGACCGTCACCACGTTCCTGCAGTCGGTCGCCGGCCTGTCCCCGCTGGCCGCCGGGCTGTGGATGATCCCGCCGAGCCTGGTCATGATCGTCGCTCTGTCCGCGGGGCCCATGCTGGCCCGGCGCGTCCAGCCGGCGTACGTGATGGCCGGTGGCCTGGCGCTCGGCGCGGCCGGCATGGCGCTGATGACCGTCGCCGACGCGACGAGCGGCGTTCCGGTCCTGGTCGCCGGGCTGGTGCTGGCCCAGGCGGGCATCGCGCTGCCGATGGGCCTGGGCAACGGCATCATGATGGCCGCCGCCCCGCCGGAGAAGGCCGGGTCCGCCGCCTCGATCTCCGAGACCAGCGGCGAGTTCGGTGTCGCTGTGGGCGTCGCGGCGCTGGGCAGCCTGGCCGCCGCCGTCTTCCGCGCCGGCCTTCCCGCCGAGGTGAAGGCGGACACGCTGGCCGGGGCCGTGGCCGAGACGCTGGGCGACCCGGCGCTGCTGGCCGCCGCCCGCGCGGCGTACACCTCGGGGCTGCACGCGGTGGCCGGGGTGGGCGCGGCGCTCTTCCTGGGCCTGGCCGTCCTGACGGTGGCGGTCCTGCGCGCCCGCGCCGGGCGCGCCGAGCGGCCGGTGGCGCTGGCCGAGCAGGTGGCCGCCTGAACCCCCGATCGGAGCGCCCCGCCGGACCTCGACCGGCGGGGCGCTCTTACGTGGAGTTAGCAGGCGCTCCAGTGGTATCGGCGGCACCCATCCGTGACGAACAAGGAGAACTGCCTTGACCGACGACCCTTCGCGGCGCTCCGTCCTGGGCCTGCTGGGCGCTGCGCCGCTGATGGCGAGCACCGGCCGGGAACCGGTCGCCACCGGCCGCTCGCTGGAGGCCTTCGACGACCACATCCGGGACCTGGCTGACCAGGACCGGTTCTCGGGGACCGTGCTGGTGGCCCACCGCGGCCGCGTGGTGCTGTCCCGCGCGTACGGCATGGCGGACAAGGAAAGGAAGATCCCCAACGGCCCCGACACGATCTACGCCCTCGCGTCGGCGTCCAAGCCGTTCACCGGCCTGGCGATCGTCCAGCTGGCCCAGCAGGGCAGGCTGAGGTTCCACGAGAAGCTCAGCACCTACCTGGACGGCTTCCCCGCCGACGTCGGAGCCGTCACCGTGCACCAGATGCTCACCCACACCGGCGGCATGACCGACCCGACCAACAGCCCCGGCGGCGACAAGATCCTCAACAGCATCGCCGAGGCCGAGGCCGAGCTCGCCAAGCAGGCACGCGAGCAGAAGCTGCGCTTCGTCCCCGGCACCAAGAAGGAGTACGCGAGCACCGGCTACAACGTCCTCGGCGAGATCGTGGCCGCGGTCTCCGGCATGCCGTTCCACGAGTACATGCGCGAGCACGTCTTCCGGCCCGCGGGCATGCGGCGCTCGGCGTACTACACCACGCCCCAATGGCTGACCGACGAGCGCATCGCGCACCCGTACATGCTGCAGGAGGACGGCTCCCGCATCGACGGCGTCCGCAACCTCGACAAGGGCGGCACCCTCGGCGTCAGGGGGACGAACTCGGCGCGCGGCTTCATCGGAGCCGGTGGCGGCAACGCCTTCGCCTCGGCCTCCGACCTGCTGCGCTTCGCCTGGGCGCTGAAGAACCACAAGCTGCTCAACCGCGCCTACACCGAGATGTGGCTGAGCCCGAAGATCTCCGGGCCGTCCATGGGAGCGCCCGACCCGCGCCGCGGGGAGGGCTTCCACGCCTACGGCGCGATCGCCGCCATCTTCAACAACCAGCGCATCATCACGCACGGCGGCGGCATCGCCGGCGGCTCGACCAGCTGGAGCATCTACCTCGACACCGAGTGGACGGCCGCCGTGCTCTGCAACTACGACCTGCGCGAGCTCCAGCAGATCATCGACCGGGAGCGCGAGGCGATCGCCGGGTAACGTGAATGGCCTGATCGAGCGTGGAGGGGTTGGCATGGAGTACACCCGGCTGGGGTCATCGGGACTGAAGGTCTCGCGTGTGTGCCTGGGCATGATGAGCTTCGGCCACTCGCGGGCCTGGCAGCTCGGCGAGGACGCGGCGGAGCCGATCGTCCGGCGCGCGGCCGAGGCGGGGATCACCTTCTTCGACACCGCCGACATGTACTCGGCCGGCGCCAGCGAGGAGATCACCGGCACGCTGCTGAGGAAGACCTTCGCCAAGCGCGACGACTACGTGCTGGCCACCAAGGTCTACTTCCCCATGGGCCAGGGAGCCAACGACCGCGGGCTGTCGCGCAAGCACGTGCTCGCCGCGATCGACGCCTCACTCGACCGGCTCGGCGTGGACCACGTGGACCTCTACCAGATCCACCGCTGGGACCCCGACACGCCCATCGAGGAGACGATGGAGGCGCTGCACGACGTGGTCAGGTCGGGCAGAGCCCGCTACCTCGGCGCCTCCAGCATGTACGCCTGGCAGTTCGCCAAGGCCCAGCACGTCGCCGAGCGCAACGGCTGGACGAGGTTCGTCTCCATGCAGAACCACTACAACCTCGTCTACCGCGAGGAGGAGCGCGAGATGCTGCCTCTCTGCCTCGACCAGGGCGTGGGCGTCATCCCGTGGAGCCCGCTGGCGCGCGGCCTGCTGGCCCGCTCCGGCGAGACGGTCCGCTCGGGCAGCGACGCCTACGCCGGCGAGCTGTACGACGACGGCGACCTGGCCGTGGTCGACGTGGTCAGGTCGGTGGCCGGGGCGAAGGGCCTGCCCCCGGCCAGGGTCGCGCTCGCGTGGCTGCTCGGCCGGCCGGGCGTCACCGCGCCCATCGTCGGCACGACCAAGCTCGCCCAGCTGGAGGACGCGATCGCCGCGGTCGACGTCTCGCTGAGCGCGGACGAGGTCGCCGCGCTGGAGGCGCCCTACCGGCCGCACGCTGTGAGCGGGCACGCGTGACGGCTCTCAGGGAGGATGTCGCGCCGCGGTACCGGCACCTGAGGAGGAGGCGGCCGCGCTAGGGGGATGGGTCTTACGGCGGTGGTGGGTTGATCGCCGCTCCACCAGGCTTGCCGTATGTCGTTGATTTCCGTGGTTTTAGCGGCGGCCGTGGGGTTGTCGCCGATCGTCCCCACACCGCCGCCCCCTGTACCGAGTACGCAGCAGGCCCGGCCGCACCCGTTCGCGCCGGTGCCCTTCCCCTTGCCGTCCGGCCTGGACACCGCGTCCAAGGCCCCGCACACCCCCGAGCCCGGCGCGCCGCCCTGGTGTCCTCCGGTGCCGGGCCGGCGGGTGGAGTGCGGCACCGAGCAGCGCCCGCTGGTCGCCGGCAAACCGGAGCTGGGCACCGTCGAGGTGGCCTACGCGCTGGTGCGCCGCGAGAACGAGGCCGCCCCCGCCAAGAACACCGTCATGGTCAACCCGGGCGGGCCGGGCGGCGCGCCCGTCGTCCTGGCCGGCTGGTACTCCTCGCTGCTCGGCTCCCTGAGCGCCGACCACGACCTCCTGCTGATCGACCCGCGCGGCACCGGCTACTCCGGCGCGCTCGTCTGCGGCACCGACGGCTTCCTGTGGGCCGACCGGGCCGAGCAGCGGCGCATCGTGGACAGGTGCGGCGCCACGCTCGGTCCGCGTGCCGCCGGATACACCTCCGCCGCCACGGCCGACGACTTCGACGCGGTCCGGCGCAAGCTCGGCCTCGGCAAGGTCGTCCTGTACGGCATCTCCTACGGCACCTACCTGATGCCGATCTACGCCGAACGCCACCCGGGCACCGTGCGCTCGATCGTCCTGTCGGGCGCCTACCCGGTCACCTTCGACCCCTTCGGCGCCCCCAGCGCCAGGGCGATCTCGCTCAGCCTGCGCCGGATCTGCGAGCGCAGCGGCGCCTGCGACGGCGGCGCGGCCGTACGCGATCTGCGCAAGGTGGCCGCGATGCTGCGGGTCGGGCCGGTCGACCTCACGATCACGGTCGGGGGACGGCCTCAGACGGTGAAGCTGACCGAGAGCGTGCTGGCCCAGATCCTCACGTTCGCCGCCAGCGGCGGCCTGGGCGGCTCCCCCGACGAGGTCTCGCTGATCGGCGCGATGCCCGCGCAGCTCCACCGGGCGGCCAGGGGTGACACCGGCCCGCTGGTCACCGCGATGACCACGCTCTTCCAGGAGATCGCCAACCAGGAGATCTCGGACATGGGGCTGACCATCGCGGTGGTCTGCAACGACTACACGCGCCCGTGGTCGGTGGACGCGCCGGTCCGGCAGCGGTGGCGGCAGTTCGAGCGGGCGCTGAAGCGGGCCGACCCCCACGGGTTCGGCGCCTTCAGCCGCGAGGGCTACGCGTTCAGCATCCCCGACGGCGGTGAGGTGTGCATCGGGTGGCCGAAGGAGGGTACGGCCCGGCCGTACGCGCTGAGTGGCAAGCTGCCCGACGTGCCCACGCTGGTGCTCTCCGGCGACCTGGACAACAACACGGCGGCGGAGAACAGCCGGCTGAGCGCGGCCCAGTTCCCCAGGGCGCGGTTCCTGTCGGTGCCGAACACCGGGCACGTCGCCGAGATGGACGCCTCGGGGTGCGCCGTGGGCCTGGTCAGCGGGTTCATCCGGGACGAGCGGCTCGGGGACACCTCGTGCCTGGCGAAGATCCCGCCGCTCAAGGTGAACAAGCCCTATTGATTGTGTAGGTAATGAGGGTAATTTGAGAAGCCCGACCCCTGGGAGGTAGTGCGATGAGCGTCACCGACGAACTGCTCGCCAACGCCGACCGGTACGCCGCCGCGTTCGACAAGGGCAGGCTGCCGCTCCCGCCCGCGAAGGGCGTCGCCGTCGTCGCCTGCATGGACGCGCGGCTCAACGTCTACGGCCTGCTCGGCCTGCGGGAGGGCGACGCGCACGTCATCCGCAACGCCGGTGGCGTCATCACCGCGGACGAACGGCGCAGCCTCGCCATCAGCCAGCGGTTGCTCGGCACCACTGAGATCATCCTCATCCACCACACCGACTGCGGCATGCTGACCTTCACCGACGACGCGTTCAAGGAGGCCATCAGGGCCGAGACCGGCATCAAACCGGACTGGTCCGCGGAGGCGTTCTCCGACCTGGAGGGCGACGTCGTCCAGTCGGTGTCGCGCGTGAAGGCCGACCCCTTCATCCCGCACCGCGATGAGGTACGCGGCTTCGTCTACGAGGTGGAGACCGGCCGGCTGCGCGAGGTGAAGGCCTGACGCCGGGCGCCGGGGGCCCGCCTCCGGCGCTCAGCCCGTCGCCTGCCTCGGCGCGGCGATCAGCCCGTAGATCACCAGCACGCAGAGCGCGATGCTGATCACCGAGTAGATCGGGTACGCGCTGAGAAAGGCGAACTGGCCGATCATGGCCAGCGCGGCGAAGATGGCGCCCAGCCACCTGGCCCAGATCTGCCCGGCCAGGATCCCGAGCGCCACCGCCACCTGGACCAGGCCGAGGATCAGCCAGATCCAGCCCCAGGTGGTGTAGTCGAGGACCAGGAGCTGCCCGCCGGAGGTCAGGTAGTACTCCTGGCGGAAGAAGGCGATGATCCCCTGCATCACGTGGAAGAAGCCGAGGATGACGCCCAGCATTCCGGCGAATCCGAGCCAGCCGGAGCGGCCGGCGGGTTCCGTGTAATACGCGTTCATCATCTGGAGGTGCCCCCGTGGGAGGGGGCGCGACAGGGCCTTGCCCTATGCGGGCCGAGAATTTGCCGCCCGATGGCCGCCGAACGGGCATTCCTCTCTGAACGAGGGGGTGGCGATGTCCGAGGAGCCGCTGGACGCCGAGGTGCGGGCGGAGCTGGCTCGGCTGCGGGCCGAGGTCGCCGAGCTGCGGGGCCGTACCGGCGGGGGAAGGTGGCGCGCGGTCGTCTCCGCGGCGCTGATCACGCTCGGCTGCGTGCTCGTCCCGCTGGCCGGGGCCGGGTTCTGGGCCGCCAACGAGGTCTCCGACACCGACCGGTACGTCGAGAACGTGACGCCGCTGGCCGGTGACCCCGCCATCCAGAACGCCGCCGCCAACCGGGTCACCGGCGCGGTCATGCAGGCGCTCGACGTCCAGGCGGTCGTGGGCCAGATCGCCGGCAGGCTGCCGCCGCGTGTCGGGGACAAGCTCAAGGGGCTGTCCGGGCCGATGGCCGACGGCGTCGAGGGCTTCGTACGCGACAAGGTCGGGCAGGTCATCGCGAGCGACACCTTCCAGACCGTGTGGGTGCGGGCCAACCAGGTCGCGCACAAGCAGTTCGTCGCGGTGCTGTCCGGCGAGGGCAGCCAACTGCTCAAGGTGAACGGCGGCGCCGTCAGCCTCGACCTCGGCCCGATCATCGACCGGGTCAAGCAGAAGCTGGTCGCCTCCGGGCTCGGCCTGGCCGCCTCCATCCCCGAACTGCACCCCACGATCGAGCTGTTCGACTCGGCCGACCTGGTCACCTGGCAGCGCTGGTACGGCTGGCTGATGACCCTCAAGTGGGCACTGCCGGTGCTGGCGCTGATCCTGCTCGCCCTCGGCGTCTACGTCGCGAACAGCCGCCGCCGCGCCCTGGCCGGGGTGGGGATCGGGCTGATGGCCGGCATGCTGGCGCTGGCCGCCGCCCTGGCCGCCGGGCGCGCCGCCTACCTCGGCTCGGTCGCCCGGCACGGGCTGGACCAGGCGGCGGCCGCGGACCTGTTCGACACGCTGGCCCGCTTCCTCAGGGGCGGGCTGCGCACGGTGCTGGTCCTGGGCCTGGTGATCGCCGCCGCGGCGTTCTTCACCGGCCCGTCCGCGACCGCCGTCAGGACCCGCTCCGCGCTGAAGCGGGTCATCGGCGTGGCCGGTTCCCGGCTGGACACCGGCCGCTTCGGCGCCTGGCTGGCCCGCAACGCCACACCGGTGCGCGGCGGGCTGGTGGCGCTGGCCGCTCTGGTCTTCGTCTTCTGGGACCGCCCGACCGGCGCCGTGGTGCTCGGGATCACCGTCGCGACGCTGCTGCTCCTGGGCGTGGTGCAGTTGCTGGCGCGCGGCTCATGAACGCGGCGCGCGGCTCATGTGCGCGGCGCGCGGTTCATGTGCGCGGCGTACCGGACAGGTGCTCGCCGAGGCGGTCCAGGGACTCCAGCCAGGCCGCCCTGACGTGCTCCTGGCCGTCGCCCCGGTGCTGGAAGCGCAGCGCGGTGCCGTCTCCGTCGCCCGCCAGCGTCACGGTCACGACCGCCTCGCCCGAGGTGAAGACGAGCCGGGCGGGGGCGTGGGCCTCGTGGTAGAGGCCGCCCAGCGTGGTCTCGAACCCGTGCTCGCCGACCAGCGTGACCTCCCACGCGCCGCCGGGGCGCGCGTCGAGGAGGACCCGGTCGACGGGGGTGGTGAAGATCCGGGGACCGAACCAGCGGGCGAAGCACCCGGGCGTGGTCCAGGCGGCGTACACCTGGTCGGGGGAGGCGGCGAGCGTGCGTTCGATGGAGTACTGCATGGCCCCACGGTGCGCCGCCGCGCTTACGGTCCCCTTCCGGCGGGCTTAAGGGGGAAGAAACCCGGCGACGTCGGCCGCGAACCGTTTGTGGCGGAACGTCCCTAGGTGACTGGCTCCGGGATACACCAGAAGCTTCCCGTACGGCAGGCCGTCCGCGGTCTCGCGGAACAGCTCCGGCGTGTAGGCCAGATCGCGCTCCCCGCCGACGACCAGGGCGGGAACCTCGATCTCCGCCAGCCGGTCGCGCAGGTCGAAGGAGTCCTCCGCACGGGCGAAGCGCAGCATGTCACGCGGGTCGGCAGGACGGATCGCCGGATCGGCCAGCCACATGAGCGCCGTGAAGAACGCCCTGGTCAGCGGGTTGGCTCCGGCCAGCGGAGCCAGGTGGTGGGCGCCGCGGCGACCGACCGCGACGGCCTCGGTGTAGCGGCGCTGCGCCAGCCGCGTGCGCGGCGGCAGCGTGTACGCGGCCCCCGCCACCACCACGCGGCGCACCACCTCCGGATGGTCGGCGGCCAGTTGCAGGGCCAGGGAGCCGCCCGAGGACATGCCCAGCACGTCCACCGCCCCGCCGAACCGCTTACCGATGGCCTCGGCGTGCTGCCCGGCGATGTCGGCCATGGTGGTGCCCTCGGGCATGCCGGGCGCGCGGTTCACGGCGTGGACCCGGAAGCGCTCGCCCAGAGCGGTCAGGACGGGTCGTTCACCGGCGGCGGGTTTGGCGGAGTGCTCGGGCGTGAACCACCGCAGCACGACCAGCGGCTCACCGGCACCCGACTCCGACCACGGAAGCTCCATGCCCCCCAGTCTGCGCGCCCCACCGCCCCCTCGCGCGCCCCTTCCCCCACCCCCTCAACCCCCACGCCACCGCCCCAACCCCCGCAGCCCGCCCGCCTCGGCTTCCCACGCCACCACGCAAGCCCTGCGCCACCGCCCAAGCCCTGCGCCACCGCCCAAGCCCCGTGCTGCCGCCTCAAGCCCCTTGCCTCGCCCGCCTCGGCTTCCCGCGCGGCGACATGGCTCTTCGTGCGTCGGCCCGCCCGCCTCTTCTCTTGCGCCGCCTCAAAGCCTCTCGGCACGCCTTCCCGGTGGGTTAGGCGAGGCGGGCTGCGGCTTCTCGGGTCAGGGTGTGCTGGAGCGGCTGGCCGGTGGCGAAGCGTTCCAGTTCGGCCGCCACGAGCTCGCCCAGCAGGCCGCGCTCGGCCCCGAGGCTGCCCGCGATGTGCGGGGTCACCACCACGTTGGGCAGCGTGAACAGCGGCGATCCCGGGACGGGCGGCTCGGGGTCGGTGACGTCCAGGACGGCGAACAGGTCGGGCCGCCCGGCCAGCACCTCCAGCAACGCGCTCTCGTCGAGCACGGCGCCCCTGGCGGTGTTGAGCAGCGTCGCGCCCGGCTTCATGGAGGCCAGCAGCGACCGGCCGACCAGCCCGCGCGTCTGCGGCAGCAGCGGCGTGTGCACGCTGACCACGTCGCTTGTGGCGAACACCTCTTCCAGCCCGGCCATCCGCACACCCTCGTAGGCGGCGGACGGGTCGTAGGCCACCACTTCCAAGGGCAGCGCCCGTAGCCGGTCCGCGACCAGCCGGCCGATCGCGCCCAGCGAGACGAGGCCGACGCGTGAGCCGTACAGGCCGGGCTGGGGTGTGCGGGGGAGCGGCGCTCTGGCGGCGCGGGCGTTCAGGACGTAGCGCCACCCGCCCTTCAGCGCGTAGACGATCTGCGCGTAGGTGAAGTCGGCGACGGGTACGGCGTTGGCGGTGTAGGCGGAGACGAGGGGGATGCCGCGGTCCCAGAACTCCGGGGTGACGATCCCGCGGACCGATCCGGCGGCGTACAGGACGAGCTTGAGGCGGGGCATCGACTCCAGCAGGGCCCGGTCGAGCACGGGGCCGCCCCAGCTCGTGCAGAGCACGTCGGCCTGGGTGGGGCCGGGGTGGGCGGCGGGGCCGTACACGATGCTTGCCTGGGCGCGGATGCGGTCCAGGACGGGTGCGTAGACGTCGGGGAAGACCTGAGGGTCGAGCACGAAGGCCGCGGACAGCACACCGACGATCTTATATTTGCCTACTTTTCTGGTAGGTATTAGGGTTTTGTCGCGTAAGTCCCCGGAAGTGAAGGGTCGTCGTTCCATGTCCTCAACCAGACCTGCGGTCTTCAGCGTCGCCATGCTCGCCGTCGTAGGGCTGCTGAGCTCCTGTGGAGGCGGCACCGGATCGGCCGCGGGAGCCAAAGCCGCCGGCGGCGAGCCCGTCTACGGCGGCACGCTCACCTACCTGGAACATCAGCCGCCCACGTGCCTTTATCTGCCCGCGGCCGGGTTCTATCCGAACGGCGGCGTGCTCAACCAGATCACCGACAAGCTGACCTGGCAGAACCCCGCGACCCTGAAGATCGAGCCGTGGATCGCCACCAAGTGGGAGGTGAACGACGACGCCACCGAGTACACCTTCCACCTGCGCGACGGCGTGACCTTCAGCGACGGCAGCCCGCTCGACGCCGCCGCGGTCGCGGCCAACTTCGACGTGTACGGCAAGGGCGACGAGAAACTGAAGCTGCCCCCGGCCGAGTTCGTCAACAACTACGAGCGCTCCGAGGTCGTCGACCGGAAGACGGTGAGGTTCTTCTTCGACAAGCCCTCGCCCGGCTTCCTGCAGGGCACCTCGGTGATCGGCGCGGGGCTGGTGTCGAAGAAGACGATCGGCCTGCCGTACGAGGAGCAGTGCCAGCTCAAGAACGTGATCGGCTCGGGGCCGTTCACGCTGGCCAAGCAGATCGTGGACAAGGAGATCGACCTTCAGGCCCGCAAGGACTACAACTGGGCGCCGCCGTCCTCCGAGCATCAGGGCCGCGCGTACCTCGACCTCGTCAAGATCATCGTGACTCCGGAGGACAACGTGCGCGTCGGCGCGCTGACCTCGGGGCAGGCCGACTACGTGCGCTACGTGCAGGCCTACGACGAGCAGACGGTCAAGGGGGCCGGCTTCACCGTCAAGGCCGAACCGACCCGCGGCGTCAACAACGGCCTCTACCTGCGTCCGGGCAACAGCATCCTGAAGGACGTCAAGGTCCGCAAGGCGCTGCAGAAGGGCACGGACGCCAAGGAGGTCGTGGACACGCTCTTCACCGAGAACTACCCGCCGGCCACCTCGGTGCTCAGCCACCTGGCCCAGGGCTACGTGGACCTGTCGAAGGAGCTGGTCTACGACCTCGACGGGGCCAACCGGCTGCTCGACGAGGCGGGCTGGACGCGCGGCGCCGACGGCACGCGGGAGAAGGGCGGCGTCAAGCTCCAGCTCGGCGTCTTCGTCGCGGGGCCGCAGCCGCTGTCGAAGCAGACGCTGGAGCTGGTCGCCCAGCAGTGGTCCAAGCTCGGGATCAAGCTGGAGATCCGCCCCGCCGACGCCGGCACGATGGCCGTGGACATCAAGGACGCCGAGAAGACCGCCGTCTCCCACAGCATGGTCGGCCGCGCCGACCAGGACGTGATCAAGAGCCAGTTCCACAGCAAGAACCGTGACGTGATCCTGTCCACGGACAAGAAGCTCGACACGCTGCTGGAGGAGCAGTCCGCGCTGGCCGACGTGGCGCGCCGCAACGCCAAGGTCGGCGAGATCCAGCGGTACCTGATCGAGCAGGGCTACGCCATCCCGCTGTTCGAGGAGCCTCAGGTGTACGGCGTGGCGCCGTACGTCCAGGGGGTGGCCTTCGAGGCGGTGGCCCGGCCCAGCTTCTACTCGGTCTGGCTCAATAAATGACGAAATATCTGGCTAAGAGGGTGGGTCAGGCCCTTCTGGTGCTCTGGGCCGCCTTCACCGCCGCGTACATCCTGCTCCAGGCGATGCCCGGCGACTCCATCCTGATCAAGTTCCAGAACCCGGAGCTGGGCCTGTCGCCCGAGCAGATCGCCGAGATCCGCGCCTACTACGACGCAGGCGGCTACCTGCACACCGTCCTCGGCTTCCTGCGCGGCGACTTCGGCTACTCGGTCGACACCGGCACCCCGGTGCTCGAACGGCTGGCCGAAGGGCTGCCGGAGACGGCCAAGCTGGCCACGGCCGCGTTCGTGCTGGCGGTGCTGCTGGCCGTGCTCATCGCGTTCGCCGCCGGTCACAGCTCGCGGCTGCGCGGCGTGCTGCTGGCGGTGCCCTCGTTGTTCATCTCGGTGCCGGCCTTCTGGCTGGGCATCCTGCTGATCCAGGTGTTCTCGTTCCGGCTCGGGCTGGTGCCGGTGATCGGCGGCAGCGAGATCCAGCAGCTCATCCTGCCGGTGCTGACGCTGGCGGTGCCGATTTCCGCGCCCATCGCGCAGGTCCTGGCCCGCAGCCTCGACCAGGTCTTCACGCAGCCGTTCGTCCCGGTGGTGGCGGCCAAGGGCGCCTCGCGCTCGTGGATCCTGTGGCGGCACGTGGCACGCAACGCGCTGCCGCCCACGCTGACGGTGGCCGGCCTGACGTTCGGCGAGCTGATCGCCGGCTCGGTCGTGACCGAGACCGTCTTCGGCCGCAACGGCGTCGGCCGCCTCACCGAGCAGGCGGTCAACGCCCAGGACACGCCGGTGCTGCTGGCCGTGGTGGTGCTGGCGGCGACGGTGTTCGTCCTGGTCAACTTGCTCGTGGACCTGGTGTTCCCGGTGCTCGACCCGAGGCTGGCGCGATGAGGTGGCTGTCCTGGCTCGTGGTGGCCCTGGTGGTGCTCTGGGCGGTGGTGCCCTGGTTGTTCACCGGCTACGACCCGCTGAACGGCGTACCCGCGGAGAAACTGCAGGGGCCCAGCGCCGCCCATTGGTTCGGCACCGACGCCGTGGGCCGCGACGTCTTCGCCCGCGTGGTGCACGGCTCCGTGCACTCGCTGTCGGGCGCGTTCGTCGCGGTCGGGGTCGGACTCGTGCTCGGCACCCTGCTCGGGCTGCTCGCGGGGTCGGCGGGCGGGCCCGCCGACGAGATCATCATGCGCCTCATGGACGTGCTGCTCTCAGTGCCCGGCCTGCTGCTCGCGCTGACCGTGATCATCCTGCTCGGCCCCGGCACGGTGAACGTGGCGATCGCGGTGGGGGTCGGCTCGGTCGCCGCCTTCGCCCGCCTCGCCCGTGCCGAGGTGGTGCGGGTACGGCGCAGCGACTACGTGGAGGCGGCCTTCGGCAGCGGCGGCACCTTCGCCGCGGTCCTGTGGCGGCACGTGCTGCCCAACTCGCTCGGCCCGGTCGTCGCGCTGGCCGCCCTGCAGTTCGGCGTGGCCATCCTGGCCATCTCCACGCTCGGCTTCCTCGGGTACGGGGCCGAGCCGCCCACGCCCGAATGGGGCCTGCTGATCTCCGAAGGCCGCAACTACCTGGCCACCTCGTGGTGGCTGACCACGCTGCCCGGCGCCGTCGTGGTCGCGGTGGTGCTGGCCGCCGGCCGTATCTCGAAGGAGATCCGATGAGCCTGCTCGACGTCAGGGACCTGCGCGTCTCCTATAACGGGCACGAGGCGGTCAAGGGCGTCTCGCTCAGCGTCGGGAAAGGCGAGTTCGTCGCGGTGGTGGGCGAGTCCGGCTCGGGCAAGACCACCACGGCGAACGCGATCATCGGCCTGCACCCCGGCGACAGCGGCGAGATCCTGCTCAACGGCACCGACATCGCGCGCTGGTCGCAGCGCCGCCTGCGGGCGATCCGCGGCGCCCAGATCGGATTGGTCCCGCAAGATCCGTCGAACTCCCTCAACCCGGTCAAGAAGGTCGGCGTCCAGATCGCCGAGACCCTGCTCATCCACAGGCATGGGGACAGGTCCGCACGGCGGCGCCGGGTCCTGGAGCTCCTGGAACGCGTCGGCCTCGACGACCCGGAAAGAAGGGCCGGGCAGTACCCGCACGAGCTGTCGGGCGGCATGCGCCAGCGTGTGCTCATCGCCGCCGCCATCGCGCTGCGGCCCAGCCTGATCATCGCCGACGAGCCGACCAGCGCGCTGGACGTGACCGTGCAGCGCCGCATCCTCGACCTCATCGACGACCTCAGGCAGGAGTACGGCACCGCCGTCCTGCTGGTCACCCACGACCTGGGCATCGCGGCGGCCCGTTCCGACCGGCTCGTCGTGATGCGCGACGGGCGGGTGGAGGAGGGCGGCGGCACCCGCGAGGTGCTGGCCGCCCCGGCCGCCGCCTACACCAGGCGGCTGCTGGCGGACGCACCCGCGCTGAGCGCCCGCGCCTTCAAGGAGCCGCCGCCGCGGACCCGGCCCGCGATCGTGGTGCGGGACCTGGTGAAGGAGTTCGGGGGCTTCCGCGCGGTGGACGGGGTGTCCTTCGAGGTGGCCACCGGCAGCACGCACGCGCTGGTGGGGGAGTCGGGCTCCGGCAAGACCACCACCGCCCGCATCGTCACCCGCTTCGAGAAGGCCACCTCGGGGAGCGTGGAGATCCCGGGTGTCACCGCGTTCCGGCGCGGGGTGCAGCTCGTCTACCAGAACCCCTACGGCTCGCTCGATCCCCGGCACAGCGTGGCCAGGATCGTGGAGGAGCCATTGCGCAACTTCCGGCTCGGTGACCGGGCGGCCCGCCGTACCCGGGTGGGGGAGTTGCTCGACCGGGTGGCGCTGCCCGCGACGCTGCTGGAGCGCAGACCACGGGAGCTGTCCGGAGGACAGCGGCAGCGGGTGGCCATCGCCCGCGCGCTGGCCGTGGAACCCCGGGTGCTGGTGCTGGACGAGGCGGTCTCCGCGCTGGACGTGACCGTCCAGGCGCAGATCCTCGACCTGCTGGAGGAGCTTCAGCGCGACCTCGGCCTCACCTACCTGTTCATCTCGCACGACCTCGCGGTGGTGCGCCAGATCTCTCACACCGTTTCCGTCATGAACAAGGGACGCATCGTGGAATCAGGGACGACGCAACAGATCTTCGACAGCCCGCAGGACGACTACACCCGCGAGCTGCTCGCCGCCGTGCCGGAGCCGGTGCGATGACCCGGCTCGGCTTCTTCACCCGGCTCCTGGACGACGTCCCGCCCGCCGAGCGCTACCGGCTCGCACTGGAGCAGATCGTGCACGCCGAACGGCTCGGCTTCGAGACCGCCTGGGTGGCGCAGCACCACTTCGACGGCGAGGAGGGCGGGCTGCCCGCGCCGCTGGTGTTCCTCTCGCACGTGGCGGCGCGGACCGAACGGATCAGGATCGGCACCGGGATCATCACGCTGCCGCTGGAACACCCGGTGCGGGTGGCCGAGGACGCCGCCGTGCTCGACCTGCTGTCGGGCGGGCGGCTGGAGGTCGGCGTCGCCGGCGGCGGCACACCCTCGGCGTTCGAGGCGTTCGGCAAGGACCCGGCGCGGCGCAACGAGATCTACGCCGAGCATCTGGACGTCCTGGTCAACGCCTGGTCCGGGGGCGATCTGGGCGGCGGGAAGCGGCTCTACCCGCCGGGGGCGAGACTGCTGGACGCGATCTGGGAGGCGACGTTCTCGGTCGGCGGCGGGGAACGGGCCGGGCGGGCCGAGCACGGGCTGATGCTCTCGCGTACGCAGCCGCGGCCGGAAGGACGGCCCGAGCTGTCGCTGGCGGAGATCCAGAAGCCGATCGTGGACGCCTACTACGCCGCCCTGCCCCCCGGAGTGACGCCGCGGATCATGGCCTCGCGCACCGCGTTCGTCGCCGACACCCGCGAGGAGGCGCTGCACTGGGCCGCCCAGGGGCTGGCCAGGCCGGGCCTGCCGCAGCCCGACGGCGGCGGCGTGGACGAGCTCATCGCCGCCTGGGACGCCCACGTCGGCACCCCGGAGGACGTCGTGGCCAGCCTCAAGGCCGACCCGACACTCAAGCGGGTCACCGATCTGGTCTTCCAGGTGCACTCCATCGACCCGCCCCACGAGCAGGTACTGCGCTCCATCGAACTGCTCGCGACCGAAGTCGCCCCCGCCCTGGAAGGGAGCACGGTATGACCGCCGACGTGATCGACCGGCTGGCCGGCATCCAGCCGGGTTCGCGCCTGGACCTGCTGCGCGAGCGCCGCCCCGACGCCCGCGAGCACGCCCAGCGCAGCTACGAGGCGTTGTTCTGCCCGGAGACCGAGGAGCACGTCACGCTCATCGAGCGCGACGCCGTGGCCGCGTTCGTCGCCGGACTGCACCGCGACGACGCCGTCGCCGGCTTCTACGCGGAACGGCTGGGCGAGCTCGCCCCCGACCTGCGCACCCGGGTCAAACAGGAGATCGACACCGGCCGGGCCACCGGCCCGTACGGCGCCTACGGCGAGCCGGAACTGGCCGCGGAGAACACTGTCGGGCCCGTGCACCGCTCCAAGCTCGACGGCCGGCTGGCCGCCGCCTTCGACCACGCCCACCTGCTGGTCTTCCGGCCGCGCGAGGCGCGGGCGGAGCACCTGCAGAACCTCCTCGACGCCGGCTGGAGCACGACGGGCATCGTCACGCTCTCGCAGCTCGTCGCCTTCCTGACCTACCAGATCCGCGTGATCGCGGGCCTGCGCCTGCTGGGAGCCGCCGCGTGAAGTTCACCCAGGACCGGATCGGCTGGCGGCCGTGGCTCGCGCCGCTGGCCGAGGAGGAGCTCACCGACGAGCACTGGGAGGCGCTGGTCGACAAGGCGCGGGCGGCTTCGCCGTACTTTCTGCTGCTGGCGCGCGATCCGCACGTGCTGCACGCGCGCACCAAGACCGACAACGACATCTTCTACAACGCCGACGGCGGGCTGCCGCGCGCCGAGCGCGAGCTGGCCGCGACCGCGACCTCGCGCCGCAACGGCTGCGTCTTCTGCGCCTCGGTGCACGCCCGCTTCGCCAGCCACTACGCCAAGCGCACCGCCGACGTGCAGCGACTGCTGGACGAAGGCGTCGAGGCCCACCAGGACGAGCGCTGGCGGGCGGTCATCGACGCCTCCGCCGCGCTCGCCGCGACGCCCGGCGCGCTGGACGCCGGGCACCTCGCGGCGCTGCGCGCGGCCGGGCTCGACGATCTGGCCATCAGCGACGTCATCCATTCCGCCGCATTTTTCAACTGGGCCAACCGGCTCATGCTGTCCCTTGGAGAACCCGAATGAGCACTCTCGACCATCTTGTCTACGCCGTGCCCGACCTTCTGGAGGGGGTGGCCGCGTTCGCCGAGCGGACCGGCGTGACGCCCGTGGAGGGTGGCGCCCATCCCGGCGGCACCGCCAATTTCCTCGTCGGCCTGGGCGAGGGGGCGTACCTGGAGATCATCGGTCCTGACCCGTCGGTCGCGGGCGCGCGGCCGCGCGCGTTCGGGCTGGAGTCGCTGACCGCGCCGGCGCTCGCCGCCTGGGCGGTGCGTCCGGTCGACATCGACGCCACGGTACGGCAGGCCCGCCAGGCCGGCTACGACCCGGGTGACGTGCAGCCGCTCTCGCGCCGCAAGCCCGACGGCACGCTGCTGGAATGGCGGCTGACCAGGCGCGACGACCCGGCGGGCGTGCGGCCGGTGCCGTTCCTCATCGACTGGGGCGCCACGGCGCATCCGTCGGCGTCGGGGCTGCCGCAGCTTGAGCTGGTCTCGTTCACGATCGCGCACCCCGAGCCGGACACCCTGGTGGCCGACCTGAAGGCCCTGGGCGCCACGGCCGAGGTCGTCGCGGGCGAGTCCGTGGTGCTGCGCGCCGTGCTGGGCACGCCCGAGGGCCCGGTGACGCTGGCATGAGCACGTTGCGCGACTACCTGACGCAAAAGCGCGCCGCGCTGCTGGCCCGCCGCGAGAAGCCGTCGGACGGGCCGGTGCCGCTGCGCGCCGGCGTCACCGCCGAGGGACGCAGTGGCGTGCGCCGCATCCGCATCCGCGAGCACCAGATCCTCAGCGACAGCGCCGCCGACTTCGCCGGGTACGACCTCGGACCCGGCTCGCCCGAGCTGCAGGCCGGAGTGCTGGGCAGCTGCGTCACCCACATCTTCCTGATCAAGGCGGCCGAGCTGGAGGTGCCGCTGGACGCCCTGTCCGTGGACGTGAGCGCCACCTACGACCCGCGAGCCCAGGCGCCGGGCAACACCGACATCCCGGTCTATCCGCAGGACTTCCGCTACGTCGTGAAGATCGAGTCGCCCGCCTCCGACGAGGACCTGGCCAGGCTCCACGCCGAGGTCGAACGCGTCTGCCCGATCCTCAACCTCATCCGCAACCCGCAGAACATCAAGGGGGAGGTAGTGCGGGTCTAGAGCTTTTTGGGAAGAATGTCCGAGTGTTCGATCATGCACCTAGCGCAGGGCTGCGCGCTCCCCGCGCGGCCCTGGCCGGCGACGCCCCAGCCATCGACCTCAACGGCCCGTGGAGCTTCCGGCTCAGCCCGGACGCCCACGCGAGCCTGGACTTCGTCCATCCCGGCTACGACGACTCCGCGTGGGATCGGCTGCCCGTGCCCTCGCACTGGCCGCTGCACGGGTACGGCTCGCCCGCGTACACCAACGTCTCCTACCCCTTCCCGATCGACCCGCCGAACGTCCCGGACGACAACCCGACCGGCGACTACCGGCGCGTCTTCGAGGCGCCCGAAGGCTGGGACGACGCGGTGCTGCGCTTCGACGGCGTCGACTCCCACGCCAGGGTCTGGCTGAACGGGCACGAACTCGGGTTCACCACCGGCAGCCGGCTGGCCGCCGAGTTCACCGCAGGGCCATGGCTGGTGCCCGGCCGCAACGTGCTGGCCGTCCGCGTCCACCAGTGGTCGGCCGCCAGCTACCTGGAAGACCAGGACATGTGGTGGCTGCCCGGCATCTTCCGCGACGTGACGCTCACCCGCTCCACCGCCGACCTGTTCGTGCACGCCACGCACGACGGGCGGCTCTCCTTCGAGGGCGACGGGCTGCTCAGCGTCCCGGCGCTGGGCGTGACCGGACTCGAACCCGGCGTGGAGGCGCGGCTCGACGTCACGCCGTGGAGCGCCGAGAACCCCTTCCTGTACGACGCGGTCCACGTGGGCCCCACCGAGACCGTGCGGCTGCGGATCGGGTTCAGGACGGTGTCCATCGAGGACGGCGTGCTCCTGGCCAACGGCGTGCCGCTGAAGCTGCGCGGGGTCAACCGGCACGAGTTCCATCCCGACCACGGGCGGGCGGTGCCGTACGAGACCATGCGTGAGGACGTGCTCCTCATGAAGCGCCACAACGTCAACGCGGTCAGGACCAGCCACTACCCGCCCCACCCCGCCTTCCTCGACCTCTGCGACGAGTACGGGCTGTGGGTGATCGACGAGTGCGACCTGGAGACGCACGGCTTCGGCCAGGTCGGCTGGCGGCGCAACCCCAGCGACGACCCCGCCTGGGCCGACGCCTACGTCGAGCGCATGCGGCGCATGGTCGAACGCGACAAGAACCACCCGTCCATCATCATGTGGTCGCTCGGCAACGAGTCCGGCACCGGCCGCAACCTCGGCCTCATGGCCGAGTGGGCCCGCGAGCGCGACCCGTCCCGCCCGCTCCACTACGAGGGCGACGTGACGTGCGCGGACACCGACGTCTACAGCCTCATGTACGCCTCGGTCGCCGAGGTGGAGGCCATCGGCAAGGGCACGGAAGCCCCGCTCGACGACCCCGCCCTCGACGCCAGGCGGCGGGGCATGCCGTTCGTGCACTGCGAGTACGCCCACGCGATGGGCAACGGCCCCGGCGGCCTGCTCGACTACCAGGACCTCTACGACACCTACCCCCGGCTGGCCGGCGGCTTCATCTGGGAGTGGATCGACCACGGCCTGCGCCACGAGAAGCTCGGCTACGCCTACGGCGGCGACTACGGCGAGCCGGTCCACGACTCCAACTTCGTCATCGACGGCCTCGTCTTCCCCGACCGCACCCCCTCACCCGGCCTGCTGGACCTGAAGGTGGTCTTCGCCCCCGTCCGCATCACCTTCCCGTCCGCGGGCGAGGTCTCCATCGAGAACCGCCACGGCTTCCGCGACCTCACCCACCTGCGCTTCGAGGCGACCGTCGAGGACGTGACCACGATCCTGGAGGTTCCGGCGGAAGGCGGCGTGGTCAAGCTCCCCGCGGCTCCGGCCACCTCGGACGAGACCTGGCTGACGGTCCGCGCCGTGCTGGCCGCCGACGAGCCGTGGGCGCCGGCGGGCCACGAGATCGCCTGGGGCCAGGTACGCCTGACCACCCCGGCCCCTCCTCCGAGATCCAGGGCAAGCCTGACCGAAGCCGACTTCACCCCGGGGACCGGGCGCCTTGTCCGGCTGTTCGGCATCGAGGTAGAGGGCCCCAGGCTGGAGCTGTGGCGGGCGCCCATCGACAACGAGCGCTTCGGCGGCCTCGACTGGCACTGGCGCACCATGGGCCTGCACCGCCTGACGCACCGCGTGGACGCGGTGGACCGGGACGGAGACCGCCTGACGGTCGTCACCCGAGTCGCCCCTGCCGCCTCCGACCTGGGCCTGCGCACCACGTACACGTGGACGGGCGTGGACGACGGCGTGCTGCTGGAGGTCCACGTGGTGCCGGAGGGCGAGTGGAAACACCCGATCCCCCGCCTGGGCGTGGCGATGTCGATCCCCGCCACCTACGACCAGGTGACGTGGTACGGCCGCGGCCCCGGCGAGGCCTACCCCGACACCGGCCTGGCCGCCAGAATGGGCCGCTGGTCAGCGACCGTGGACGACCTCCAGACCCCGTACGTGTTCCCCCAGGAGAACGGCCACCGCGCCGAGGTCCGCTGGGCCACCCTGACGGACGAGACAGGCGCGGGCCTCCGGATCACGGGCGACTACGGCCTGACCGCCCGCCGCTGGACCACAGCAGCCCTGGAAGCAGCCCGCCACCTGCCCGACCTGGTTCCCGGCGACCGCTTCCACCTCAACCTGGACCTGGCCCACCACGGCATCGGCTCCGCGTCCTGCGGCCCGGGCGTCCTGCCGCAGTACGAACTCCAGGCCCAGGAATCCACCCTCACCCTCCACTTCGCCCACCCTTGACCCCCTCCCGGTGAACCAGACGCCACGGCGGCCCCTGGGGTGTGGTGCCGTGGTGCCTGGTCAAGGGGGCGGTCGTAACGGCGGGGTGGTGTGAGCTGGACGGCCGTTTCCTGGACGGGGGCCGGCCGGAGTACGGCGGGTGGGGTGGGGGCGGCTGGGCCGTAACAGAAAAGCGCCCTTATGGGGCTAGTGTGGCGTGTCGTGAGTGGAGAGTTGAAGGAGCGGGTCCGGGAGCTGCGGGCGACCGGGCAGTCGCCCAAGGAGATCGCCAGGGCGCTCGGTGTCAAGCCGTCCATCGTCGCCCCCCTGGTCAGGGAGATCGCCGCCGAGACCGTCACCAGCGCGCCTGAGCTGGTCGGGTCGTGGGTGAGCGCGGGCTGGAGCACCGGCCTGGCGGTCGCCCCTGACCGTGGCTGGACGGACGCGGCGGCGGGCGAGCCCGGCACCGGCGGCCTGGTCAGCGTGCTGGTCGCGCGCCGCCACGGTTACAACCGGGTGTCGATCTGTGGGTATCTGGCCGATGTGTACTGCCTGGGGGTCAAGGTCACCCACGGCCCCGAGATCATGGACGAGCGCGGCATGCGCCAGTTCCGCGACTTCTTCTTCAGCGACTACTCCGGCTACCAGGAAGCCCCGATCGAGCTGGCCAGGCAGATCGTCTACGGCTCAGAGGAGTACGCGAGCGGCCTGGGCTTCTCGTCGTTCGAGGACTTCGAGCAGGTCAAGGGGCATCTGGGCGACCTGGAGGGCCCCTCGGCGATCACGTTCGGCCGCGACGGACGCCCGTTCTACGTCCCGAGCCCGCAGGACGACCAGAACAAGGTCCACCGCCAGCTCCGCCGCGCGGTCGGCGACGACTTCGACTACGTCGAGATCGACGTGGAAGATGATGCTTAGGTAGCGGTTCATGACGGAGGCGCCGCTCACCTGGGGACAGCAGGACGTCTGGCGCGCGGTCGTCGCGGCCGCGCCGCAGGAGCAGTACCTGAACCTCGCCCGCCTCTTCGTCCCCCAGCGCCCGGTCACCCCGGAGCGGGCGCACCGCGCACTCGACCGGCTGATCACCCGGCACGAGGCGCTGCGCACCCGGCTCACCGGCCCGCGCACGGCCCCACGGCAGGCGCTCGCGGAGTCCGCCGAGCCGCAGGTCGAGGTGGTGGAGGGGGAGCGGCCGCACCGGGTGTCGGAGCGGCTGTCGGCGGCGCCGTTCGACTACGGGAACGAGTGGCCGCTGCGGGTGGCGTTCCTGGTCGCCGACGGGTACGTGCGCCAGGTCGTGCTGGTGCTCTGCCCCCTGGCCGTGGACGGGCCCGCCGCCGACCTGGTGGTGCGCGACTTCCGCGCGCTGCTCGGGCGCGGCGAGTTGCCGCCGCACCAGGCCGACCGGCCGCGGGACCTGGCCGCGTGGCAGGTCTCGGGCGACGGGCGCGGGCACTCGGACGAGGTGATCGCGTGGTGGCTGGAGCAGTACGCGCGCATCGACCCCTTCGAGCTGACCGCCACGCCCAGGCGGCCCCGGTACATGGAGGCGACCATGTCCTCGCCCGCCCTGGCCGCGGCGGTCCGGACGGTGGCGGCGCGACGACGGGTCAGCTCCTCGACGGCGCTGCTGACCGGGGCCGTGAGCCTGGCGGGGCGGCTGACCGGGCAGCGCACCTGCGGCATGCGGGTCACCGTCGACAACCGCTCCGGC
The DNA here is from genome assembly GCF_042740555.1 of Nonomuraea sp. NPDC059007. Classification (NCBI taxonomy): domain Bacteria; kingdom Bacillati; phylum Actinomycetota; class Actinomycetes; order Streptosporangiales; family Streptosporangiaceae; genus Nonomuraea; species Nonomuraea sp. NPDC059007. The sequence goes on along the minus strand of NZ_JBHYJD010000011.1, from coordinate 180,005 downwards.
GGCGGACGGCGGGACGTGGTGTCCACGATCGCCCAGGAAGGGCTGGTCGTCCTGGACCTCGGCACCCCCGACTTCGGCGAACTGCTCGCGCGGGGCCGGCAGGCGGTCTCGCGGGCGGATCGCCGGGCGGAGTACAACCCTTATGCGATGGAAGAGGCGCTCGCCGGGCGGGTCAGGACGTTCGGCCGCTTCGACGACCGTCGGCCGGTCCGGCACGACCAGGCTCCCGAGCTGGACGCGCGGCAGATCCGGCTGGCCATGGACAAAACCGACCTGGCCTGGACCGATGCCATGGACCGCAACATCTGCGACTTCCACCTGCGCGTCGCCGGGGAGCCGGACCGCATGGAGGTCTCGCTCTACGCCGACACGGGGATGCTGTCGCCGCTGGCCATCGAGGCGTACCTGCTGGACATGGAGCGGCTGTTCGTGGAGGAGTCCCTGGTCTGAGTCCCCTGGAAGGAATACGATCTCCGCAACTACGGTGGAGGTCGCATGTCAGAGGCGCAGGAGATCACCTTCACCGGCACGCGCGGGCCCCTCACCGCCCGCCACTGGCCCCACCCCTCGCCGCGCTACGTCGCCCTTCTCGTCCACGGGTACGGCGAGCACTCCGGCCGCTACGAACACGTGGCCGCCCACCTGGTACGGCACGGCGCCGCCTGCTACGCCGTCGACCACATGGGACACGGACGTTCGTCGGGCGAACGCGTCCTGATCCACGACTTCGAAGAGGTCGTCACCGACGTACACCAGTTGGAAGAACGCGCCAGAGCCGACCACCCGTGGCTGCCCGTCGTGGTCATCGGCCACTCGATGGGCGGCATGATCGCCGCCCGGTACGCCCAGCGCTACGGCGCCGACCTGGCCGGGCTCGTGCTGTCCGGCCCGGTCATCGGCTCCTGGGACGTCATCGGCGTCCTGCTCGCCATGGACGACCTGCCCGACATCCCGATCGACCCCGCCACGCTCTCGCGCGACCCGGCGGTCGGCGCCGCGTACGCGGGGGATCCGCTCGTCTGGCACGGCCCGTTCAAACGCCCCACGTTGCAGGCCTTCGCCCGCACCCTTGGCCAGATCGCCGGTGGCGGCTCGCTCGGCGCCCTGCCCACGCTGTGGATCCACGGCGAGGACGACCAGCTCGTCCCGCTCAGCGGCAGCCGGGGCGGCGTCGAGGCGATCAAGGGCGCCGACTTCAGCGAGCGCGTCTACCCGGGCGCCCGGCACGAGGTGTTCAACGAGACCAACAGGGACGAGGTCCTGGGCGAGGTCACCGCCTTCGTGGACCGGATCCTCTCCTAGCCTCGTGGATCGATTCCGCGCCATCGTGGACGTGCACGTCCTGCTCCTGCGTGTGCCGGAGGAGGTGCTGCTGATCCGGCGGGCCGGCACCGGCTACCGCGACGGCCAGTGGCACCTTCCCAGCGGGCACCTGGAGCCGGGCGAGACGGTCGTGGAGGGCGCGATCAGGGAGGCGCGCGAGGAGGTCGGCGTGGTGATCGCGGCCGCCGCGCTGCGGTTCGTCCATGTGATGCACCGCTCGCCCGACCGGGTCGGGCTGTTCTTCGCCGCCCGGGAGTGGGCCGGTGAGCCGTACAACGCCGAGCCGCACAAGTGCTCGGCCATCGGCTGGCATCCGCTGGCCGGGCTGCCCGCCGACACCGTGGACTATCCGGCCGCCGCGTTGGCCGCGATCGGGCGCGCGGAGCCGTTCGCCGTGTTCGGGTGGCCGGCCGGAGGCGATGATTTCCCCGGCGGGGCCGGGTCTATCCCTGTGTGAGCGCCGTCCTGCTCGAACGAGCCGTCAGCTACACCCTCGGCAGCCTGGTCCTGGTCAGACCTGAGCTGCTGGGCAACCGGACGCCCTGCGCGCGGTGGGACCTGCGCGCGCTGCTCGACCACATGAACGACTCCCTGCTCGCGCTCGCGGAGGCGGGCGACCTCGGCCACGTCGCGCTCCGGCCCACCGGCTGCGAGGGCGACCCGGCCGGGATGTTGCAACGCAGGGCGTGCCGCCTGCTCGCCGCCTGGCCGGGCGCGTCCCGCTGCTCGCAGGTCGCCGTCGGGGACGCGTGGCTGGCGCGCGAGGTGGTGGCGGGGATCGGCGCGATCGAGGTGGCGGTCCACGGCTGGGACGTCGCCGCCGCCTGCGGTCACGCCCGTCCCGTGCCGGAGCCGCTGGCCGCCGCACTGCTCGATCTCGCGCTGGCGTTCGTGGACGACGACGACCGGCCGCACCGCTTCCATGCTCCGGTACGGCCCGCCTCACCTGCGCGTTCTTCCGATCGGTTGTTGGCGTTCCTCGGCAGGTCGGCTTGACAGTTTTATTTTTCAAGGGCAGCCTGGAGGCATGCACGACATCGCGGTGATCGAAGATCCGGCCGCGGCCGAGGCGTCACTCGACCCGATGCGCACCCGGCTGCTGGCCGCTCTCGCCGAACCCGGATCGGCCACCACGCTGGCCGCGAAGGTCGGCCTCGCCCGGCAGAAAGTCAACTACCACCTCAAGACACTCGAGAAGCACGGCCTCGTCGAACTCGTCGAGGAGCGCAAAAAGGGCAACTTCACCGAACGCGTCATGCGGGCCTCCGCCGCGTCGTACGTGATCTCGCCCAGCGCGCTCGGCGCCGTACAACCCGATCCCGCCCGCGCGCCCGACCAGCTGTCGGCCCGCTGGCTCCTCGCGCTCGGCGCCCGGCTCGTCCGCGAACTAGGCGAACTGATCACCGGCGCGGCAAAAGCCAAGAAGCGCCTCGCAACGTTCGCCGTAGACGGCGAGATCCGTTTCGCCTCCGCCGCCGAGCGCGCGGCGTTCGCCGAGGAACTGGCCACCTCGGTCGCCGTTCTCATCAGCAAATATCACACCGAAGAAGGACGCGATCACCGGCTGCTGATCGCCGTCCACCCCGTCGTCAAGGAGCCAGAGCATGGGTAAGGACTTCTCCATCCAGAAGGAGACCGAGCTGCGGGCGACCCCCGAGCAGGTCTGGGACGCCATAGCCACCGGACCCGGGCTGAGCTCGTGGTTGTTCCCCTTCGCCATCGAGCCGGGAGTGGGCGGCGTCATGCGCCTCGACGTACCCGGCGTCACCGAGGAATCCACGATCACCGGCTGGAACCCGCCCAACCGCCTGGCCGTGAAGAGCGCCGAAGGCGAGGACGGCGCCTTCCAGGCCTACGAGTACCTGATCGAAGGCCGCGACGGCGACACCACGGTCCTGCGCTTCATCCACTCCGGCCACGTCGGCGAAGGCTGGGGCGAGGAGTTCATCTCCAGCCTCAACACCGGCTGGGACCAGTACTTCTACACCCTCGCCCAGTACCTCCTCCACTTCCCCGGCCGCACCGCCGTCTACGCGCTGGCCGAGGGCCCCAAGGGCCAGACGGACCTCTGGCCCAGGTTCAGCGCCGCACTCGACCTCCCCGCCGCCCCCGCGGAAGGCGATCGGGTACGGCTGACGCCAGACGGAGCCGAAGGCGTCGTGGACTACGTGGTCATCTCGGGCGACAAGGGCTTCATGTTCGGCGTACGGACCGCTGACGCCTTCTACCGCTTCCACGGCCTGGGCGAGGGCATGGGCGGCGGCGTGGACATGGCCGTCCACCTGTTCGGCACCGACGACGTCAAGGAAACCGAACGGGCCTGGAAGACCTTCCTAGCCGACACCTACCGCTGATTCCGCCGCCCCGTTGAACCCGGCGCGGAGGCGAGCCCGTACTGCTCTTCGTCACAGCCGGAAGTGAGGCTCTTCGCAGTTGAGGGTGTAGTCCGGTCGACGCGTCGGTGGCCGGGTAGGGGTCGAGGTCTCCCGAGGATGGAGGTGACTATGATCTCGGGCTCGAAGTGCTCGGGCAGCGGTTGGAACCCGATCGGGCGATTCTCCGGTGCCGGGTTGTCGAGCCCGACAGATGGTGTCGTCGCTGCGGATGCCAGGGCGCGGCCAGGGACACGGTGGTCCGGCGGTTGGCGCACGAGCCGTTCGGGTGGCGGCCCACGGTGTTGGAGGTCAGCCTCCGCCGATACCGTGTAACGCCGCCTCCGACGACCCGGAACACGGACCGACGACGCGTCGCGAGCCGTCAGTCGCCGACGCTGCCGTCGATCATCTCGCGCAGGAGGTCCGCGTGGCCCGCGTGCCGGGCGGTCTCCACGATCACGTGCAGGTACACCCACGTCAGCTCCCTGCCCCGCGGCGTGGTGACGGCGTAGTCGAGGCTGTGCTGGGCGGCGATCTCGCGGGAGCGGTCGCACTCCGCCTGGTAGGCGCCGATGACGTCGTCGAGCTTCTCGTTCGGCTCCAGCCGCAGGTCGGCCTCCGGGTCTGCGTCGGTCCACGGCGGCGTGGGCAGCTCCGCGGCGGGGATCTGCCCGATCTGCTCGGCGAACCCGCCCAGTTCCACCCAACGCAGGTGTTTGATCAGGCCGCCGAGGTTGGTGCCGGTCGGCACGGGGCTGCGCCGGGCGTCCTCCTCCGACACCCCGCGGGCCTTGCGCACGACGGCGTCGCGCAGGTAATCCAGGAACGTCTCGAGCTGCTCGCGCTCGCTGGCGGCGAACACGCTGCCGAGGATCTCACCGGGTCTAGTCATGGCCGGAACGTAGCACGCGGGCCGACCCTCGCACCGAGGCTATTTTTGGGCTCTTCGCAGTCGCAGTTGAGGGTGTAGTCCGGTCGGCGCGTCGATGGCCGGGTACGGGTCGAGGTCTCCCGAGGATGGAGGTGAATATGCCGTCCATCTGGAAGACCTCGACGTGTCTGACGCTACCTTCGCCCGCCCTGACCTGACCACGTTCGCTCGTCTTGATGATCTCGGGCTCGAAGTGCTCGGGCAGCGGTTGGAGCCTGATCGGGCGATTTTCCGGTGCCGGGTTGTCGAGCCCGACAGTTGGTGTCGTCGCTGCGGATGCCAGGGCGCGGCCAGGGACACGGTGGTCCGGCGGTTGGCGCACGAGCCGTTCGGGTGGCGGCCCACGGTGTTGGAGGTCAGCCTCCGCCGATACCTGTGCACCGGGTGCGGTCACGTGTGGCGCCAGGACACGTCGCGGGCCGCCGAGCCGCGGGCGAAGCTGTCGCGACATAGCCCGTGGCAGATCGCAGCTCTTCCGCGGGGAGCCCGGCCGCGGTACACCGGTCAACGTCCGCGTCCTCGCCAGAAACGGCGACATCTCGGCGGTCACGGACAGAACCTCCCTGACCCTCGAAACCCGAGGCAACCGAACCCGCCCGACCGTCAAACTGACCCCGTGAGGCCATGGAGGCTCAGTCCCGCCCCAGGTGCCGAACCCTGAATACTGGCCCGATGCGCCCAGAAGACCTCAGCCTGATCTCCGAGACCCTAGGCAGCCCGGTGACATCGGTGTCAACGCTGGCAGGCGGCTTCTCCCACGAGACATGCCTCCTGGAGCTCCCCGACGGCCAGGTCGTGGTACGGCTGGGCGGCCCCGACCCGGCGATCGAAGCGGCGGTGATGGCGGTGGCCCGCGACCACGTCCCCGTCCCCGAGGTCCTCCACCTGCTGCCAGAAGCCATGATCCTGGAATACGTCCCCGGCATCCCCCTGACCGAGGCCTTCACCGAACCCGGCATGAAGGAACTGGGCCAGGAGGTAGGCCGGGTGGTCGCCCAGATCGCCACCGTCACCTTCGACCGTCCGGGCTTCTTCGCTGACGCCGCCCTGTCCATCCCCCCAGAACCCTCGTGGTCATCACAACTCCCAGAGATGGCCGCCACCTGCATGGCCGCGGCAGGCGACCGCCTGGACCCCGGGACAAGAGAAGCCTGGCTCGCCCTCTGCACAGCCCATGCCCCGGCCCTGAGCGAGATCGACACCCAGCCCTTCCTGGTCCACGCCGACATCAACCCGAAGAACATCCTGGTAGCCAGAACCCGCGGCGCCTGGCACGTCACCGCCATCCTGGACTGGGAGTTCGCCTACTCAGGCTGCCCGTACGGCGACGCCGCCAACATGACCCGCTTCGGCGCCGACTACCCCGAGGACTTCGTGAACACCTTCCGCGAAACCTTCGGCAGCCACCACCCGGACGGCTGGGAATACCTGGGCTGGGTCCTGGACATGTTCGCCCTGAGCGACCTGGTAACCCGCCCACCCGGTCACGAGATAGCCGACCAAGCAGCCACCCGGATCCACACCCTGACAACCCAAAACCCACCCCACCCCTAACCAACCCCCTCGGTCCACACAGCCCACCCAGCTGCACCACCCCGCGCCGCGGACATACCGCTGCCCTGACCGCCACCGCCCCGGGCTCCGCGCCGCCGCAGGCTCCGTCGGCCCGAGCACGCTGTCCCCGGATTCCGCGCCGCCCCGGGCCCGGCTGCTCCGGGCCCTGCCGCCCGGTGTTCCGTGCTGCCCGTGGGTCCACGCACCGCGGATTCCGCAGCCCGCCTCCGCCTCGAGCCCCAGGCGGGCCGGTGACCCCACCGCCACCGTCCCTCCAAGCTGTCCCGGCCACGCCACCCTGGGCCCACGCCACCCTGGGCCCACGCCACCCTGGGCCCACGCCACCCCGCGCCCACGCCACCCTGCGCCCACGCCACCCGGACTCCGCACCGCTCCCGGCCGTAGTCCGCCGCGGGGCCCTGGCGGCAGCGTGGGCGGGTCCGTGACCTCATCCCACCGCCCCCGGCCCTCGCCCCCCTCCCGATCTCCGCGCCGTCTCGGTCCCAACCCAGGCTCCCGCCAAGCGGCACTCAGCCGGGTGGGTATGGACTCCCGGCCAACCGGCTCACGACCCGGGGAGCGCGAGGGGCCGGAGGCCTCTCGCCGGGGGTGCGGGGGGGTGCCCCCCCGGTCACAGCCCCAGCCCCCCCCCGCGCAGCGCCCCCCCCCCCGGACCCCGCCCAAGGG
>NZ_JBHYJD010000011.1:0-173125 GCF_042740555.1 Nonomuraea sp. NPDC059007 | reverse complement strand
CCGGGGGGGGGGGCCGCCCCCCCCCCCCCCCGCCCCACCCGGCGGCGGGGGGGGGGGGGGGGGCCCCGGGGGGGGGGGGGGGGGGGGGCGGCCCCCCCCCCCCTGTCACTGCCCGAGCCCTTGGCGCGTAGCGCCCCCCGCGCGAGGACCATGCCCGTGGGCCGGGGGTGCGGGGGCTCGCCCCCGCTGTCACAGCCTGAGCCCCTTGGCGCGTAGCGCCCCCCGCGCGAGGACCATGCCCTTAGGAGTGGAGGGTTTCGAGGACCTGGGGGCCGAACTTGGCGAGTTTGTTCTCGCCCACCCCACTGACCGTCCCCAGCTCCGGCAGCGTCGTCGGGTTGCGGGTGGCGATCTCGCGGAGTGTCGCGTCGTGGAAGATGACGTAGGCCGGAACCCCCGTCTCCTTCGCCGTGGCGGCACGCCACGCCCGCAGCCGTTCGAACCGGGGAGCCGCCTCCGGCGTCAGGTCCACCACCTCGCGGGACTTCGAGGAGCCACCACCCGAGCGGGACGGCGTGCGCGGCTTGAGGTCGCGGCGCAGGTTGACCTTCTGCTGGCCGCGCAGCACCCCCGCGCTCTCGTCGGTCAGCACCAGGGCTCCGTAGGCGGGTTCGACGGCCAGGATGCCCTGGGCGAGGAGCTGGCGGACGACTCCGTGCCACTCCGGTCCGGTCAGTTCGGTGCCGATGCCGAAGACGGTGAGCGTGTCGTGGCCGAACTGCTCGACCTTCGCCGTCTTCTTGCCCAGCAGGATGTCCACCGCCTGCCCCACGCCGAACTTCTGCCCGCGCTCCCTGGCCAGCCGCAGCACCGTGGACAGGACCTTCTGGGCGGGCACGGTGGCGTCCCAGGTCTCCGGCGGGGTCTGGCAGGTGTCGCAGTTGCCGCAGGGGGCGGTGCCCTTTTCGCCGAAGTAGTCGAGGAGCATGACGCGGCGGCAGGTCACGGTCTCGCAGAGGGCGAGCATGGCGTCCAGGTGGAGCGCCTGGCGGCGGCGGTGGGCCTCGTCGCCCTCCAGTGCCAGGCGGCGGTGCTGGACGACGTCCTGCAGGCCGTAGGCCATCCACGCGGTCGCGGGCTGGCCGTCGCGGCCGGCCCGGCCGGTCTCCTGGTAGTAGCCCTCCAGGGATTTCGGGAGGTCCAGGTGGGCGACGAAGCGGACGTCGGGTTTGTCGATGCCCATGCCGAACGCGATCGTGGCCACCACGGTCAGGCCCTCCTCGCGCAGGAAACGCGACTGGTGCAGGGCGCGGGTGCGGGTGTCGAGGCCCGCGTGGTAGGGGATGGCGGCGATGCCGTGGTCGGAGAGGTGCTCGGCGATCTTCTCCGCCGAGGAGCGCGACAGGCAGTAGACGATGCCGGCGTCGTCGGGGTGCTCGGTGCGGATGAAGTCGAGGAGCTGCCGCTTGGGCTCGCTCTTGGCGGTGATGCGGTACTGGATGTTGGGCCGGTCGAAGCTGGCCACGAAATGCCGGGCCTGCTCCAGGCCGAGGCGGGCCGAGATCTCGGCGTGGGTCTCCGGGGTGGCGGTCGCGGTCAGGGCGATGCGGGGGATGTCGGGCCAGCGCTCGTGGAGGCCGGAGAGCATGAGGTAGTCGGGGCGGAAGTCGTGGCCCCACTGGGAGACGCAGTGGGCCTCGTCGATCGCGAACAGGGCGACCTCGCCCTTCTCCAGCAGGCGCAGCGTCGAGTCGACGCGCAGGCGCTCGGGGGCCAGGTAGAGGAGGTCGAGCTCGCCCGCCACGAAGGCGCTCTCCACCCGCTGGCGCTCGTCGAAGTCCTGGGTGGAGTTGAGGAAGCCCGCGCGGACGCCCAGCGCGGTCAGCGCGTCGACCTGGTCCTGCATCAGCGCGATCAGCGGGGAGATCACCACACCCACGCCCGGGCGGACCAGGGCGGGGATCTGGTAGCACAGCGACTTGCCGCCGCCGGTCGGCATCAGGACGAGCGCGTCGCCGCCCGCGACCACGTGCTCGATGATCTCCTGCTGGCCTGGCCGGAAGGAGTCGTAGCCGAAGACGCGGTGCAGGACCTCCAGGGGCGTATCCATGCGGCTACCTTACGTGGCGAGGGGAGACGGGTCAGGGCGTTCGCCCACGGCGATCAGGCCGACAGGCCCCGTGAGACAAGGCGATCGTAGGCGATCAGGCCGACAGTCCCGGTGAGACAACAGGCGGCGACCGCGATCATGGCCACGGGGAAGCCCATCAGCGCCGCGATCGGGGGTGCCACGGCCTTGGCGACGGTGATCGGCAGGGCCAGGGCGCCGCTGATGGAGGCGTAGGCGGCGGTGCCGTACCTCTCGGCCAGGAGAGCGGGGCGGGCGATGGTGGCGACGCCGAAGCCCAGCCCGAACAGGACCACCGCGCCGATCGCCCCGGCCACGCTGCGGCCGGCGATCGGCAGCAGCAGCGCCGCGCCGCCCTGCAGCGCGAAGACGGCGGCGGCCACGGGCGCGACCCGGAAACGGCTCTGCAGGCCGGTCGTGACCACGCGGCCGGTCACCGAGAGCACCCCGAGCAGGCCCGCGACCGCGGCGGCGAAGACGGGGGAGTGGCCGAGCGTGATCAGGTACGTGACCAGCAGGATGCCCATGACCGACACCGCGCCGGTCTGCGCCAGGAAGGCGAGCGCCAGCAGCCAGAACGGCCGTTCGCGCAGGGCCGCGCCGACCGCCGCGCGCGAGGACGGCGGGCGTCCGGCCGCGCGCCTCCTCACGGTCAGCCAATGCAGGGGTACGGCCAGCAGCCCGTACCCCACCGCCAGGACGACCAGGGCGGTACGCCAGCCGTACCGCTCGACGAGCAGGCCCGTGACCGGCAGGAAGATGCTGGACGCGAACCCCGCGACGATCGTGACGGCCAGCAGCGCCCGCGGCCGCCGCGCCGCGTCGAACCAGGCGACGATCACCGCGAACGCCGCCTCGTACAGCACCATCGCCGACGCGACCCCGAGCACCGCGCAGACGAGATAGAGCTGAACGAGGTGCTGCACCTGTGACCAGGCGAGCAGCGCGCCCGCGCCCAGGGCGGAGCCGAGCGTCATCAGCCCGCGTCCGCCGCGCCGGTCGAGCCAGCCGCCGATCAGCGGCGCCACCAGCCCGGACAGCAGGATGGACAGCGTAAGCGCCCCGGTGAGCTGCGGCACGCCCGCACGAAGCTCCCGCGACATCGGCATGATAAAAACCGAAAAAGCGTAATAAAGCACGCCGAAGCCAGCGGTCTGCGTGATCGCCAGAGCGGCGACCATCCGCATCCCCTGCGGAGGAGACCCACGCCGATCCTCCACGATCACACCCAAGACCCTTCCCCCGAACAATCACGCTATGTGGTGATATGCATCACCTATGGGCTATGTCGTCACAGGAGGCAGCAAGGGCATCGGGCGCGCCATCGCCGAACGCCTGCCCGGCACCGTCGTCGTCATCGACAGGGAACCCCCCGAAGGGCACGACGACCGTGTGATCCCGGTGCTCGGCGACGCCGCCGACGAGCAGGTGGCGCGCGAGGCGGCCCGCCTGGCGGCCCCGCTGACCGGCTGGGTCAACAACGCGGCAGTCTTCGGCGACGCCTCCCTCCACGACGCCCCCGTCGAGCACGTGCGCCGCCTGATCGCCGCCAACCTCGACCTCGCCGTCGTCGGCTGCGCCGTCGCCGTCCAGACCTTCCTCCGATCCGGTACGGCGGGCGCCATCGTCAACCTCACCTCCCACCAGGCCACCAGGGCGGTGCCCGGCGCCCTCCCTTACGCCACGGCCAAAGCCGCCATCGAGGGCCTGACCAGATCCCTGGCCGTCGAGTACGGCAGGCACGGCATCCGGGTCAACGCCGTGGCCCCGGGCTCGGTGGCCACCGGCCGCTACGACCAGATGGCCACGCCGGAGATCGAGCGCGAGATGGCCCGCCTCCACCCGGTGGGCAGGGTGGCCAGGGCGGATGAGATCGCCGCCGTCGTGGCGTTCCTGCTGTCGAAGGAGTCGTCGTTCGTCAGCGGCGCGACGGTCCCGGTGGACGGCGGCAGGACCGTGCTCGGATTCGACCCCGAAGCCAGGGAATGAAAACCATTGCCACCTGGTTGAGGCGGCCATGAAGAAGAACCTGCACCCCGAGTACCGGCCGGTCGTCTTCCGCGACAAGAGCCTTCGCGACAAGAGCCTTCGCGACAAGAGTGCGGACTACGCCTTCCTCACCCGATCGACCAGGTCGAGCGCCCAGACGATCGAGTGGACGGACGGCCGCGTCTACCCGGTGGTGGACGTGGACGTCTCCTCCGCCAGCCACCCCTACTACACCGGCCGCGGCCGAGTCCTGGACACCGCGGGCAGGGTCGAGCGCTTCAGGCAGCGCTATGGCGGCAAGTAAGGGTGACCGTTCAGCCCGCGCCAGCCTGGGCCGTACCCGCGCCGAACCGCGGCAGGTCGGCGCGGGCCGGTAGCGTCTGCCACTCGCTGGCGCCGGTCGTGGCCGCCGCGCTGAGCATGCTGCCGCGCGCCAGGCGCTCGGGCGGGGTGAGCCCGTCCAGGGCGGCGGAGATGTAGCCGGCCGCGAACGCCTCCTCCGACCCGGCCACGTCCACGACCGGCACCTGCGTGCGCGGCACGTCGTAGCGCATCCGGTCGGCGCGCACGCTGAAGCCCTTCGTGCCCCGGCTGACCACCACCTCGCGCTCGGGCGTGAGCGCGGGCTTGACCAGGTCGAGTTCGTCCTGGTCGACGAAGAGCAGGTGGGACGCGCGGGCCAGCTCGCTCAGGACTTCCTCCGCCTCGCGTACCGACGGCCACAGCGAGGGCCGGTAGGTGACGGCGAAGGAGATCAGGGCGTCGGCGTTGCGCGCGGCGGTGACCGCGATGCGTACTGCCTCCAGGCAGTCGCGGCCGAGCGCCGCGGTGGTCCCGGTGATGTGGAGCAGCCGCGCGGCCCCGATCCTGTCGATCGGGACGTTGCCCGGCGACAGGCGGGTTCCGGCGGAACCGCCGTGGTAGTAGGAGGTCAGGCCGGGGTATCCGACCCGCGACTCCTTCAGCAGCAGCCCCGTTGTGGCGCTGTCGTCCACCCGGGTGTCGGCGATGTCCACGCTCTCTCCGCGCAGCACGGAAAGGGCTCGCGCGCCGAGCTCGTCGGCGCCCACCTTGCCGAGGAAGGCCACCCGGTGCCCGAGCCGCGACAGGCCTATGGCCAGGGAGAACTCCGGCCCGCACAGGTCGAGCCTGGCCTCGTTGTCGTGGCGGACCCGGCCGCTGGAGACGACACCCATGACGGCGCCCAGGGTGTAGACATCGGTCATGGAGCCTGACTGTAGCCGCACATAACGGATTTCTGCGCTTTACCCCTGGTCGGGACCGTGATCAAATATTTCTCGTAACTTTAGACAACCTTTTCCACTCCCGGTGCCTCAAAGTAGTAGAGGAGCTGGCTATCCCGAGCCGGCTCCAGAGAACGGGGAGAGGATTAGCACCCTCATGAAGAAGATCGCAGTAGGCGCCATCTCCGCCATGGTCGGCGGCGCGATGCTGCTGACCGGTGGCGCCGCTTCCGCTCAGCAGAAGACGTCATCCGTAGACATCCAGAGCATTTCGCCGAACCCGGTCGTCGTCCCCAAGGGCGGCGAGGAGGACGCGTTCATCAGGGTCAACGCTTCTTCGGACGTTGACAAGGTCGTCGTGAAGGTCCAGCCCGAGGGCGACAGCTTCCGCACTCTCAGCGAGAAGACCGTCACCCAGCACAGCTGGCGCTTCGCGGTGTCGTTCGACAGCAACGACCCTGAGGGCAAGTGGAGCGCCATCGCGGAGGCGTGGAAGAACGGCAAGAAGGTCGCCGAGGACAAGGCGTACTTCTCCGTCGACATCGAGGACGCGGGCAAGGCCGACACCCGGATCACCCGGTTCAACGCCGACCCGTACAAGGTCCGCAAGGGCAAGTACATCCACTACACCGGTCGCCTCCAGGTCAACGACGACGGCTGGGAGGGTGCTCGCGGCGAGAAGGTGAACATCTACTACCGCGCCAACGGCTACAGCACCTGGAAGTGGGTCGCCTCCGGCAAGACCGGGTGGGGCGGCAAGTTCTACGCCAAGTCGCGTGCCTGGAAGTCCGGCACGTTCAAGGCCGTCTTCAACGGCAGTGACGAGCTCAACGGCTCCGAGAGCCGTCGTGACTACGTGCGTGTCGTCCGCTGGCACCACTAAGCACTGAGCACCATCTGAGAGCCCGGTCCCGCGAGGGGCCGGGCTCTCGCATGTTCACGACGGCCTCAGCGAGGTAGCTAAAGGGTATGGAGCTGCTGAAAGACTTCGACCCGTTCGACATCTTCGACGCCGAGGCGGCGCGCCTGGACGCGTTCTTCTCCGGCCTCGACGCCGCCGGGTGGGACCGGCCCTCGCGCTGCGCCGGATGGTCGGTGCGCGACGTGCTCGGCCACCTCGCCGGGGAGGAGCTGTACAACCACGCCGCCCTCGACGGCACCGTGCAGCAGCTCATGACCCGCCTGGCGGGCGAGGGCGTCACCGGCTTCAACGACTTCAACGAGTGGTGTGTACGGCAGCGCCGCGCCGTACCCTTGACCGAGGTCCTGGCCGAATGGCGGGAGAAGAACGGCGAGACCCGCGCCCGCATGCGCGCCCTCGGCCGGGACGCGACGCTCGACACCCTCGCCGGCCCCTACCCCGTCGGCGACCAGACCTTCCACTACGACTCCGAGTACGCGACCCACGCCGACGACGTCGGCGCGCCCGTCACGGAGGCGGAGGTCGAGGGCAGGACGCTCTGGCGGGTCGCGGTGGGCCGCTTCGCCCTGGAGGAGCAGGACGCGAAGATCCAGGTCGAGCAGCCGGCCGACCACATCTGGGTGAACGCCGACGGCCACGAGGCCACCCTGTCCTATCCCGAGTTCGTCAACGCGACCGTGGGCCGTCCCGACGAGCGGACCGACCCGCGGATCGCCGGGGCACTGAGGTGCCTGGCCTGAGAGGAGGCCGATCATGTGGTTGCGCAACCGCGAGGGCACGGAGCCGCTGAGCGCGCGCAGCCCGGTGCGCGCCCGCCGGATCCTGTCGGTGGTCGCGCTGGTCGTGGGCGCTGCACTGGCGATCTTCTGCCTGCTGCGCGCGATGAGCACCGGCGAGGAGGTCTGGCTCTGGGAGGCGGCGATCGCCGGGTTCGTGGCCGTGGTGGCCGCGGCCGACCTCCTGGTGCTGCGCCACCGCCGCTAGGACGACATCTACGTAAGTGAGCGCAAGTCAGTGTAAATTCTTGCGTGAATAGTCGTATGATTTGCGCATGACGCGACGACTGGCAGAGGTGGCCAAGAAGGTCGGAGTGAGCGAGGCGACGGTCAGTCGCGTGCTCAACGGCAAGCCCGGGGTGTCGGATGCCACGCGGGAGGCGGTGCTGACCGCCCTCGACGTCCTCGGCTACGAGCGGCCGAGCCAGCTGCGCGGCGACCGGGCCAGGCTCGTCGGCCTGGTCCTGCCCGAGCTGCAGAACCCGATCTTCCCCGCCTTCGCCGAGGTCGTCGGCGGGGCGCTGGCGCAGCAGGGGTTCACGCCGGTGCTGTGCACCAGGACGGTCGGCGGGGTGACCGAGGCCGAGTACGTCGATCTGCTGCTGCAACAGCAGGTCAGCGGCGTGGTCTTCGCCGGCGGCCTGTACGCGCAGGCCGACGCCGCGCACGGGCACTACGAGCTGATCCTGGAGCGCAAGCTGCCCACCGTGCTGGTCAACGCCGCCGTCGAGCACCTGGGGTTCCCGCAGGTCTCCTGCGACGACACGGTGGCCGCCGAGATGTCGCTGGCCCACCTGCGCGCGCTGGGCCACGAGCGCATCGGCATGGTCCTCGGCCCCGCCGACCACATGCCCTCGCGGCGCAAGCTGGCCGTGTTCCTGTCGAGCGGCGGCGATCCCGAACTGGTCGAGCAGACGATGTTCTCGCTGGAGGGCGGGCACGCCGCCGCCGCCAGGCTGGTCAGGCGGGAGGTGACCGGCATCGTGTGCGCCAGCGACCTGCTGGCGCTTGGCGCGGTCCGCGCGGCCAGGCGGGCCGGGCTGTCGGTGCCCGAGCACGTCTCGGTCATCGGCTACGACGACTCCGCGCTCATGAACTGCACCGATCCGCCCCTCACCACGGTCCGCCAGCCGATCGACGCGATGGGCAGGGCGGCCGTCGACCTGCTGGTCGCGCAGATCGGCAAGGCCGCCGTGCCGGCCGACGAATTGCTGTTCGAGCCCGAGCTCGTGGTGAGGTCGTCGACCGCCCGCGCCTAATCGTTATCTTGCGTATATCTGTCGAGTTATTGCAGCCTTCTGTCCGCGAACCTATCGTGTGGGCCACACCACAGGGATCGCACCAGAAGGGTCAGATCCATGCAGAGCAATCGCAGAGCCCTGGCACTGCTCCTCATCGCGGGGCTTGCGGCACCAACGGCATGTGGCACGTCCACACCCGCCTCGAAGACCGAGGGCGGCAAGGTGACGATCAAGGTGGCGTGCCAGCCGGCCAAGAGCGACCCGCGCAACCGCAAGGTCTGGGACGACGACGTCGCCGCCTTCCAGAAAGCGCATCCGGACGTCACGGTCGTGAGCACGGACCAGCAGCCGTGCTTCGACCCCAAGACGTTCGGCCCCAAACTGGCCGGCGGCCAGGTGGAGACCGTCTTCCGGGTACCGGTGACCAACACCCAGGACGTGATCGCCAAGGGCCAGGCGCTCGACATCTCCGGCCTCACCGGTGAGGTGAAGAACTTCGCCGACTTCTCGCCCGCCACCATGACCCCCTACAGCGCGGGCGGGAAGGTCTACGGCATCCCGACCAGCACCTACAGCGTCGGCCTCGTCTACAACCGCAAGCTGTTCACCCAGGCGGGACTCGACCCGAACACCCCGCCCAAGACCTGGGCCGAGGTCCGCGAGGCGGCCAAGAAGATCGCCGGGATCGGCGCCGGTTACGTCGGCTACGGCGAGTACAGCGGCGGCAACACCGGCGGCTGGCACTTCAACCAGGCCATCTACGGCCGCGGCGGCGAAATGGTGACGCCCGACGGCAGGCAGGCGGCCTTCAACAGCCCCGAGGGCAAGGCCGTTCTGCAGTTCCTCAAGGACCTGCGCTGGAGCGACAACAGCATGGGCACCAAGCTGCTGGTCGGCTGGGAGTCGCTGATGCAGGCCATGGGCAGCGGCAAGACCGGCATGATGCTCGGCGCCCCCGACGTCGTGCCCGACCTGGTCAACAAGTTCGGCGGGCAGATCGCCGACTACGGCATCGCCCCGTTCCCCGAGGCCAAGGCCTCGCTGAGCGGCGGCGAAGGCTTCATGATCAACCCGAAGGCCACGCCGGAGGAGGCGAAGGCCGGACTGCAATGGATCGACTTCTACTGGACCACGCCGGGTCAGGGCGCCTTCAACTACGAGCGGGCGAAGACGATCGGCAACCCGGTCGGACTGCCCAACAACTCGCTGTTCGGCGACTCGCCGTCCGGCAAGAAGATCGCCGACCTGCAGAAGCAGCACGCCACGCTGCCGGTGGAGAACTTCTCGCCCTTCGTCGAGGGTTCTGCGGCGGTGCCGCCGAAGCTGGAGCCGCCGAAGGCGCAGGAGCTCTACGCCATCCTGGACGTGGCCATGTCCGCGGTGCTCAGCCGTAAGGACGCCGACGTGGACAAGCTGCTCACCGACGCGGAGAGCAAGGCCAACGCCGTCCTGGCCAAGAGCTGATGCTGATCGCGGATGCCGGGACGCGGCGGCGGGCACGCGTGCCGTCGCGGCTCGGCCGTTCCATCCGGCGCAACCTGACCGCCTACGGGTTCCTGTGCGCGGCGCTGGCGTGCTTCGCGGTGTTCGCGTGGTACCCGATGGTGCGCACGTTCATCCTGAGCTTCCAGCAGACCAACCTGATCGACGCGCCGACCTGGGTCGGGCTGGACAACTTCCGCACGGTGGCCGACGACCCGGCCTTCGGCGAGGCGTGGCTCAACACGCTGGAGTTCACCGTCCTGGCACTGCTGTGCGGGTACGTGGTGCCGTTCGCGATCGCGATCGTGCTCAACGAACTGCGGCACGCGCGGGCGTACCTGCGCTTCGTGGTCTACCTGCCGGTCATGCTGCCGCCGATCGTGTCGGTGCTGATGTTCCGGTGGTTCTTCGACCCGGGGCCC
Source organism: Nonomuraea sp. NPDC059007 (assembly GCF_042740555.1). Lineage (NCBI taxonomy): Bacteria > Bacillati > Actinomycetota > Actinomycetes > Streptosporangiales > Streptosporangiaceae > Nonomuraea > Nonomuraea sp. NPDC059007. Next base: position 162,981 of record NZ_JBHYJD010000011.1, on the reverse strand, counting down.
GGCCTGTTCAACCAGATCCTGGACGTGGCCGGCATCCCTCCGCTGGCCTGGCTCGACTCCACCAGCACCGCGCTGATCTCGCTGGTGATCGTCTCGACCTGGATGAACCTGGGCAGCGGCACGCTCATCTACCTGGCCGCGCTGCAGAACATCCCCGGCGAGCTGTACGAGGCGGCCGAGCTCGACGGCGCCGGGGTCTGGCGGCGTATCCGCCACGTCACGATCCCGCAGACGAAGCTGATCCTGCTGCTCATGCTGATGCTGCAGATCGTCGCCACGATGCAGGTGTTCATCGAGCCGTTCATGCTCACGCTCGGCGGACCGGAGAACGCCACGCTCACCGTCGCCTACCTCATGTACCAGTACGCCTTCGTCTACGGCGGCAACTACGGCGCGGGCGGCGCGCTGGGCCTCATGCTCATGCTCGTGCTCGTGCTGCTGGCCTTCGCCGCCGTGCAGTTGCGGCTGAACCGCCAGGACCGCCCATGACCCGGACGATCATCTCTCCGTTGCAGCTCGGCTCCCGCTGGGGCAGGCGCGTCTACTGGCTGGTGCTGGTGACCGTGCTGGTCACCTTCACCCTCGCCTTCGTCTTCCCGCTCTACTGGATGATCACCGGGGCGATGAAGACGGGCGAGGAGATCGCCCAGATGCCGCCCACGTTCTTCCCGGCCAACCCGAGCCTGGACGCCTTCCTGGAGGCGTGGGAGCTGTTCGACATCGGCACGCTCCTGCGCAACACCGGCGTCTACGCGCTCGGCGCCTGGGCCTTCACCATGGTCATCGACGTCACCGCCGCGTTCGCGCTGTCGAAGCTGCGGCCGATGTTCGGCGGCTTCATCCTCGGCGCGATGCTGGCCACGCTGATGATCCCGCCGATGGTGGTGCTCATCCCGCTGTACGTCACCGTCGTCGACCTGGGCCTGCTCAACACGCCCTGGGCCATCTGGTTCCCGGCGGCGGTCAACGGGTTCAACATCTTCCTGCTCAAACGGTTCTTCGACTCGATCCCGCGTGAACTGCTGGAGGCCGCCGAGATCGACGGGGCAGGCGCGGCGCGCGTGCTCTGGTCGGTGGTGCTGCCCGTCTCGCGGCCCATCCTCGGCGTCGTCTCCATCTTCACCGTGGTCAACGTCTTCAGGGACTTCGTCTACCCGTTCCTCGTCCTGTCCGACAGCGACAAGATGACGATCTCCGTCGGCCTGTCCCAGACGGCCGGCCAGGTGACCCAGAACGCGATCATGGGCGGCCTGGTGATCGCCAGCATCCCGACCGTCATCGTGTTCTTCCTTTTCCAGCGGCACATCATGGCGGGCCTCACCGCCGGAAGCATCAAGGGGTAACCACATGTCGCAAGCGTGGTGGCGGGGGGCCGCGATCTACCAGGTCTACCTGCGTAGTTTCGCCGACGGCAACGGGGACGGCGTGGGCGATCTCGCCGGGTTGCGGGGGCGGCTGCCGTACCTGAAGGACCTCGGTGTGGACGCGATCTGGCTCAACCCCTGGTACCCGTCGCCCATGGCCGACGGCGGCTACGACGTGGCCGACTACCGCGGGATCGAGCCGGTCTTCGGCACGCTGGAGGAGGCGGAGAGGTTCATCGCCGACGCCCACGAGCTGGGCATCAAGGTCATCATCGACGTGGTGCCCAACCACAGCTCCACCGAGAGCGCCTGGTTCAAGGAGGCGCTGACCGCGCCGGAGACGCGCGAGCGGTTCTGGTTCCGCGACGAGCCGAACGACTGGCAGTCGATCTTCGGCGGCCCGGCGTGGACGCAGGTGGCCGATGGGCAGTGGTACCTGCACCTGTTCGCCCCGGAACAGCCGGACTTCAACTGGGACTCGCCCGAGGTGCACGCCGACTTCGAGAACGTGCTGCGCTTCTGGTTCGAGCGCGGCGTGGACGGCTTCCGCGTCGACTCGGCCGCTCTGCTGTTCAAGGACGCCGAGCGCTGGGAGGACCTCGACCCCGTCCACGACGTCTACCGGCGCTGGCGGGAGATCGCCGACGAGTACGGCGACCGCATCCTCATCGGCGAGGTGTGGCTGCCCGACCAGGAGCGCTTCGCCCGCTACCTGCGTCCGGACGAGCTGCACACGGCCTTCAACTTCGACTTCCTGTCCTGCCCGTGGGAGCCGGCGGAGCTGCGCCGCGTCATCGAGCTGACCCTCGCCACGCACACCCCCATCGGCGCGCCGCCGACGTGGGTGCTGTCCAACCACGACGTCACCCGCCCCGTCACCAGGTACGGCAGAGCCGACACCACCTTCGCCCACGGCGGCGCCCTGCACGGCACCCCCTCGGACCCGGAACTGGGGACGCGCCGCGCACGGGCGGCGGCGCTGCTGGCCATGGCCCTGCCCGGCTGCGTCTACGTCTACCAGGGCGAGGAACTGGGCCTTCCGGAGGTCGAGGACCTGCCGGACGCCGCCCGCCAGGACCCCATGTACGCCCGCTCCGGCGGCGCCAACCGGGGCCGCGACGGCTGCCGCGTCCCGCTGCCGTGGTCGGGCGAGTCGGCCCCGTTCGGCTTCGGCGGCCACCCGACCTGGCTGCCCCAGCCGGCGGACTGGGCGCCCATGACCGCGAAGGCCCAGACCGGCGACCCGGGCTCGATGCTCTCCCTCTACCGGACGGCCCTGCGCCTGCGCCACGAACTGCTCGGCGACGGCACCCTGACCTGGCTGCCCATGGGCCCGCGCGTCCTGGCGTTCACCCGCGACTCCGGCCTGACCTGCGTGACCAACCTCGGCCCCGACCCCGTACCCCTCCCACCCGGCGAGATCCTGCTGGCCAGCGGCCCGTTGACCGGCGACCGCATCCTCCAGGACACCACCGCCTGGCTGATCTAGCATCGGGACGCGTGACCAGACTCACCCCTTCGCGCCCCGACCGGCTGGACCCGGACGCCCGCGCGGTCTACGACAAGATCACCTCTGGACCGCGCGGAGCCTCCGTGACCGACGCGAACGGCGCCCTCATCGGCCCGTTCAACGCCATGCTGCTCAGCCCGCCGGTCGGCGACGCGCTGCAGGAGCTCGGCGCCGCCATCCGCTACGGCTCCCGCCTCACCGGCCGCTGCCGCGAGCTGGCCACGCTGGTCGTCGCCAACCACTGCGACAGCGCCTTCGAACGCCAGGCGCACGAAAGACTGGCCCGCGACCTCGGCTTCACCGAAGGGCAACTGGCGGCGCTGCGCGCCGGTGAGGAGCCGTCACTCGACGACGAGGAGGAACTGGCCGTCCACCGGATCGCCCGCGCCCTGGTCACCCGGGGCGACCTGGACGAGGAGGAGTACACGCTGCTGGCCGCGCCGGTGGTGTTCGAGCTGACCACGCTGGTCGGCTACTACCGCACGCTCGCCCTGCAGATGCGCGTCTTCCGCGTCCAGCCCTAGGTTCTAGGCCGACTCGCGGATGATCAGCTCGGTCGGCAGGACGACCGGATCGGCCGGGCCGTTCTCGAACAGCGCCAGCAGCAGCCGGACCATCGCCGCAGCCTGGTCGAAGACCGGATGCTTCACCGTGGTCAGCGGCGGCTCGGTGTACTTGGCCGCCTCGATGTCGTCGAACCCCACCACCGCCACGTCATCGGGCACCCGCCGGCCCGCCTGCCGCAGCGACTGCAGCGCGCCGACCGCCATCAGGTCGTTGGCCACGAACACCGCGTCCAGCGCCGGATCGTCGTGCAGGAGTTGCCGCATCGCCGTCGCGCCCGACTCGCGGGTGAAGTCGCCCACCGCCACGATCGAGCGGCGGTCGGAGTCGCGCAGCACGTTGCGGTAGCCGGTCAGGCGGTCCTGACCGGCGATCATGTCGAGGGGGCCGGCGATGGTCGCGATGCGCCGCCTGCCCGTCTCCAGCAGGTAGCGCACCGCCGACTCCGCGCCGCCCACGTTGTCGTTGTCGACGAACGGGATGTCCACCGGTACGGCCGGCCTGCCGTACGAGACGACCGGCACGCGCAGTCGCGAGACGGCGGCGGGCAGGGGGTCGGCGCCGTGCATGGAGATGAGCATGACCCCGTCGACGTGCCCGCCCGCGATGTAGCGCTCCACGCGCGCGTGGCTCTTGGCCGAGGAGGCAAGCATCAGCACGACCTGCTTGTCGGCCGACTCCAGCTCGACGCTGGCCGTCCTGATCACCGTCGAGAACAGCGGATCCTCGGAGAAGACCCGCGTCGGCGGCTCCGAGACGACCAGCGCGATCGAGTCGGTACGCTGGGTGACGAGGCTGCGGGCCGCGCTGTTGGGCACGTATCCGAGCTCGTCGATCGCTCGCAGCACGGCATCGCGGATTCCCGGCGCCACGGTCGTCTGGCCGTTGACGACCCGCGAGGCGGTCGCGCGCGAAACCCCGGCCCGCGCCGCGACCGCCTCCAACGTCGGACGTTTCATCACGCTAGGAATCTACAGTCCGTTCCTGGCTATGACGTCGCGGTACCACAGGGCGCTGTCCTTGGGGGTACGCGCCTGGGTGTCGTAGTCGACGTGGACGATGCCGAAGCGGCGGCGGTAGCCCTCGGCCCACTCGAAGTTGTCCAGCAGCGACCACACCAGGTATCCGCGCAGGTCGGCGCCCTGCTGCACGGCTTCGTGGGCGGCTCGGAGGTGGCTGTCGAGGTAGGCGAGGCGGTCGGCGTCGTGGACCCGGCCCGATTCCACGACGTCCTCGTAGGCGGCGCCGTTCTCCGTGACCATGAGGCCGGCCTGGGGGTAGTCGCGCGACAGCCGTACCAGAAGCCTGGACAGGCCGGACGGGACGACGGGCCAGCCCATCGCGGTCCTGGGGGCGTCCACGGAGGTGAAGGCCACGTCGTCCGAGCCGGGCCAGGCCGGGTCGGCGGGGGTGCCGGGGGCGGAGGCCACGAGGCAGGGGTTGTAGTAGTTGACGCCGATGAGGTCCACCGGGGCGTTGATGAGGTTCAGGTCGCCGTCGAGGATGTGCGCGGTGCCGCCGTTGCGCTCGGCGGCGGCGAGCACCTCCGCGGGGTAGGCGCCGCGCAGCGCGGGGTCGAGGAACTGGCGGTTGAGCAGCGCGTCGATCCTGCGTACTGCCGCCGCGTCCGCCTCGGACGGCTCCGCCTGCGGATCGTTCACCTGGGCCGTGGTCAGGACGGGGGCGGCGTTGACCACCAGCATGAGACTGCGGGCCCCGGCGGCGCGCAGTTGCCTGGCTGCCAGGCCGTGGCCGAGCAGCAGGTGGTGGGCGGCGCGCATGGCGGCGGCGGGGTCGGTGCGGCCGGGGGCGTGCACGCCGTTGCCGTAGCCGAGGAACGCCGAGACCCAGGGCTCGTTGAGCGTGGCCCAGTGCTCGACACGATCACCCAGCCTCGCGTGTACGGCTGCCGCGTATTCGGCGAAGCGGTAGGCGGTGTCCCGGGTGGCCCAGCCGCCCTGGTCTTCGAGTGGTTGGGGGAGATCCCAGTGATAAAGCGTCACGTAAGGCGAAATTTCGGCCTTAAGTAGCTCATCCAGGAGTCTGTCGTAAAAGTCGAGGCCTGCCGGGTTGATCGCGCCCGAGCCGGTCGGCTGGACGCGGGGCCAGGCGATGGAGAAGCGGTAGGCGGCCAGGTTGAGCTCGCGCATCAGCTTCACGTCGTCGGCGTAGCGATGGTAGTGGTCGCACGCGACGTCGCCGGTGTCGCCGCCGACGACCTTGCCGGCCGTTCTCGAGAAGGTGTCCCAGATCGACTGGCCGCGCCCGTCCTCCTTGGCCGCCCCCTCGATCTGGTACGAGGCCGTGGCGGCACCCCAGACGAAGTTTTCCGGGAAAATCATCCCTTAACAGCTCCTTGCATGATTCCACCGATGATCTGCTTGCCGAACACGGCGAAGACCAGGACGAGCGGCAGTGTGCCGATCGCCGTCCCCGCCAGGCCGAGCACGTAGTCGTTGACGTAGCCGCTGGCCAGCGTCGAGAGCGCGACCTGAACCGTGGGGTTGTCGGGGGTCAGCACGACCAGCGGCCAGAAGTAGTCGTTCCAGGCCGACATGAACGTCAGCATCCCGAGCACCGCCATCGCGGGCCTGGCCACGGGCAGCACCACGTGCCAGAACAGCCCCCACGTGGTGGCGCCGTCGACCCGCCCCGCCTCCAGCAGCTCGTTGGGCAGCGCGCGCTCCAGGAACTGCGTCATGAAGAACACCCCGAAGGCGTTGACCAGGGCGGGCACGATCAGCGCGTACATCGTGCCGGTCCACTCGACCTTCACCATGAGCATGTAGAGCGGGATGATCCCGAGCTGGGCCGGGACCATCATGGTGCCGACCGTGATCAGCAACATCGCGTTCCTGCCGCGGAAGCGCAGCTTGGCGAAGGCGAACCCGGCCAGCGTCGACAGGAACATCACCGCCACCGAGATCGCCCCCGCCACCAGCACCGAGTTGGCCAGCGCCAGCGCGAACGGCACGGTGTCGAAGACGCGCGAGACGTTGGCGAAGAAGTTGCCGCCGGGCAGCAGCGGTGGCGGCACCTCGGCCAGCGCCGAGTTGTGCCGCGAGGCCACGACGACGCTGTAGTAGAGCGGGAAGGCGGAGAAGAAGGCGACGGCGATCAGCGTCAGGTACCGGAGCCGCATCACAGACCGCCCTTCATCCGGCGCGTGAGCAGGTAGTTGATCCCGGCCGCCAGGACCACGAAGAGGAACATGATCCAGGAGGCCGCCGAGGCGTACCCGAAGTCGAATTTCGTGAAGCCGTGCTCGTACACGAACAGCGAGAGCGTCTGGAACTGCCGGTCGGGACCGCCCGTCACGCTGGAGCCCCCGAACAGCAGCGGCTCGGCCAGGATCTGCATCGCGCCGATGGTCGAGACGATGACCACGAAGACGATCGTGGGCCGGATCATCGGCACCGTGATCCTGCGCAGCTGCGTGAGGTTCGACGCGCCGTCGATGGTGGCCGCCTCGTACAGCTCCCTGGGTACGGCCTGCATCGCCGCGAGGAAGATCAGCGCGTTGTACCCGGTCCACCGCCACATGATCATGACGGAGATGGCGACGTGCGACGTGGCGGTGCCCGCGGCCCAGTCGATGGTGCCCACCCCGAACCAGCCGAGCACCCAGTTGATCAGCCCGAAGTCCCGTCCGAACAGCTGGCTGAAGATCACCACGACCGCGACCACGCTGGTCACGTTCGGCAGGAGCAGGCTGATGCGGAAGAACGTCTGCATCCGCAGCGGCCGGTTGAGCAGGTGCGCCAGCCAGATGGCCAGCAGCAGCTGCGGCACCGTCGAGATGACCCCGATGGACAGCGTGTTGAACGTGGCGTTCCAGAAGTAGGCGTCACCGAGCAGCGTGCCGAAGTTCCCGAGCCCGACGAACGTGTGCACGTCGGACAGCAGCGTCCACTCGTGCAGCGACACCCATGCGGTGTAGAGGAGCGGGAACAGCCCGAAGGCGCAGAACAGCAGGAAGAAGGGGGCGACGTACGCATACGGCGACACCTTCATGTCAACGACGTGCCGTCTGCGCCTCCTGGAGAGCGCCCTCAGCGAGATGACGCTCATTTGATCTTCGCGACGTCCTGGAGGACCTGCGCCCACGCCTCGTCGGGCGACTGCTTGCCCTGCTCGACCCGGCCGAGGCCGTTGCCGATCGCGGTGCGTACGTCGGCCTCCTTCGGGCCGAGGTGCTGGGGCTTGAGCGCCTTGGCGGCGTCGGAGTAGATCTTGCCGATCGGGGCGTCGCCGAAGAACGGCTTGGTGAACGTCTGGATCGACGGGTCGTCGTAGAGCGCCGGGATCGAGGGGAAGGTGCCCTCCTCCTTGAAGACCCGCGCCTGGTTCTCCTTGGAGGTGAGGAAGTCGATCAGCTCGGCCGCCTCCTTGGCGTGCTTGCCCTGCTTGGGCAGCATCAGGTGGGAGCCGCCGCTGTTGCCGGAGCCGCCGGGCACGGCCGCGATGTCCCACTTGCCGGAGGCGTTCTTGGCCTGCTCCTGGATGTAGCCGGTCATCCAGGCCGGGCAGATGATCGTGGCGAACGAGCCCTTGGCGAAGCCGGTGTTCCACGGCGGGGAGAAGGCGGCCAGCTTGGCCGACAGGTTGTTCTGGGAGATCTGGTTGGACAGGTCCCAGGCCTTCTTCACGTCGGGGTTGGAGTCCACGATGATCTTGTCAGAGGTGTCGTACAGCCCGACGGGCGCCTGGTTGACCATCGCGCGGAAGATCTCGCCGGGCGAGTCCACGAACTTGGCCCCGGCCACGTTCGCGGCCGCGAACTTCTTGCCGGTCTCGATGTAGGACTCCCAGGTGGGCCAGAGCCCCGCGACCTCGGCGCGGTCGGTGGCCAGCCCCGCCTTCTTGAACAGGTCCTTGCGGTAGCACATGGCCAGCCCGCCGACGTCGGTGCCGAGGCCCAGCACCTGCTGCCCGTCCTTGCTGATGCCCTGCTGCCACTTCCAGTCGAGGTAGTCGGCCTGCCGCTTGTCCAGCCCGAACTGCTTGAGGTCGTGGAACTTGCCGGTCAGCGCGGTGAACGTGCTGATGTAGCCCACCTCGACCGCCTCGATGTCGGCCGCCCCCGCGTTGGTCGCCAGCCGCTTGACCAGGTTGTTGTGGTGGTCGTTGAACTGCGTGACCTGTTCGACGATCTCGACGTTCGGGTGCGTCTTCTTGTACTCCTCATAGAGCGGCTTGAAGCCGAAGTCGCCGAAGAGGCCGACGGTGAGTTTGACCTTCTCGGCGGGCTTCGCGGAGGAGGCCGTGCCGGCGGTCTCGCCGCCGCCGCCTCCGCAGGCGGTGACGGCGAGTGCGAGCATCAGAGGTACGGCGAGCAGTCGCAGACGAGGGGTCATGGAAACCCTCCAAGGCTTTCCTGGGAACGATGAGAGAGCGCTCTCTCAGAGTTATCCCGCCCTTCACCGCAGCTCGTCAACGGAGGTTAGATAACGATCCGAGCGACATAAGAGAACGCTCTCTCAGTGCTCCCGGACTGTTTGCCCAGGTCGCGCCGGTCGTTTTACGCGTTGGGAGCGCTTTCACGCCACCCGCTCGCTCCGTCGTACCAGCCGGCGGGCGGGCAGGTCGTACGCCAGACCGACCACCGCGCACACCACCGCCACCGCCGCGGGCGCCAGCCAGAGCGGGCCGGCCGGCCAAGGGCGGCCGAGGAAGCCGATGCTCAGGAACATCAGCGGCACCGCGCTCATCAGCAGGCCGGCCGCCGACGCCGTGAGCGCGATCAGCAGCGCCTCCCAGCGGATCATCGAGCGGATCTGGCCGGGCGTCGCGCCGAGCCGCCTGATCGCGGTCAGCTCCGTACCCCGGGCCGCGGTGGTGGCGACCAGCCGGTTGGCGACCGAGACCAGCACGTACCCGAGCAGAACGGCCAGCACCGCGATGTTGATCCACAACTGCGCGGAGGTCTCGCCCGCCTGCGGCGAGGTGGCGGCGGAGGCGACGCTGAGCGCGGGCCAGCGCTCGTTCAGCTTGTTCAGCGCCGATGGGTCGGCCGTGCGCACGAAGACGGTCGAGTCGAGATCCGTGGTGGTGTGCCCGGCGACCAGGTCGCGCCCGAGCACGATCGGGCCGAGGCCGAGAGCCCGGCTGTAGGTGGCCACGACGCGGGCCCTGACCTTGGCGCCGTCGCCCAGCACGAGGTCGCGATGCTCGCCCACCGCGCCGGAACGCTCGTCGATCGCGATCGACGCACCCTTGAGATCGGCCAGGCTGCCCTTCGTGACGCCCAGGTCGACCAGGCCGCGCGCCTCCGGGCCGAGGACCATCGCGGAACGCGCCGTCGCCGACTCGGCGCCGTCGCCCAGGGCGAGGCCGCGTCCGATGACGGTCGTGGTCGAGGCGGTGACGGCCGAGGTCACGCCGGGCACGGCCCGTACCTCGCCGAGCAGGTCGCGCGGGATGCCGCCATAGGCGGGCGCGGTGATGACGGCGTCGGCCCTGAGCGTACGGGCGGTCTCGTCGGCCGTCGCCCGCATGACGGTGGTGTGGGTCAGCGCGTTGCTGGTGCCCAGCGTGATGACCATGCCGAGCGCGGCGACCGCGCCGGCCGTCCTGAGTGCGTAGCCGTGGGTGTTGGACACCGCGAGCCAGAGCGGCGGGGACACACGGGCGGGCAGCACCCGGACCAGCAGGCCGGTGGCCTTCTGCACCAGCTTCGGACCCGCCAGCGCCAGGCCGATCACCGACAGCAGGCCGCCCAGGCTCGGGCCGAGGATCGCGACCTCACCGCGCAGGAACAACGGCATCGTCGACAGGCCCATGGCGGCCAGGATGATCAGCAGGCCGCTGTTGAAGCGTACGGCGCTTGGCCGGCGTGGCTCGCTCTGCGCATCGCGGACCGCTGCCACAGCGGGCATCTTGGATGCCGAGATCGATGCCGCCCAGGCTGACACCCGTACCACGCCGAGCAGGACCAGCGCTGCGGCGGCGGCCGGGATCGGGCTGTAGGTCAGCGGGAGCTCTCGGGGCAGCAGGCCCAGGTGGATCAGCAGGTCGCCGAAGTGGGCGGCCAGGTAGTAGCCGGCGGCGGCGCCGGGCAGCAGGGCCGCCACGGCCGCGGTCATGCCCTGGACGGCGACCAGCTTGCGCACCTGGCGCGGGGTCGCGCCGGCCGCGCGCAGCAGGGCCAGGTCGCGGCGCTGGCGGGTGATCGACAACGAGATGCCGCCGCCCACGACGAAGCCGACGATGAGCAGGCTGATGCCGCTGATCGAGCTGGGCAGGGCTATGAGCATGCCGCGGGCGGCGGCCGTACCGGGGGACTCGGCGTCGCCCTTGCCCGGTCCTGTGCGGACCTCGTAGCGTTCACCCACCTTGCGTTGTACGGCCTCGGCCAGGGTCGCTGGGTCGGTGCCCGGTGCGGCGCGCAGCGCGACCAGGTCGACGGTGCCCGCGCGGGGTCCGCTCGTCCGCCCGGCCAGCTCGGCGGCGGTACGGTCGGCGAAATACAGACCGGGCCCGTCGACCACACCGGTGACCCGGTACGCGCCCCGCCTGCCGCCTGCCACGACCTCGATGCTCGCGCCCTGCCGTACGGCCAGCGTCTTGGGCACCACGACCTCGTTATTGATCCGCGGCGCCCGGCCACTGACCAGCTTCCCCCCGGCCAGAGCCGCAGAAGCCCACCCATGCCCAGTGCCCGCCACGGCATGGCCCGCCGATGCGGCGCCACCCTCCACCTCGCTTTTGGCGTCGCCCTTCCCGTAGCCCGGAGACGGCGCGTAGCGCTTGAGGTCGCCCAGGGCTGTGGCGGGGAAGCTCACGTCGCCCGTGGCCGAGGCGACGCCGTCGAGGTGGGCCAGTTCACCGGCCAGCTCGGACGGCACCACGGCACGCTCGGGCAGCGCGACGGACAGATCGCCCTCCTGCGCGAGGCTCTGCGGGGCCGAGACCAGCACGTCGGCGTGGACAAGGCGCTGACCGGAGATGTTCGAACGCAGCCCAGACTCGATGATCACGCCGGTCCCGGTGATCAGCGCCATGCCGCCGAACACCGCGAAAAAGGCCACGACCAGCCCGCCGAGCCCCGACATCGCGAGCGCGGTCCTGATCACAGCGCACCCCCCACAGCGTGTACGGCGAGCCCGCCCCGGGCAAGCTGGGTGAGCCGCGCGGCCAGGTCCTCCGCCGACGGCTCGGCCAGGACGTCGACCACCTTCCCGTCCGCCATCACGAGCGCGTCGTGCGCGCGAGCGGCGGCGGCCGGATCGTGGGTGACCATGACGACGGTCTGCCCGAGGTCGTCCACCAGACCGCGCAACAGGTCCAGCACCTGGGCGGCGCTGCGCAGGTCGAGCGCGCCCGTGGGCTCGTCGGCGAAGACCACGTCCGGCCGCCCGGCCAGCGCCCGAACGATCGCCGCCCGCTGCTGCTGCCCGCCGGACAGCTCCGCCGGCCGGTGACGCAACCGATCCTGCAGCCCCACCCGCTCCACCAACTCGCCGATCCAGGCACGATCGGGCCGCTTGCCCGCCAGCCGCAGCGACAACGTCAGGTTCTCCTCGACGGTGATCGCGGGCAGCAGGTTGTAGGATTGGAAGACGAAGCCGATGTGCTCGCGGCGCAGGATGGTGCGCTTGGTCTCGTTCAATGAGCCGACGTCGACGCCACCGATCGTGACCGAGCCCGAGGTGGGCTGGTCGAGGGCGGCGGCGCACTGGATCAGCGTGCTCTTGCCCGAGCCCGACGGGCCCATCACGGCCACGAACCGGCCCTGCGGAAAGCCGAGCGAAACGTTGTCGAGTGCCACGAGCTCGCCGTACTTCTTCGTGACCGAGGTGAGGGTGACGACGTGGCTCATGCCTTCCGCCCCGAGACGTGGCTGACGATGAGCCCGGCGATGCACGCGACGGCGACGAGCCCGGCGACGATGCCGATCGCCGCGGTTCCATTGAGGATGTTGTTGGCGATCACGTTCACCACCGCGCTCACCGTCAGGACGAGCCAGAGGACGGCACGGGTGGCGGTTCTGCCCACGGGGCTCCGCTTGCCGGGAGCGCTCTTCGGGCTGATGCGGTAGGGATCGTTCATGAGAAGAAACCCTAGAAAGCACCCTGAGCTGCGGGAATCCCGCGAGCTACCCACGTCGCGGTAGTGCAGGCGGTAAGAAGCTTCGTCCGATCCCCGACCAGCCCGACCGCAGGCTACACAGAACGCCCAGCCGACGCCGACCAACCCCGATCACGACCCAGAGAACCCGGCCACGACCCGCCCGCCCGGTCCCAACCCGGCGGGCCCGGTCACGACCCGGCCGCACGCGGACCGCGGCCGGATGTGCCGCTGCCGGTTGGCCGTCGGCGAACTCGGGGCCCGAGCGCGTGCGGGACCCCACGCTGCGCATACTGGTACACGACGCTGGAAAGGCGGCGCCCGTGACGAGGCCGGAAGCGGTCTGGCCGGGATCCGCCGCTGAGTTGAGGCGCACGACGGAACGATGACCCTGACCAGCCCCGACGGAGGGCCGACCATGATCGAGGTGGAACTGCCGTGCGAGTCGTGATCGCCGAGGACGACGCCCTGCTGCGTGAGGGCTTGGTCCTGCTGCTGACCGGCGAAGGCATCGAGGTGGCGGCCGCCGCGGGGGAGCCGGAGGGCTTCCTGGCCGCCGTCGAGGAACACCGCCCGGACGTGGCCGTCGTGGACGTCCGCATGCCGCCCACCCACACCGACGAGGGCATCAAGGCGGCAGTGGAGGCCAAGCGCCTGCATCCGGAACTGGGTGTTCTGGTGCTGTCCGCGTATGTGGAGCAGGCGTTCGCCACCGACCTGCTGTCCGTCGGCACCCGCGGCATCGGGTACCTGCTCAAGGAGCGGGTCGGCAAGGTCGAGGAGTTCCTGGACGCGCTGACCAGGGTCGGCGACGGCGGCACCGCGATCGACCCCGACGTGGTCGCCCAGCTCTTCGCCCGCCGCCGCGACCCCCTCGACCAGCTCACCACCCGCGAACGCGAAGTCCTCTCCCACATGGCCCAAGGCCTGGGCAACATGGCCATCGCCGAGAAGCTGGTGATCTCGGAAGGCGCGGTACACAAGCACATCCGCAACATCTTCGCCAAACTCGACCTGGCCCAGACCGACCGCGTGGACCGGCGGGTGGCAGCAGTACTCGCCTACCTGGACAACACACCCCCCGACCCAAACCCAACCAGATAACAACCCCACCCCTTTCCGTACAAGCCCCGAGCGCCGAAGACGGGCCTTGGGCAGGGCTGGGGGATCGGTGGGTGGGTTATGGGTTGGTGGGTTGGGGGTTGGGTTCTGGGGTTGGTTCGTGGTCCAGGGGGTGGGCTAGTTCGTCGGCGGGCATGCGGGCCAGCAGGATGGCGATGATGGCGATCGGGAGCGGCAGGATGCCGGCGATGATGAACGTCGGGGTCAGGCCGATGGCCACGCTTACCGGGCCGGCCATGGCCATGGAGACGGGCATGAAGACCAGGGAGACGAAGAAGTCGAGGCTGGAGACACGGCCCAGGAGTTCCGGGGGTACGCGGCGCTGCAGCAACGTACCCCAGATGACCATCGGCGCGCTGAACAGGGCGCCCAGGATGAACGCGGCCAGGACGATCAGCCAGATGTTGGAGGCCACGCCGATAAGGATGAAGGGGAGGCAGGCCAGGCCCCACATGAGGTTCATGGCGGTCAGGTAGCGCTTGGGGAGTTTGCGGCTGGCCATCACCAAGGAGGCCAGGGCGCCGCTGATGCCGAAGGCGGCCATGACGATGGCGTGTTCCTTCGGGCCGCCGCCCGCGCCGTCCTTCACCGCGAACGGGATGAGCACCTCCATCGGGCCCATCGTCACCAGGATCATCAGCGAGGCGAAGAGCAGGGTGGCCAGGAGCCACGGGGTCTTCAGCATGTAGACGAAGCCGTCGCGCAGGTCTTTGGCCATGGATCTGATGGGGTGGCTGGTGTCTCCCTCGCTCTGGTCTCTGCGCAGCGGGACCGGGCGCATGAAGACCAGGAAGATCGTGGCCACGACCTGCGTACCGGCGCCTACCGCCAGGGCGGTGGCCGGGGACTGGGCGGCCACCAGGAAGCTCGCGATCGCCGGGCCGGCCGCCTGCATGACGACCGGGCGCAGGACGCCCTCGACGCCGTTGGCGGCCAGCAGGTGGTCGGCGGGGACGATGGAGGGGAGCATCGCGGAGTAGGCCGGGTAGTAGAAGCCGCTGCCTATGCCGCGTACGAAGGCGACCACGGCCAGGTGCCAGATCTCGATCATGCCGGTCAGGGCCAGGGCGGCGATCGCCGTGGCGGAGGCGGCGAGGACGAGCTCGGTGGTCAGGAGTACGCGGCGCTGCGGGACCCGGTCGGCGATCACACCGCCGAGCAGCACCGTGGCCACCATGCCGACCGCGGCGCCGGTGGAGACGATGGAGAGCTCGCCCGCCTTGCCGTCGAGGGCGATCACCTGCCAGACCATGGCCATCAGCCACAGGCCCTCGCCCAGCATGGACGCGGTGAGAGAGCCTGTCAGCAGTCGGTACTGGCCGTGCTGGAACGGGCGGAGCGGTCCGCGCAGCCAGGGCGCACCCTGTCCGGCTACGGGCTCGGTCATGGTGAGAGTCTCCTCGGGGAATGTGATGGGCACCACTATTGACCTCGGGACTGACAAAAACTCATCGGCCACCTGCGCTCCCCACCGCCCAGAGCCCATGGAGACCTAGCACCACAGGGATACCGGGAACCAGGGGAGGAGACGGCCGGGGCCGGAGGGGAGAGCGGCCGAGAGGGGGAGCGCACCACCAAGCAGCAAAGGGTTGAGGGAGGAGAGGTCGCCAGGGGTTTGCCGCGAGCAGGGGAGCGGGAGGGGTGCCAGGGCTGAGGGTCGGCGTGGGCGAGAGGGCCAGGGGAGCAGTCGGTAGCGGGCGGGCCACGAGGGCGGGCGCCGGGGACCGCGAGAGGGAGGGCGGGGTGGTTTAGGGGGTTAGGGCTCGGCCTACGATTCGGGCGTACATGCGGCCAGGACTGGGGTCGGGGGCGAGGAAGCCGGGGAGCATCGGCAGGCCCTGGGCCAGGGGGTCGAGGCGGCGGTACAGGGTGGCGGCGTCGGCGGGGCGGGATTCGGGCTTCTTCTCCAGCAGGGCGGCCAGGATCGCGGCCAGTTCGGGAGGCAGGCCGGGGATGTCCGGCGGCGACTCTTTCACCTGCTGTTCGAAGACCACGTAGTCGGTGGGGCCGGTGAACAGCTGGCTGCCGGTCAGCATCTCGTGCAGGACGCAGCCCAAGGAGTACAGGTCGCTGCGCGGGTCGGCGAGGCCGCGCTGGATCTGCTCGGGCGCCATGTACGCGGGTGTGCCGAGGATCTGGCCGATGCGGGTGAACTGGCCGAGGTCGGTTTCGCGGAGCATGGCGAGCCCGAAGTCGAGGACTTTGACGCTCCCGTCCGGGCAGAGCATGAGGTTGGTGGGTTTGAGGTCGCGGTGGCAGATCGTCAGCGCGTGCGCGGCGGACAGGACGGCGGCGGCCTGGGCGGCGATGGCGCAGGCCCATGGCACCGGCAACGGCCCGTGCTCGCTGACGACGTCGGCCACGGTGACGCCCTCGATGAACTGCATGACCTGGAACAGTCGTTGTTCGTGCGTGCCGAAGTCGTACAGGACGGGGGCTCCGGGGTGTTCCAGGCGGGCGAGGATGCGGGCCTCGCGGATGAAGCGCCGCTCCAGTTCCTCGTCGTCGGCGCTGAATCCGCGCATGTGCAGGAGCTTCACGGCGACCCTGCGGTCGAGGTGGCGATCGTGCCCGGAGTAGACCGCGCCCATGCCGCCCTGCCCGAGCGGGAGGTCGTCGAGCTCATAGCGGTCGCCGATGACCATTCGCCCCTCCCCGCAGCCTTTCGGGAAAAAACTACACCGTCAGGACTACGGGTGCAGATGCCCGTCGATCAAGCCGTCGAGGCCGAGACGGATCAAGGACTGGCCCAGCGCGCTGGCCTCGCGCAGCGCGTCTTCGAGATCGGCCAGTTGGCGGAAGGCGGCGCCGTACTCGCGCTGCTCCTCCATGGACACCCGGGGCAGGCGCGTGCGGCGGGCGTCGAAGCGGCTGGAACCGGTCGTGGCGCGGCCGCCCGCGCCGCGCAGGAAACCGGCGAGGAAGTCGGCGTCGAGGCGGCGCGGGTCGACGCGGTAGAGGGTGAGGTGCGGGCCGAGCACGCCGTCGGGCTCGCCGATGACGCGGACGCTGGAGTAGGAGGCCACGACGTCGCCGGGCAGTACCGGGACCAGACCGGTGGACGGCGTGGTGCGGCCGGACGGCGGCGAGCCCTGCGCCACGTCGTCGGCGGTCAGCACGGGCAGCTCGCCGCCGTCGGCGGCCATGCGCGGCGGTGCCTGCAGCACCGCGACCAGCCCTTCCTTGATGAGGTCGCCGACCGTGGTGACGGGCCGCTCCAGCGGCTGGTCGAGAACCTTCAGATCCGGCGGTACGGCGGAGGCCGCCAGGAACCTGTCCCGGGCCTCGGTGAACGCCCTGCCCAGATCCTCCAGGCGGCGATGCCGGGCCGGGGTCATGTCGACCTCGTCGGCGAGCAGGTCGATGATGCGTACCGTCTGCTCGGAACGGTCCTCCAGGTGCGCGCGCCAGGCGGGCTCGACGGCGGACAGGTCGTCGGTGGCGTCCACGATCAGCACGTCGGACGGCGGGCGCTCGCCCTGCGTGGGACGGCGCAGCAGCCACAGGTCGGAGCCCGGCAGCGCGATCACCGCGCGCAGGGCGCCGGCGCGCAGGAGGTTGGCCCGGATGCGGCGGCCGGGCTTGCGGCTGGCGGCGGCGGGCGGCATGAGGATCGCGACCGTGCCCCCGGGCCGGACGTGGGTGAGGCAGTGTTGTACCCATGCCAGTTCTGACTCGCCGCGCGGCGGCAGGCCGTGCTCCCAGCGGGGGTCGCCGGTGAGCTCCTCGTAGCCCCAGGCGCGCTCGTTGAAGGGCGGGTCGCAGACGACGGCGTCGACCTTGGCGCCGGCGAAGCCGTCGCGGCGCATGGAGTCGCCGGCGACGATCTCGGCCTCGTGGCCGCCGAGCCGCAGCCGGGCGGCGGCGATGCGGGCGGAGGAGGCGCTGAGGTCCTGGCCGAGGTAGCGCGGCCCGGGGACGGCGCCGGCGGCGGCCAGGAGGAGGGTGCCGACGCCGCAGGCCGGGTCGAGAACGGTCCCGCCCTCCGGTACGGCCAGCCGTACCATCAGCGCGGCCACTTCCTCGCGGGTGACGGACAACTGGCGGGAGTGGGCTTCCAGGTAGCGCTCGCAGAGGAAGTCGTAGGCCGCCGCGGCGCCCTCCTCGCCGGCCAGCTCGGTGATCATCGCGGCCAGTTCCGGGTCCGGCACGCTCTCGCCGCCGGTCAGCAGCGCGCCGGCCTCGGCGACGAGCTCGCCGAGCCGCAAATCTCCGGCGGCTTTCAGGCGTTGCCACACCCGGTCGGCCAGTGATACCTGGTAGGACTTCCCATAGCGCAGCAGCCAGGCCTCGACCTGGCGCAGCAGGAACAACGGCTGGTTGGCGGTTCCGCCGACCGGCTGGGGGAAGTCGTCGTGGCGGCGGCGCCAGTTGCTGACCGCGGCACGCCCGACACCGGCGAGCCGGGCGATGTCCCCGGCGTTGACGGTGGGGTCGTGGCTCATGACGCCCACAGTAGTTCACAAGAGTCTTCAGCGCATCTGCTTGTGAAGTCTTTCAACCAATGATTTACTGCAGGGTATGAAGCACAACATCCGCTATGCCGCGGGATCAGACGTGGGCCGCCGCAGAGAGCAGAACGAGGACGCGGGCTTCGCGAGCGCCCGCCTGCTCGTCGTGGCGGACGGCATGGGCGGGCACGCGGCGGGAGAGCTGGCGAGCTCGGCCGCGATCGCCGTCATGCGCGAGCTGGATGCGTCGCTTCCCGAGGCGGGCGCCGACTTGGAGGCCGCGCTGGAAGGCGCCGTGCACGAGGCGGCGCGCCGGCTGGTCGAGCTGGCCGACATCGACCCCGCGCGCCGGGGGATGGGCACCACGGTCACCGCCACGTTGTGGGACGGCTACCGCTTCGCGCTGGCTCATCTGGGTGACTCCCGTGGGTACCTGCTTCGCGACGGTGCTCTCTACCAGATCACCAAGGATCACACACTTGTGCAGTCCATGGTGGACGAAGGGCGGATTACCGAGGACCAGGCGGCGGTGCATCCGCGCCGGTCGATGGTGCTGCGCGTGCTGGGCAGCGAGGGCAGGGCGGAGCCGGACATGTCGCTGCGCGAGGCCGATCCTGGAGATCGTTACCTCCTCTGCTCCGACGGGCTGACCGGGGTCCTGGGGCCCGAGATCCTGCACGAGATTCTGACCACTGTGGCCGACCCGGCCGTCGCCGTCCAGAGGTTGATCGATCTTGCCAACCAGGGCGGCTCGCCGGACAACGTCACCGTCATCGTGGCGGACGTCGTGTCGCCGGGTGAGGGCGACGCGAAGGTCTTCCGCGTCGGGGCTGGTTCCTAAGCCGCGTAGTAGCTAGTCACCCGCGTCACAAAAGCCACATTTTGCCACCCCAGTGACTATCTTCCGGATGTACGGCACGCGATCACGAAGGCGCTACTACAGTCCATCGTGATCTGCCGGTTATCTGGGAGGAGTCGTCCTGGACCCGATCGCTGAAGATCTTCTGGAAAAGGTCCGCCCGGAGCTCGGATACCGGGAAAAGGGCGGGCAGCACACCAAGTTCGGCGAGTGGTACGCGGATCGCCTCCAGGATCCCCAGTACAAGAACGCGCCGTGGTGCGACATGTTCATCGCGTGGGCCGCGGAGAAGGCGGGCGTCGGCGAGTACGTCGGCCAGTTCGCCTGGACGCCCTCGCACGCCGCCTGGTTCATCAAGCAGGGCGCCTGGTCGCGTACGCCCGAGCCCGGCGCCCTGGTCTTCTACGACTGGAGCGGCGGCAAGAGCTACAAGGGCGTCGACCACGTGGGCATCGTGGAGAAGGTCGACGGCACCAAGATCCGCACCATCGAGGCGAATGTCGACAAAGTCTGGTTAAAGCGGAAATTTCGTGACCAGGAGAAAGTCGTCGGCTACGGCCTGCCCCGCGTGGTCAAGGAGAAGATGCTGGCCGGCACGCTCAAGCCCACCGAGCAGCCCACCGCCTACGCCCCCGAGCTCAAGACCTACACCGAGACCCAGACGAACGATTCCCCGCTGGACCTCCTCGGCACCCCGCAGGCCCTGCTCGCCTTCATCGTGCTGACCACCGTCGTGGTCAGCTTCCGCCTGGCCGGCCGTAGCCGTGGCACGCACCGCAGGGTCCTTCGCGATCTCGTCCCATGGAACGCGCCAACCCCGGAGCCCCCACCGGAACCAGTGGAACCTCCGGTGCGCGAACGCGCGCCCAACCGCTTCCACGAAGGGCCGCCGCCGATCCATCGCACCCATGTCAGAACGCGGGGCCGCAGGCCGTACGAACGCCTCTGAGAGGGGCGGTCACCTGCGACGCTGGGCATTTAGTAGGACGTCCTAGTAGTTTGTAGGTGAGGCCCCTCACGAAGGAGTGATCTGGCGTGCACGTTCCGGCCCACCCTGTCCGATTCGTGACCGCGGCGGCGTTGTTCGACGGCCACGACGCCGCGATCAACATCATGCGCCGCATCCTGCAGACCCAGGGCGCGGAAGTGATCCACCTCGGCCACAACCGCTCGGTGGACGAGGTCGTCACCGCCGCCATCCAGGAGGACGTCCAGGGCGTCGCCATCAGCTCCTACCAGGGCGGCCACGTCGAGTACTTCTCCTATCTCGTCGAGCTGCTGCGCGAGCGCGGCGCCGGACACGTCAAGGTGTACGGCGGAGGCGGCGGCGTCATCGTCCAGGACGAGATCGACCTGCTCCACTCCCGCGGCGTCACCCGCATCTTCTCGCCCGAGGACGGCCAGCGGCTCGGCCTGCCCGGCATGATCAACAAGCTGATCGAGGAGTGCGACGTCGAGCTCGGCGGCGCCCCCTCGGCCGAGGCCGTGCTCTCCGGCGACCAGGCCGCCCTCGCCAGGGCGATCACGCTGATCGAGTCGGGCCGCGCCGCGGAGGAACTCCTCGCCGGCATCCGCGGCGCCCAGCGGCACGCCCCGGTGCTCGGCATCACCGGCACCGGCGGCTCCGGCAAGTCCTCGCTGACCGACGAGCTGGTCCGCCGCCTGCGCGTGGACAACGACGACAAGCTGCGCATCGCCGTCATCGCGATCGACCCGACCCGCAGGCGCGGCGGCGGCGCCCTGCTCGGCGACCGCATCAGGATGAACAGCCTGGGCGCCCAGACCTTCTTCCGCTCCCTGGCCACCCGCGGCGCGGTCGCCGAGGTCCCCGAGCACCTGGACGACGTGGTCGCCGCCTGCCGGGCGGCCGGCTACGACCTGGTGATCGTGGAGACGCCGGGCATCGGCCAGGGCGACGCCGGCATCGTCCCCCACGTCGACGTGCCCATCTACGTGATGACGCCCGAGTTCGGCGCGGCCTCCCAGCTGGAGAAGATCGACATGCTCGACTTCGCCGAGGCCGTGGCCATCAACAAGTACGAGCGGCGCGGTGCCGAGGACGCACTGCGCGACGTACGCCGCCAGATCGTGCGCAACCGTGAGGCCTTCGGCGCCAAGCCGGAGGACATGCCCGTCTTCGGCACCATCGCCGCCCGCTACAACGACGCCGGCGTCACCGCCCTCTACCAGCACGTCAAGGAGCTGCTGGCGGAGAAGGGGCTGCAGGCCGGACCGGGGCTGCTGGCCAGGGTCCAGGGCCGCACCTCGCAGGTGTCGGCGGCGATCGTCCCGCCCGCGCGGGTGCGCTACCTGGCCGAGATCGCCGAGGGCGTGCGCGCCTACCACGCCGAGACCCTGGCCCAGATGGACGTGGCCCGCCGCCGCCAGCAGCTCGCCGCCGTCCGCGACATGCTGGGAGAGGACGCCTCACGCCTGGACGAGCTGCTCGGCCGGGCCGAGTCCGACCTGTCGGCCGAGTCCCGCGCCCTGCTCGACGACTGGCCCGCCACCAAGGAGGCGTACCAGGCCGACGAGCTCGTGGTGAAGGTCCGCGACAAGGAACTGCACACGCCGCTCTGGCGCGAGACCCTGTCGGGCAACCGGATCCCCCGCGTGGCCCTGCCGCGCTTCGAGGACCACGCCGAGCTGCTGCGCTTCCTCAGGAGCGAGAACCTGCCCGGCCGCTTCCCGTTCACCGCGGGCGTCTTCCCGTTCAAGCGCGACGACGAGGACCCGACCCGGATGTTCGCCGGAGAGGGCGACCCGTTCCGCACCAACCGGCGCTTCAAGCTGCTGTCGGAGGGCCAGCCGGCCACCCGCCTGTCCACGGCGTTCGACTCGGTGACCCTGTACGGCCACGACCCCGACCTGCGCCCGGACATCTACGGCAAGGTCGGCACCAGCGGCGTGTCCATCGCGACCCTGGACGACATGAAGGTGCTCTACGACGGCTTCGACCTGGCCGCCCCGAACACCTCCGTCTCCATGACCATCAACGGCCCCGCCCCGACCATCCTGGCCTTCTTCCTCAACGCCGCCATGGACCGGGCCCTGGAGCGCGATCCCGACGCGGACCCGGACGCGGTCAGAGCCGCGACCCTGGCCAAGGTGCGGGGGACCGTACAGGCGGACATCCTCAAGGAGGACCAGGGCCAGAACACCTGCATCTTCTCCACGGAGTTCTCGCTGCGGATGATGGCCGACATCCAGGAGTGGTTCATCCAGAACCGGGTGCGGAACTTCTACTCCGTCTCCATCTCCGGCTACCACATCGCCGAGGCCGGGGCGAACCCGATCAGCCAGCTCGCCTTCACCCTGGCCAACGGGTTCACCTACGTCGAGGCGTACCTGGCGCGCGGGATGAACGTGGACGACTTCGCGCCGAACCTGTCGTTCTTCTTCTCCAACGGGATGGACCCCGAGTACTCGGTGCTCGGGCGCGTGGCCCGCCGCATCTGGGCGGTGGCGATGAGGGAGAGGTACGGCGCGGGCGAGCGCTCCCAGAAGCTCAAGTACCACGTCCAGACCTCGGGCCGGTCCCTGCACGCCCAGGAGATGAACTTCAACGACATCCGCACCACGCTGCAGGCCCTGATCGCCATCTACGACAACTGCAACAGCCTGCACACCAACGCCTACGACGAGGCGGTCACCACGCCGTCGGCCGAGTCGGTGCGCCGCGCGATGGCCATCCAGCTGATCATCAACCGCGAGTGGGGCCTGGCCCGCAACGAGAACCCGGTGCAGGGCGCGTTCATCATCGACGAGCTCACCGACCTGGTCGAGGAGGCGGTGCTGCGGGAGTTCGAGCGGCTGTCCGACCGCGGCGGCGTGCTGGGCGCGATGGAGACCGGCTACCAGCGCGGCAAGATCCAGGACGAGTCGATGCTCTACGAGACCCGCAAGCACGACGGCTCGCTGCCGATCATCGGCGTCAACACCTTCCGCAACGGCGACGACGGCGGGGAGCCGCACAAGAAGCTGGAGCTCGCCCGCGGCACCGAGGAGGAGAAGCGCTCGCAGCTCGACCGGCTGCACGCCTTTCACGAGCGCAACCGCGCCGAGGCCCCGGCGGCCCTGGCGAGGTTGCGTGAGGCGGCGATGTCGGACGGCAACGCCTTCGCGGCGCTGATGGAGGCGGCCCGGGTGTGCTCGCTGGGCCAGATCACCGACGCGCTGTTCGAGGCGGGCGGGCAGTACAGGCGCAACGTTTAGGTCGTCCCCAACTCGGTCATGGTTCGGGGCATGACGACCCTTGCTGAGCAGTTTGTACAGGTCTTGATTCAGGCCGGCGTGGAACGGGTCTACGGGGTCGTGGGCGACAGCCTCAACCCCATCGTGGACGCGATCAGGCGCTCCGGCTCCATCGAGTGGGCACACGTGCGCAACGAGGAGGCCGGGGCGTTCGCCGCCGCCGCCGAGGCCCAGGTGACCGGGCGGCTGGCGGTGTGCGCCGGCAGCTGCGGTCCCGGCAACACCCACCTGATCCAGGGCCTGTACGACGCCCAGCGCAGCGGCGCGCCCGTGCTCGCGCTGGCCTCGCACATCCCGAGCACGCACATCGGCACCGGCTACTTCCAGGAGACCCACCCGGAGCGGCTGTTCACCGAGTGCAGCGTCTACTGCGAGGCGATCAACTGGCCGGCCCAGATGCCGAAGGTGCTGCGCAGCGCGATCCAGCACGCGATCGGGCTCGGCGGCGTCGGCGTCGTCGTCCTGCCCGGCGACGTGGCCCACCAGAAGGCGGCGGCCCCGGTCGGGCGGCACGACATGCTGGTGCGGCGCGGCGTCGTGCACCCGCCGGCCGACCAGGTCGCCCAGCTGGCCGGCGCGCTCAACGCGGCCGGGAAGGTCACGCTGTTCTGCGGCGCGGGCGTGCGCGGCGCCCACGACGAGGTCATGTCGCTGGCCGCGCGCCTGAACGCGCCCGTCGGCCACGCCCTGCGCGGCAAGGAGTGGATCCAGTACGACAACCCGTTCGACGTCGGCATGAGCGGCCTGCTCGGATACGGCGCCTGCTACGAGGCGATGAGCGAGGCCGACCTGGTGGTGCTCGTCGGCACCGACTTCCCCTACACCGACTTCCTGCCGGGCACGAAGACCGTGCAGATCGACGCCGACCCGGCGGTGTTCGGCCGGCGGACGCCGCTGGACCTGGCCGTGCACGGCGACGTGGCCACGACGCTGCGGGCCGTACTGCCGAAAGTGGAGCAGAAGAGCGACCGGCGCTTCCTCGGCAAGATGCTGCGCGAGCACTGCAAGAAGCTGGAGCACGTGGTCGAGGCCTATACCCGCGACATCAAGGACAGGGCGCCCATCCACCCCGAGTACGCGGCGAGCATCCTGGACGAGGTGGCCGCAGACGACGCGGTCTTCACCGTGGACACCGGCATGTGCAACGTCTGGGCGGCCCGCTACCTCACCCCGAACGGCCGGCGGCGGGTGATCGGCTCCTTCAAGCACGGCTCGATGGCCAACGCGCTGCCGCACGCCATCGGCGCCGCGTTCGCCGACCGCGGCCGCCAGGTCGTCTCCATGTCCGGCGACGGCGGGCTGGCCATGCTGCTCGGCGAGCTGATCACGGTCAAGCTGCACAACCTGCCGGTGAAAACGGTGGTGTTCAACAACTCCTCGCTCGGCATGGTGAAGCTGGAGATGCTCGTGGACGGCCTGCCCGACTTCGGCACCGACCACGAGCAGGTGTCCTACGCGGCGGTGGCGGCGGCCGTCGGCATCCCGTCGGTCACCGTGACCAGGCCGGGGGAGATCCGCGAGGCGCTGACGAAGGCGTTCGACGCCGACGGCCCCTACCTCGTGGACCTGATCACCGACCCGGACGCGCTGTCGATCCCGCCGAAGGTCTCGGCCGAGCAGATGAAGGGGTTCGCGCTGGCCGCCGGGAAGATCGTCCTGTCCGGCGGGGTCGGCAAGATGGTGGACATGGCCAGGTCGAACCTCCGGAATGTGAAGGGCATATGATCGCCTGCTGGGGAGCACAGCTAACTGGAGGTTTTCATGTCCGAGATCACGTTCAAGGGCAACCCGGTCACGGTCGGCGGCACGTTCCCGCGGCCCGGTGACAGCGCGCCCGGCTTCACGCTGGTGGCCAAGGACCTGTCCGACGTCTCGCTGGCCGACTACGGCGACAAGTACAAGGTCCTCAACATCTTCCCGAGCATCGACACCGGGGTCTGCGCGGCGTCGGTGCGGCGCTTCAACGAGGTGGCCGGCGACCACCCCGGCGCCGTCGTCCTGTGCGTCTCGGCCGACCTGCCGTTCGCGCAGGGCCGCTTCTGCGGCGCCGAGGGGCTGGACAAGGTGGTGACGCTCTCGCTGATGCGCGGCAGGAAGTTCCTGTCCGACTACGGCGTGGCGCAGGAGAGCGGCCCGCTGGCCGGTCTCGCGGCCCGCGCGGTCGTCGTGCTCGACGGCGAGAACAAGGTCGTCTACTCCGAGCTGGTCCCGGAGATCGTGCAGGAGCCCGACTACGAGGGCGCGCTCAAGGCACTCAAGTAAGGGTCAGGTCTTCCGGCCGATTCCGCAGAGGATGAGCGACTTCTCCGGTTGGCCGGGGAAGTCGATCATGTCGGTGTCGTCGGGACGCCATTCCGGCAGCCAGACGACACCCGGCTCCTCCATCGCGAAGCCGTCGAACAACGCCGCGATCTCGTCCCTGCTGCGCAGCGTCAGCGGGCTGGCGGAGTTCTGGTAGACCTCGGTGCCCTTGGTCACCGCCGCCGCGCGGGCGTCGCTGGTGCCGTGGGACAGGACGAGGTAGCTGCCGGGCGCCATCGCGTCCCTGAGCGTCGCGATGATCCGGCCCGGGTCCTCCGAACGGGCGACGAAGTGCAGCACCGCCACGAGCAGGATGCCGACCGGGCGGTCGAAGTCGATGCCGAGCTCGCCGTCCTTGAGGATCTCCTCGGGATGGCGCAGGTCGCCGTGGACCACGGAGGTGTCGCTGTCGAGGGCCAGCAGCGCCCTGGCGTGAACGAGCACGACCGGGTCGTTGTCCACGTACGCCACCCGTGCGCCGGGCGGCGCGACCTCGTGCACGTTGCCCTGCGTGGGCAGGCCGGTGCCGATGTCCAGGAACTGCGTGATCCCCTGCCCCGACAGGTGTCTCACCGCACGTCCCAGGAAGGCGCGGTTGGCGCGGGCGGCGGCCCTCAGCTCGGGCGCCACCCGTAAGATCTTCTCCGCCGCCGCCCGATCGGCCGGGAAGTTGTCCTTGCCGCCCAGGTAATAGTCGTACAGCCGGGCGGCGTTGGGCTTGTTCGGATCGAAGCCCCTCGAACTCCTCTGGTCCAACCGGTGATCCCCCGATCACGAATAGTCGGCCTTTGCTGCGATCCTACGTATTCAACCCGTGACGTGGCGCGAGATCGGCCATAACGTCCGGGAGGGGATCACCGTGCTATAGGACGCGGTGCGCGATACTGGGCCGTGTGCTGAGCGACGACACCGGCGCCCCTTCGGCGGTGCCGGACCAGGTGAAGCGGATCGTCTCGCTGGTCCCCTCGCTGACCGAGTCGGTCGCCGCCACCGTGCCCGAGTCGCTGGTCGGCGCGACCGACTGGTGCTCGCACCCCGCGGACCTGGACGTGACCCGCGTGCGCGGCACCAAGAACCCCGACCTCGACGCCATCATGCGGTTGCGGCCCGACGTGGTCCTCGCCAACTTCGAGGAGAACCGCGAGCCGGACATCCTGGCGCTGCGGGAGGCCGGAATCCCGGTCTGGGTGACGGTGATCAGGACGGTGGAGGAGGCGTTCACCTCGCTGGCCAGGATGTTCGAGCTGGCCTGCCGTACCACGGCGCCGCCCTGGCTGGCCGCGGCGCGGGCGGCCTGGGACCAGCCGGAGCCCGCCGTACGCGCGAGCGCCGTCGTACCGATCTGGCGGCGGCCGTGGATGGTCGTGGGCAGCGGCACCTTCACCGGTGACGTGCTGCGGCGGCTCGGCGTCGACAACCTCTACGAGGGGCACGCCGAGCGCTATCCCAAGATCCCGCTGCCCGACCTGGTCGCCGCCGCCCCCGACCTGGTCGTGCTGCCCGACGAGCCCTACGCCTTCTCCGCCGGCGACGGCCCCGAGGCCTTTCCCGGGCTGCCGTGCGCGCTGGTGAGCGGGCGCCTGCTCACGTGGTACGGGCCGTCGCTGGCCGTCGCCCCCGCCCTGCTGGGCCAGGCGCTGGGCCGTACCTAGGCGCGATCGGCCAGCGGGGGCCCCTCCAGCGCGGCGTCCACGGCGTCGGGGGACAGGACGTGCTCCGTCACGATGACCGCCGTGCCCACGATGCCGGCGCGCCCGCCGAGTGCGCTGGTCACGATGTCGAGATTGCGGGTCGTGTACGGCAGGCTCCGCCGGTAGACGCTCTCCCTGATACCCGTCAGGTAGTGCTCCCGGGTCTCGGCCATGTCACCGGCCAGCACCAGGACTCCCGGGTTGAGCAGGCTCACCGCGGTGGCCAGCACGATCCCCAGCGTACGGCCGGCCTCCTGGGCCCGCGCGATGGCCGTGGGGTCACCGGCCTGCACCAGCCGGACGACGTCGCGGCTGGAGGCCTGCCCGAGGTCGACGGCGAGCGCGTGGCCGCTGGCCAGCGAGGCGACGCAGCCGCGTGAGCCGCAGGTGCAGACCCGGTCGTCGCTGTCGCGCAGCCGTACGTGGCCGAGGTTGCCCGCGGCCGCCTCCACGCCCCGGTAGATCTGGCCGTCGATGACGATGCCCGCCCCGATCCCGGTGGAGACCTTGATGAGCAGGAGGGAGGGCGTCTCGCGCCAGTGGGTCCACCACTCGCCGAGCGCCATCGCCTTGGCGTCGTTCTCCACCAGGATCGGCACGTCGAAGCCGGCGCCGATGGCCTGGGCGATCGGGTACTCGTCCCAGCCGGGCATCAGGAACGACCTGACGGCCCGGCCCGAGGCGTGGTCGACGGAGCCGGGCAGGTCGACGCCGATGCCGCAGACCCGGTCGCGGGAGTGCCCGGTCCGGTCGAGCAGGCGCTGGAAGGCCTGGCGCACCCAGGTCAGGACGGGTTCGGGGCCGAGCTCGATGCGGATCTCGGTGTGTTCCTCGGCCAGTGGGCGGGCGGCGAGGTCGGTCAGCGCCACGCGGGCGTGGCCGGCGCCGAGGTCGGCGACGAGCGCGAACCGGTTGGTGGAGTCGATGTCGAGCACCGACGGCGGGCGCCCGCCGCCGGAGATGGCGACGCCGGACTCGTGGATGTATCCGGCCTCGATGAGCCGGTCGACCCGGTCGGTGATCGTCGAGCGGGACAGGCCGGTGAACTCGATGAGTTCCTTGCGCGTGCGGCAGGAGCCGTTCCTGATGAGCTGGAGCACCTGCCCTGCCGTGAGCATGGCCTATCCCTTCTCCGCCCCGGCGGTGAGCCCTTCGGTCAGCAGCCGCTCGCTGGCGAAGAAGACGATCACGATGGGCAGCGTCAGAACCACCGATCCTGCCATGAGAACCGTGGTCGGGATCTCGATACTGCCCGCGAGCTGGGAGAGCCCGAGGGAGACCGTCCATCTTTCCCGCCGCTCGACCAGGAAGAGCAGGGCGAACAAGAACTCGTTCCAGGCGATCATGAAGGCGTACAGTCCCGTCGCCATGAGCGCCGGCTTGGACAGCGGCAGCACCACCCGCCAGATGGTCTCCACCCGGGAGCAGCCGTCGATGGCCGCCGCCTCCTCGACGCTCTGCGGGACGGTCTCGAAGTAGTTGCGCAGCATGTACACGGTGACCGGGACGGTCTGGGCGATGTACACGAGGATCAGACCGGCCAGGGAGCCGCGCAGGCCCATCATCGTGAACAGCACGAACAGCGGGATGGCCAGCACGATGGCGGGGAAGAGGTAGACGGCCAGGAACAGGAAGTGCACCTGCCGGCGGCCGAAGAAGCGCAGCCTGGCGACGGCGTACGCGCCCGGGATGGAGATCAGCAGCGTGACCGCCACCGAGGAGACGGCGATGATCGCGCTGTTGCCCATGAAGGTCAGGAAGCCCTGCCGGGTCAGGACGTCGGCGTAGGTGCTCAGGGTGAAGGCGTTCGGCCAGAGCGATCCGGGTTCGAGTATCAGTTCCTGGATGTCGCGTACCGACAGCATCACCATGTAGAAGAACGGGAACGCGGTGATCACGAACAGGAAGGCGATCACCAGCGGCCTCAGCGCGCGAAGCAGCGCGCGCTCGAACCTATCCCTGCTCACGCGCACCTCCCGAGAAGAAGCGCAGGTAGATCACCAGGAAGACGACGAGCACCACGGCCAGCACGATGGCCTGCGCGGCCGAGGCGCCGATGTCGTCGCGGGCGGTCAGGAAGTTGTAGACGCGCACCGAGACCACCTCGGTGCCGGCGCCGCCGCCGGTCAGCAGGTAGACGTCGTCGAACTTGGTGAAGGTGAAGACGAAGCGCAGCACCGACAGCAGGGCGATGATCCGCCAGAGCTGCGGCATGATCACGTAGCGGAAGCGCTGCGTGGGCGTGGCCCCGTCGACCACGGCCGCCTCGTCGAGTTCCTTGGGCAGGGCCTGCAGCCGGGCCAGGATGAACAGGAAGGCGAACGGGAAGTACCGCCAGGCCTCGAAGGCGATCACCGTCAGCAGCGCCACCGGGACCTCGATGCCCAGGAAGGTGCCGCGGGCCTGCGACAGGAAGGCGATCGGCTCGCTCAGCCAGGTGTTGACGATGCCGTACTGCGGGTTCAGCATCACCTCCCACAGGAACGCCACGGCCACCACGGGCGCCACGTACGGCACCAGGATCGACGCCCTGACCAGCGTCCGACCGGGGAACCTGTCCCGGAGCGCGAGCGCGGCCACCAGCCCGGCGGCGATCGACAGCGCGGTGCCGGCGACCGTGTAGACGAGCGTGTTGACCAGCGCCGACCAGAAACCCGGCTCGGAGATCACGTAGGTGAAGTTCTCCAGCGTGTAGTGGCCGAAGATCCCGACCCGCCTGATGTTGATCAGCCGGACGTCCTGGAAGGCCAGCATGACCGCCCACAACAGCGGCACCACGACCACGACCAGCGTGACCACCAGCGTGGGCGAGATCAGCGCGAGCCCGGCCCTGCCCTCCTGCTGCCGGAGCGTCCCCCTCACTGGCGGATCCCGCGTTTGATGCTCTCCACGTCCGCCTTGGCCTGCGCCGCGGCGGCCTCGGGCGTCAGCGAGCCCTCGACGATCCCGCTCAGCGCCTTGGGCACCGGCAGCTCGCCCATCGTGACGCCGACCAGCTTGCCCTGCCCCTGCGGGAT
The DNA here is from genome assembly GCF_042740555.1 of Nonomuraea sp. NPDC059007. Taxonomy (NCBI): domain Bacteria; kingdom Bacillati; phylum Actinomycetota; class Actinomycetes; order Streptosporangiales; family Streptosporangiaceae; genus Nonomuraea; species Nonomuraea sp. NPDC059007. The sequence continues at coordinate 132,779 of NZ_JBHYJD010000011.1, read as the reverse complement.
GCCCCAGCGGCCGAAGGTGTCGGGGCTCTTGCGCAGCGCCTCCAGCGTCGCGGCAGGGTACAGCTCGGCCAGCGGCTTCTTGGTGTCCACCCCGGCGGGCAGCTTGGCCCACACGCCGGCGAACTCCGGCCGGGTGGGGAACTTGCCCTCGGGCGCCATGCCCATCCAGCGCTCGTAGCCCTCGTTCATCATGTACGCGACGAACGTGGCCGCCGAGTCCTTGGCGGCGTCGCGGGTGACGGCCCAGGAGACGATCTCGCCGTACTGCGCGGGCGCGGCGCCGTCCGGGCCCTTCAGCGCGGTCACCACGCCGGTGTTCGCGGCCAGCCACTCCTTGTCGGTACGGCACGCCGCGCAGGAAGGCAGAGCGTCGTTCCGCAGCCCGGCCATCTCGTCGAGGATGAACGACGACCAGATCATCATGGCCGCCTTGCCGGAGAAGTACGTGGCCCGGGTCGAGTCGACGTCCTGCTTGCCCTTGACCGAGTACTGCTTGGCCAGCGTGGAGTAGAACGTGAAGGCCCGTACGCAGTTGGGCGAGGCCAGGGCGACGTTGCCCGAGCCGTCCACCAGCTCGCAGCCGTTGGCCAGTGCCACGTGCTCGAAGCTCTGGGCGGTGAAGGAGTCCTTGGGCGCGACCGCCAGCGTGATGCCGGCGACGTCGGGGCCGTGCAGCTCGGCGGCGGCGGCCTGCAGCCGCTCGTAGGTGTCCGGCGGCTCCAGCCCGGCCTTCTCGAACAGGTCCTTGCGGTAGAGGATCAGCTGGGCCCAGCCGTCGCTGGGTACGGCCAGCAGTTTGCCGTCGGCGGTGTTGAGGTCGAGCGCCCGCTTGGAGAAGGTGGCGCGGCCGAGCCGGTCGGCGACCTTGCCCGGCGTCTCGGTGTCGAGCAGGTCGTTGGCCTCCATCTCGCGTACCGCCGCCAGGGGGAGCGCCCCGATCACGTCGGGCAGGTCGCCGGCGGCGGCGGCCGCGGTCAGCGTCTGGCTGAACTGGTCCTCGGCCACCGGCACCAGCTTGACCTTGATCTTGGTCTTCTGCGTGAACTCGTTGACGATCTTGTTCTGGACGTCCATCCGGTCCGGGAGGTTCTCCTCGGTCCAGACGGTGATCTCGGTGGCGGCGGCGGGCCGGCTGCCCCCGCCGCCGTCCCCGCAGGCGGTCATGGCCGCGACCAGCGCGGCGGCGCTGAGAACGGCGGTTGCCTTTCCTGGCATGGCACGCTCCTCGGTCTGCACCCGGCGCTCCGAGCAGCCCGACGCCAGGTCTCCGGCAAGGCCCCCGCGAAAGGGGTTGGGCCGCCTTTACCCCGCGATGAGCGGCCGCAACGTGTGATAGGCGATCCCGAGACCGGTCCGGACCCTCGCCGGGTCGCCACTCCACACCGGATCCTCGTGCTCTACCGACACCACCCCGTCGTACCCGCCTTCCTGAAGTGCGTCAATGACCCGGGTCCAGTCGACCTGCCCGCGGCCGGGAACCCGGAAGCGGTACCAGCCCTTCTCGCCGCCGATCGGGCCGTGGAACCCGGTGTGGTCGATCAGGCCGCCGAGTATCTCGGTGTCCTTGGCCTGGACGTGCGCGATCTCCGACACGTACGGCCGCGCCGCCGCCACCGGATCGATGCCCAGCGCCACCAGGTGCGAGGGGTCGTAGTTGAGCTTGAGCCCGAGCCCGAACATCCATTCCCACAGCTCGGGCGAGTAGGCCAGGTTGCCCGGGTACCCGTCGGGGTGCCAGCTCTTCATGACGCAGTTCTCGATGACGAGATCGACCCCGTGCCCCTTGGCGTGCTCGACCAGCGGGCCGAAAACGTCCTCGGCCTTCTTGAGGTTGTCGTGCACCGTCATCGCGGCGTCGCGGCCGACGAAGGTGCCCACGGTCGGGCAGCCGAGCGCGGCGGCCGCCTCGACGCAGTGCCGCACGTGCGCGTTCACCTGCGGCCCTTCGGTTGGGTGCAGGTTGTTCTCGTAGTAGGCGATCGAGGAAAGGGTGAGTCCGGTGTCCGCGAAGATTCGCCTGACCCGCTCGTATTCGATCTCATCGAAACGCTCTACTCTGATGTGATTTCGGTCATCCGTTGCCGGCCATCCGGCTACTTCCAGGGCTTCGAATCCCTGGTCGACGGCCCAGCGTGCGATGTCGGAAAGGTTGCTTTCCGGAAGACACGCTGTTAGGAACCCCAATTTCATCGGCTACCTCCAACAAAAGTCGTAGACTTGCGAGTGCTGATTACACAACTATCGCGTGCAAACAAGCACTAAATCCGTGACTTTTGTTTGATAAAAAAGCGTAAGTGTGGGGAATGCACGTCATCACCATTCAAGGGCCAGGTGCTGTCCGCGTCAGTCTGGAGCCAACCGGTGAGCTGGAGCCGGGCTGCGTGCGGGTCCGCACGATCTACTCAGGTGTCTCGGCGGGGACGGAACTCACCGCCTATCGCGGCACCAACCCGTATCTCACGAAAAAGTGGGATACCGAACAGCGGTTGTTCGTCGAGGGCCGGACACACGCCTACCCGCTGACCGGCTGGGGCTACCAGGAGGTCGGCGAGGTCGTCGAGGCCGCTCCCGACGTACGCGAGCCGGTGGTGGGCAACGTCGTCTGGGGCATCTGGGGTCACCGCGAGGAGGCCGTCGTGCCCGCCGAGCGGCTCGCCGGGCACCTCATGCCGCCCGGCGCGGACCCGCTGACCGGCGTCTTCGCCCGCGTCGGCGCCATCGCGCTCAACGCCGTCCACGCGGCGGACCTGCACCTGGGCGACCAGGTCGCGATCTTCGGCCAGGGCGTCATCGGCCTGCTCGCCACCCGCCTCGCCGTGCTCAGCGGCGCCCGCGTGGTCGCCGCCGACGCCATCCCCGAGCGGCTCGAACTCGCCCGGCGCTTCGGCGCCGCCGAGACCTACGACGTGCGCGAGGGCTCGGTGGCCGAGTTCATCCGCAAGCGCGTCGTGGGCGCCGACGTCGCCATCGAGCTCAGCGGCAGCCATACCGGCCTGCACGAGGCCATCAGGACCGTCCGCAGGGGCGGCCGGGTCGTCGCGGCCGGCTTCTACCAGGGCGACGGGCTCGGGCTGCGGCTCGGCGAGGAGTTCCACCACAACCAGGTGCAGCTCATCGCCTCGCAGATCGGCGGCGTGGCCGCGTGGCTGGCGCACCGATGGGACGTGGAACGGCTCCAGCGCACGTTCATGGAGCTCGTCCACCGCGCCGAGGTTCGCGCGGAAGACCTGGTCAGCCATGTCATGGACGCCGCCCAGGCGGCCGAGGCCTTCGAGCTGATCGACCGCCGCCCGTCGGAGGTGCTCCAACTCGTCTTCAAGTTCAAGGAGCCAGCGTGAAGCTTGCCGTACAGGAGCAGCTGCTGCCGGGGCGCACCCTGCAGGAGAAGTTCGCCTTCGCGGTCGATGCCGGATTCGACGCGATCGAGCTGCGTGGGAAGGGCGACTTCCACTTCGCCGGGCGGCTGACCGAGCTGAAGCGGGCGCTCGCCGACGGCGTGGTCATGCCGACCGTCTGCGTGGACATGCCGCACTTCATCGGCGACTTCGACGCCGCCAAGCGCACCGACGCCATCCAGCAGGTGCGCTCCCAGCTCACGGTCATCGCCGAGCTGGGCGGGATCGGGGTCATGACGCCCGCCTCGTGGGGGCAGTTCTCGCGGCGGCTGCCGCCGTTCGAGCCGCCGCGCAGCCCGGGGGAGGACCGCGAGGTGCTGGCCGAGGCGCTCGGGGTGCTCGGCGAGCACGCGCAGCGCAACGGCGTGCTGATCATGCTGGAGCCGCTCAACCGCTACGAGAACCACATGGTCAACACCCTGGCCGAGGCGGTGTCCTACTGCTCCATGGACGCGATCAAGGTCGTCGGCGACACGTACCACATGAACATCGAGGAGGACGATCCCTGCCGATCGCTGGTGGAGGCCGCGCCGTACCTCGCGCACATGCAGATCAGCGAGTCCAACAGGAACCAGCCCGGCACCGGGCACCTCGACTGGGGTTCCCAGCTGGCCGCGCTGGACGCCACCGGGTACGAGGGCTATCTGGCGCTGGAGTGCCGGCTTCGCGGCGAGCCGGAGATCGTGCTGCCGCAGACGGCGGCGTTCGTCAGGAAGTTCCTGTGATCCGCGAGGCGGTGCGCGTCCTGGTCGCCAACTGGGACGGCAGCTACACCGTGCCCTCGCGGCGGCTCTACCCCCACCAGTGGAGCTGGGACTCGGCCTTCGTCGCGATCGGCAACGCCCGCTGGTCGCCGCGGCGGGCCAGGTCCGAGCTGCTGTCGTTGTTCGGCGCGCAGTGGCGTGACGGGCGGGTGCCGCACATCGTCTTCAACCCGGAGGTGCCCGACGGCGCCTACTTCCCCGGCCCCGACGTCTGGGAGGTCCGCGCGCCCTCCGGCTCGGCCACCTCGGGCATCGTGCAGCCGCCGGTGCACGCGCTGGCCGCCTGGCGGGTCCACCTGGCCGACCCCGATCCCGCCTTCCTGCGCCGCATCTACCCGCGGCTCGTGGCCCAGCAGCGGTTCCTGCGTACCGCGCGCCGCTCGGCGGACGGCCTGATCTCGATCGTGCACCCGTGGGAGTCCGGCATGGACAACAGCCCCGCCTGGGACGAGCCGCTGGCCGCCGTCCAGGCCGGGCCCATGGGCGCGCGGCGCAGGGACCTCGCCCACGTCAGCGCCGACGAGCGGCCCACCGACCGCGACTACGAGCGCTACACCGCGCTGGCCCGCGCCTACCGCGACACCGGCTACCGCAGGGCGGGTGCGTTCGCGGTCGAGGATCCGCTGTTCAACGCCGCGTACGGCGTCGCCGAGACGTCACTGGCCCGCATCGCCAAGGCGATCGGCCTCGACCCCGACCCGCACCACCGGGAGGCCGCCGAGATCACCGCGGCCATGGTCGCCCACCTCTACGACGACGGCCTGTTCCACGCCCGCGACGCGAGCACCGGCTGCCCGATCCGCTCCCAGAGCGCCGCCGGGCTCGTCCCGCTCATGCTGCCCGACCTGCCGCGCGAGATCGCCCACGCGCTCATCGGCACCGCACTCGACCGCTTCGAGATCAAGAACGGGCTGCTGCCCAGCTACGCCCCCGGCACCCCCGAGTTCGACCCGGCCCGCTACTGGCGCGGGCCGAGCTGGCTCAACCTGACCTGGCTGGTCTGGCAGGGGCTGCGGCACCGCCGGCCCGACCTGGCCGAGGCGCTGGCCGACGGCATGGTCGGCGCGGTGGCCCGGTCGGGCTTTCGCGAGTACTTCGACCCGTTCACCCGCGCCGGGCACGGCTGCCGGGACTTCAGCTGGTCAGCCGCGCTCATCCTGGACGTCGCGGCAGAGCACGGCCTGGAGGGCCTCCCTGCGGCGGGCGGCGAGGTCGCGAAGGAGCTCGGGCGCCTTGCCGAAGCGGACGACGTCGGTGATCACGTGCTCACGTAGCCACGGGCCGATGCGGTGCAGGAGCTCGACGGTCTCGCGCGAGAGGCGGTCGCGGTCCCAGGCGTGGGCCATGCCGCGCGGCACCCGGCCGATCTGCGCGCAGCGCAGGCTCAGGCCGTTGTGGTGGAACTCCTCGCCGAGCCGTACCAGGCCGGCGCCGCCGGTGTAGAAGGCCAGGTCGATCGCGCTGCCCTGGGGGCGCAGCAGCTTGAGCGCCAGGGCCAGCGCCCGTTCCTGGCCGCGGCACTGGAAGACCACGTCGGCGCCGTGGTCGTTCGGGCCGTGCCGCCAGCGGCGCTTCAGCTGGAACGCGTCCTCGGCCAGCAGCGTCTCCACGCCGAGCGCGGCGGCCACGCACAGCCGCGCGGGGGTCTCGTCGACCACCACGACCTCGGTCCCGGCTCCCGCGCCCGCCGCGAACGCCGCCACCAGCAGCCCGACCACGCCCGCCCCGACGACCGCCACCCGCCGCCCGCGCACCCCGTCGAGCAGGTCGCGCGCGCCGGGCCCGAGCAGGTCGTGCGCCGCGTGCAGCAGGCCGTTGGCGCAGATCGGCCCCATGTGCGCGGCGTAGATCCCGAGCAGCGGGTCGAGGTCGGCCGGCAGTTCGACGAAGCGGTCGCGCAGCGGGTCGGCGGCGTAGGCGGTGCGGTGCCCGTAGGCCATCGCGACGATCCGCCCCACGGCGACCGCGTCGGTGCGGCTGTCCACCACCATCCCCACCTGCATGTAGCCGATGCCGCGCACCGGGTAGGCCATCACCGGCCCGCCGGTGCCGAACAACCCGAGCGCCGGGTCCCACGAGGTGTTCAGGTAGGGGTTGGTGCCCTTGACGTAGGTCAGCTCGGTCCCGGCGGAGACGCCGCTGTAGACGGTCTCCACCAGGAAGCCGCCCGGCGCCGCCATGGGCATCGGCTCCGAGATCAGGCTGACGCGCTCAGGCCCGTCGATGCTGAGCACCTCAGCCATTCAGCACCACCGGCTCCCGCGTGGCCGCCGACCGCGCGACCGCCTGCGCCAGACGATGCGTCTTCAGCGCCTCGTGGTACGGCACGCGTACGTCGGCCGGTTTCCCCCGCACCGCGTTGACGAACTCCCTGTCCACGTGGATCTTGGCGGCCCCGCCGTCCTCGATCACCGTGCGCCCGTCGACGACCAGGCGTTCCTCGCCCAGGTCGAGCGTGACGCCCTCGGCGTGCACCTCCAGCCCGGCGCGCTGCTTGCCCGCGCACAGGCTGGTGGCGGCCAGCGTGCCCGCCGCGCCGCCCGCGAAGCGCAGCACCGCCGCCGTGGCCCGGTCGATCTCGCCGTCCGCGGCCCCCTCCGACGGTACGGCGTGCACCATCGCGACCTCGCCCACCAGCACCCTGGCCAGGTCCAGCACATGGACGGCCTGCTCGACGATCTGGCCGCCGGAGGTCTCGGTACGCAGCCACCAGTCCACGGGCGGCACCTTGTCGAGCCAGTGGCCGAGGGCCAGCCGTACGGGGCGGCCGGCGAGCAGTTCGCGGGCTTTCCCCAGGATGTCGAGGTAACGCCAGTGGTGACCGACGGCGGAGGGAAGGTCGCGGCGGGTTATCTCGGCGGCGATCTTTTCCGCGGTTTCTAGATCAGTTGCTAACGGCTTTTCTACAAAAAGCGGGAGATTGCACGACAAAGCATCTGTCTCCGGGTTACCGTGCGCGAAAGGCGGCACGCACACGTAGACGGCATCCAGTCCGCCGGCGTCCAGCAGGTCGGTGTGACTCCCGTAGGCCAGGGAGCCATGCCGAGAGGCCAGTGCTTCGGCCTTGTGGGGAACCGCGTCGGCGATTCCGGCAATCGTCACGTCGGGGAATGACGAGAGCACGTCTGCGTGACGGGCGGCGACATTTCCAGCACCTATGATGCCGATTCGAGTTATTGGCGACACAGGATGGCATATCCCACATCCGCTGATGAACAAACGAAAATGTTCGAACTCCTATCGGCAGGGCATGTGTCGCCATCCGTGACCTGAGACGATCGGGGTGAGCGCATGGAGACGGATCCGCGGGTCCGGGACTGGTACCGGCGGCGCACCAGCAGAGCCGCCGACTGGTCGCCGGACACACTGGTGGCCGCCAAGGGGGCGACCACGGTGAGCGTGGTTCTCCCGGCCCGCGACGAAGAACGCACGGTCGGGCCGATCGTCTCGGTGATCCGCCGCGACCTCGCCGACCTGGTGGACGAGATCGTCGTCGTGGACTCCCGCTCCACCGACGCCACCGCCGCCGTGGCCGCCGCCGCCGGCGCCACGGTCGTGCGCCAGGACGACGTGCTGGCCCACCTGCCGCCGCTGTCGGGCAAGGGCGAGGCCCTGTGGAAGGGGCTGGCCGCCAGTTCCGGCGACCTCGTCGTCTTCGTCGACGCCGACTTACGCGACTTCCCCTCCTCCTTCGTCACCGGCCTGCTCGGGCCGCTGCTGCTGGACACGGGGGTGCACTTCGTCAAGGGCGCCTACGAACGGCCGCTGAACGGCCGGCGCGGCGAGGGCGGCCGGGTCACCGAACTCGTCGCCCGGCCCCTGCTCAACCTGTGGTGGCCGGAGCTGTCCGGGTTCGTCCAGCCGCTCGGCGGCGAGTACGCGGGCCGGCGGACGGCCCTGGAACGCGTGCCGTTCGCGACCGAGTACGGGGTGGAGCTCGGCCTGCTGGTGGACCTGCTCGAACTCGTCGGCCTGGACGCCATGGCCCAGGTGGACCTGGGCTGCCGCACCCACGCGCACCAGTCCACGGCGGCGCTCGGCCGCATGGCCGCCCAGATCATGCTCACCGCGTGGACCAGGCTCGAACGCCAGGGCCGGGTGGTGTCGGCGGCGGCGCCCGCGCACAGCCTGCTCCAGTTCGACCCCGAACGGCGGGCCGCCCGCGCCGACGTGTCCGTGGCCGAGCGCCCGCCGCTGGCCTCGCTGGCGATCGAGGAGGACGTCGCGTGAACATCCTGATGAACGCCGGCCCGTGGCTGGAGGTGCCGCCGCCCGGCTACGGCGGGATCGAGAACGTGGTGGCCACGCTGGTGCCCGCGCTGCGCGAGCGGGGCGTACGCGTGGTGCTGGCTTCGGTGGGGTCCAGCACCGTCGAGGCCGACGAACTGGTCGCCGCCTTCCCCGAGGGGCAGTTCGCCCACCTGCAGAAGCCGTACAACCAGGTGATGGGGCTTGCCCACGCCCACCAGGCGCGGGTGGCGCGGGAGTTACGCGGCCGCGACGACATCGACCTCGTCCACGATCATCTGGAGGTCGTCGGCCCCGCGGTGCTGTCGGCGCTCGGCGGGCCGCCGGTGCTCCACACCCTCCACTGGGACCTGCGCAAGCACCCCGGCTTCTACGGCGCCTGGCCACGGGAGATCGCCGTCAACGGCGTCTCCCACGACCAGCTCACCCGCGCTCCCGCGGCCCTGCGCGCCGCCGCCGTGGGCGCCGTCCACCTGGCCACCCCGCTGGCCGAGCGCGACCTGCGTTTCCCGCGCGGCGCGCACCTCGCGGTCATGGGCCGGATCTGCCCGCTCAAGGGCCAGCACGTCGCCGTCCGCGTGTGCCAGAAGCTCGGCCTGCCGCTGGTGCTGGCCGGCCCGGTCAGCGGACTCGGCGGCCCCGCCGAGCTGGAACGTGTCCTGGAAGACCCGGAACATCCGCTCCACGGACACCCCGACGTCCGCTACCACCGCGACCACATCGCCCCCCACCTGGACGGCGAGCTGATCCGCTGGGCCGGCGGCGTCGCCGGGGACCGGCGCGACGAGCTCTACGGCAGCGCCAGAGCCGCCCTCTTCCCCCTGCAGTGGGACGAGCCGGGCGGCACCGCCGTGGTCGAGGCCCTGGCCCTGGGCGTCCCGGTGGTCGGCCTGCGCCGCGGCTGCCTGCCCGAACTGGTCGAGCACGGCCGTACGGGCTTCCTGGCGGACAGCGAGGAGGAACTCGCCGAATGGCTGGGGCGCGTCGGCGACCTCGACCCGGAGGAGTGCCGCCGCGAGGCCCGCGCCCGGTTCACCCCGTCCGTGATGGCCGAGCGCTACCTGGAGCTCTACGCCCGGCTCAGTTGAAGCCCCGCGGCAGCACCGCCACCGGGCAGACCGAGGCGCGCAGCACCTTCATCGCCAGCTCGCCCAGGAAGACCCGGTGCGCCTGAGCGTCCTCGCTGCTCGCGCAGACCAGCAGGTCGCCGGGCGGCCACTCGACCGCGCCGATCGCGGCCGCCACGTCGTAGCCTTCGGCGATCTCCGCCTCGGCCTCGATGCCGGTGCCCTCCCACGCCAGCCGTACGGCGAGGGCGAGGTCGTCGCGCAGCCGGCCGGCGTCGTCGGTGCGCAGGTCCAGCGTGATCAGCCGCAGCGGCACCCCGAGCAGCAGCGCCGCCTGGGCCACCCGCTCCACGGCCTCGTCGCACTGCGGCCGGTGCACGTACGCCAGCGTCAGCCGGGTCGGCGCCGCCGGCGGGCGGTAGCCGGCCGGGGCCAGCATCACCGCCTCGCTCGACAGGTGCAGCAGGTGGTCGGAGGTGCTGCCGATCGCGATGCGGCCGTGCTGCCCGCCGTCCGCGGAGCCGACCACGATCAGGTCCGCCTTGATCCGGCTGGCCAGCACCGCCAGGCCGCGGCCGGCGCCGCGGCTCTCGAACGCCATGTACTCCGCGGGCCGTTCGCCGAGCTCGCCCGCGGCGTGGGCCAGGTTCGCCTGCGCCTCGACCGCCTGGCCGGGGCTGCCCGGCGGGTAGATGGTCGCCACCGTGAGCTCACCGCCGGTGACCTGCGTGATCGCGGTCCCCAGCGCGAGCGCGTCCCGTCCTCCAGCGTCGCCGGTGTACCCGACGATCACGTGCGCACCGATCACGCATCCCTCTCTACCCGCTCTGAGCAGGGAATACGCGGGTTCCGTCAGACGTTGTGAACTCTTGGAGGCGCACGCGAAGTGAAGATCACACCAGACACGGAATTCAACGGCTCCGGCGGTCAGGTCACCCTCAGGGAAGCCGTGAAGCAGCTCAAGGCGCACGAACTGGACTGCACCATCTCCCGTGAAACCCTCGAAGGCAAGGTCAACGTCTTCGCCGAGTGCGTACAGCGCGGTTTCACCCCGCTGCGCAGCGAGATCATGGCCGCCTACTACGTCGCCGAGCACGCGGCGGCCGAGGACGCCTTCGAGACCGGGCTGATCACGGAGGGCGAGCTCAGACAGCGACAGCTCGATCTCGCCCGCATCCTCACCGGCACCGCCTGACCCCGCTATCGGCCGAATGGCCGATGACGCCTGGCCGAACTGCCGACGAAACCACTCGGTAAGATCATTAAGGTCATGTCCATCGTTTCTTCATCGATTGGACATGTGTTGTACCGCGACATCGTCGACTTCGCCCTCGGCACGCCCGGCTGGGTGCACACCTTCGCGGAGGTGGGCACCGACGCCGGGCTTTTCGTGTTCGCCGCCCTGTTCGTCCTGTGCTGGTGGCGCGCCCGCCGCGCACCCGCCCGCGAACTGGCCATCGCCCTCGTCGGACCCGCGGCGGTGATCGTCGCCTATGTCGTGAGCGAGATCGTGAAGCTGATCGTGCGCGAGGAACGGCCGTGCCGCGGCATCACCACGGTGGCCGCCTGCCCGCCGGCCGGGGACTGGTCGTTCCCGAGCAACCACTCCGTGATCGCCGCCGGCGCGGCGGGCGCGCTTATCGTGGCGTGGCGGGCCCTCGCCTGGGTCGTGCTCCCGCTGGCGGCGATCATGGCGTTCTCCCGCGTGTTCGTCGGCGCGCACTACCCGCACGACGTGGCCGCCGGGTTCGCGCTCGGGCTCGTGATCGCGCCGCTGGTCGCGCTGCTGTGCGTCGGCGCGGTCACACCCCTCGTCCGCCTGGTACGCGACCGGCTGGCCCTGGCCGCCTAACGGGCGAACCGGTCGGTGGCCTCCACCAGGCGGTCCACGATGCCGGGCTCGGTCGAGGCGTGCCCGGCGTCGTTCACCACGTGGAAGTCCGCCTCCGGCCACGCCTTGTGCAGGTCCCAGGCGGTCGCCATGGGCGTACAGGCGTCGTAGCGGCCCTGCACGATCACGGTGGGAATGTGCCGGATCTTCCCGACGTCCCGGATGAGCTGCTCCGGCGTGAACCACCCGTCGTGCGTGAAGTAGTGGTTCTCGATGCGCGCGAACGCCAGCGCCATCCGCTCCTCGCCGAACTCCGCCACCAGTTCCGGATCGGGCAGCAACGTCACCGTCGAGCCCTCCCACTGCGCCCACGCCTTGGCGGCCGGCACCCGCACCGCCGGATCGGAGCTCTCCAGCCTCGCGCGGTAGGCGGCCAGCAGGTCGCCGCGCTCCCCGGGCGGGATCGGCGCCACGAACCCCTCCCACAGGTCGGGGAACAGGTGGGAGGCGCCCTCCTGGTAGAACCAGCGCAGCTCCTGGGGACGCAGCGTGAAGATGCCGCGCAGTACCAGCTCCGTCGTGCGCTCGGGGTGCTTCTGCGCGTAGGCCAGCGCCAGCGCGCTGCCCCACGACCCGCCGAACACCTGCCAGCGCTCGATGCCGAGGTGCTCGCGCAGCCTCTCCATGTCCGCCACCAGATTCCAGGTGGTGTTGTGCTCCAGCGAGACCGCCGTGTCACTCGCGTGGGGCGTGCTGCGCCCGCAGTTGCGCTGGTCGAACAGGACGATGCGGTACAGCTCCGGGTTCCACTGGCGGCGGTGCTTGCCGGTGCACCCGCCGCCCGGCCCGCCGTGGAGCATGACCGCGGGCTTGCCGTCCGGGTTGCCGCACACCTCCCAGTAGATCTGGTCGCCGTCTCCGACGTCGAGAAGGCCGGAATCGTAGGGCTCGATGGCCGGGTAGAGCTGTCTCATGGTTCGGCATGATTCCATGCGTGGCCTCTGGACAAGGCACGTGCTCAACGGGGATTTTCTGGGAGATGAAGCATGATGGGCGACATGAAGCTGGTTGGGCTGGATGACATCAGGGCCGCTGCCGAGCGGATCGCCGCCGTGGTGGTGAGGACTCCGCTGGTGGCCATGGGTGAGGCGTGGATCAAGCCGGAGAGCCTGCAGCGGGTCGGCTCCTTCAAGATCCGGGGCGCCTACAACGCGGCCGTCTCCCTGGCGGGGGCTCAGGGGGTGGTGGCCCACTCTTCGGGGAACCACGGGCAGGCGCTGGCGTACGCGGCGAAGCTGCTGGGTGTGCCGTGTGTCGTGGTGGTGCCGGAGGGGACGCCTCGGGTCAAGGCGGAGGCGATCGTCGGGCACGGGGCCGAGCTGGTAGTGGTGCCGCCGGAGCAGCGGGTGTCGGCGGCGGAGAAGGTGGCGGCCGAGCGGGGGATGACGATGGTGCCGCCGTACGACCATCCGGCGGTCATCGCGGGGCAGGGGACGATCGGGCTGGAGATCGTGGCTGATCTGCCGGATGTCGAGGTGGTGTTGGTTCCGGTGAGCGGGGGTGGGCTGGCTTCCGGGATCGCTTCGGCGGTCAGGGCGCTCAGGCCGGAGGCCAAGGTCGTCGGGGTGGAGCCGGAGCTGGCGGCCGACGCGCGGGAGAGCCTGCGCGCGGGGCGGGTGGTGTCGTGGGAGCCGGCCAGGACGTTCAGGACGATCGCCGACGGGCTGCGGGCGGACCTGTCCGAGCTGACCTTCGCGCATCTGCGGGAACGGCTGGACGACATCGTGACCGTCTCCGAGGACGAGATCCGTGCCGCCATGGGCCATCTGGCCAGGACGGCCCGGCTGGTGGCCGAGCCCAGCGGGGCGACCGCGACCGCTGCCTGTCTGGCGGGGCGGGCGCCGGCCGGGCGGACGGTGATCGTGTTGTCGGGGGGCAACGTGGATCCCGAGCTCTTCCGCTCGGTGATCTAGGACGACCAGGCGAGCCGGGTCAGGAATCCGCGCTCGTCGCGGGCGTACTCGCCGAAGGCCCGCTGGATCTCCGCGAGGTCGGGCACGAGCGTGCGGTGGAGGGTGCCGCCCTCCTTGTACTCCAGCTCGTAACCCCCCGGCTCGGGGGAGACCTGCATGAAGTGGCGGCCGAAGTTGACGAGGGCGACGAAGGGGTTCTGGGCGGAGAGCGTGGCCAGGGCGTCGTGGACGAGGCCCAGGTCCGGGTCGGTGACGATCATGCCGTCGCCGGTGTGGAGCTGCATGCCCGCGTAGGCGCCGCGTGGCCCGGCGTTGTGGACGAGGTCGCGCTGGGGGTCGTAGCAGACCAGGCCGTGCGCGCCGGCGACGGCGAAGACCCGGCCGGACATCTCGTCCATGGACTCCAGGTCCATGGTCACCAGCACGTGCCCGCCGGTGTAGGCCGTGAGCTTCCCGGGCAGCTCGCCGGCGTACGGCGGCAGCGTGCCGCCCGGAGCGTCCTTCTTGGCCGCCAAGTACCCCTTACGGGCGAGATCTCGGGTGATCGGCTCTGGTTCCCGCCAGAGCATCAGCTCAACACTCACTCGCCCCATCTAACCGGACGATCGCCTCAGTCTGGGCATTCGCCAGCATAGGGCGCAAGATCCGCTTGCTGGCCGTGGCTTCTCCGCGTGGCGTCACGGCTGCTCGGACTGGGGGACCAGCTCGACCGTGCAGTACGCGCACCGCCGGGCCTCGGCCGGGACCTCGCTCAGGCAGTCGGGACACTGCTTGGTCGTCGCCGCCTGGTCCCGCTCGAAGAGGCTGACCAGCCGGGACATCGGCATGACGACCAGCCAGTACACGATGGCCGCGATGATCAGAAAGGCGAGGAGGTGGTTGAGGAAGTCGCCGTACTTGAACACGCTGCCGTTGACGGTGAAGGAGTAACTGGCGAAGTCCGGCTCACGGCCGCCGGTCATCGCCCCGATCAACGGTGTGATCAGGTCGGCGACCAAGGCCTGCACGAGCCCGCTGAAGGTGGCGCCCACGATGACCGCGACCGCCAGCTCGACGATGTTGCCGCGCAGCAGGAATTTCTTGAATCCGCCCATGGGAGCGGCACATTGCCGACAGAACGCCCCCGAAACCTGGAGCCGGGGGCGTGGTGGTGGAGGTTTGCGGGTAGGTCGGTGCTCCCGCCCTTGTCGCCGGCGGCAGGGGAACGGAACATGGGATGGATCGCGAGGGAGCCGTCGATGATCGAGCGTTGGCCGGGAGACCCTTACCCGCTGGGTGCGACCTACGACGGGGCGGGCACCAACTTCGCGCTCTTCAGCGAGGTGGCCGAGCGGGTCGAGCTGTGCCTGTTCGACGAGGACGGCAAGGAGAGCGCGGTACGGCTGAGCGAGTGCGACGGGTTCGTCTGGCACGGGTACCTGCCCGGCATCGGCCCCGGCCACCGGTACGGCTACCGCGTCCACGGCCCCCACGACCCGGCCAGGGGCCTGCGCTGCAACCCCGCCAAGCTCCTCCTGGACCCGTACGCCAAGGCGATCGAGGGCGAGGTGACCTGGGACGAGGCGGTCTACGGCTACATGTTCGGCCGCCCGGAGACGATGAACGAGGCGGACTCCGCTCCGTTCGTGCCCAGGTCGGTGGTGGTCAACCCGTTCTTCGGCTGGGGTCACGACCGGCCGCCGGCGACGCCGTACCATGACACGGTCATCTACGAGGCGCACGTCCGGGGACTGACGATCACCAACCCGAAGATCCCCGAGCGGATCCGCGGGACCTACGCCGCCCTGGGCCACCCGGAGACCCTCGACCACCTGACGAAGCTCGGGGTGACCGCCCTGGAGCTGATGCCGGTGCACCAGTTCGTCACCGACGACTTCCTGAGCCAGCGCGGCCTGAGCAACTACTGGGGCTACAACTCGATCGGGTTCTTCGCGCCGCACAACCGCTACTCCAGCCAGGGCCAGCGCGGCGGGCAGGTGCTGGAGTTCAAGGCGATGGTCAGGGCGCTGCACGAGGCGGACATCGAGGTCATCCTCGACGTGGTCTACAACCACACGGCCGAGGGCAACCACCTGGGCCCCACGCTGAGCTTCAAGGGCATCGACAACACCCACTACTACCGGCTGGCCGACGGCGACCCGCGCCACTACCTCGACACGACCGGCACGGGCAACAGCCTGTTCATGCGCAGCCCGCACGTCCTGCAGATGATCATGGACTCGCTGCGCTACTGGGTGATCGAGATGCACGTGGACGGCTTCCGCTTCGACCT
Organism: Nonomuraea sp. NPDC059007; assembly: GCF_042740555.1. Classification (NCBI taxonomy): domain Bacteria; kingdom Bacillati; phylum Actinomycetota; class Actinomycetes; order Streptosporangiales; family Streptosporangiaceae; genus Nonomuraea; species Nonomuraea sp. NPDC059007. The sequence goes on along the minus strand of NZ_JBHYJD010000011.1, from coordinate 117,229 downwards.
GGCCTCGACGCTGGCCAGGGAACTGCACGAGGTGGACCGGCTGAGCGCCTTCTTCGACCTGGTGCAGCAGGACCCGGTGTTGTCGCAGGTCAAGCTGATCGCCGAGCCCTGGGACCTCGGGCCGGGAGGGTACCAGGTGGGCAACTTCCCCTCCCGCTGGACCGAGTGGAACGGCCGCTACCGCGACACCATCCGCGACCTGTGGCGCGGGCAGCCGGCGACGCTGCCCGAGTTCGGCTCGCGCTTCACCGGCTCCAGCGACCTCTACCAGGACGACAGCCGCCGCCCCGCCGCCTCGATCAACTTCGTCACCTGCCATGACGGGTTCACGTTGCAGGACCTGGTCTCGTACAACGACAAGCACAACGAGGCCAACCAGGAGGGCAATCGCGACGGCACCGACGACAACCGCTCCTGGAACTGCGGCGCGGAGGGCCAGGCGGGGCCCCAGATCGAGGCGCTGCGCGAGCAGCAGAAGCGCAACTTCCTGACCACGCTCTTCCTGTCGCAGGGCGTGCCGATGATCTCCCACGGCGACGAACTGGGCCGCACGCAGCAGGGCAACAACAACGGCTACTGCCAGGACAACGAGCTGACCTGGGTCGACTGGTCGGACGTGCGGGAGAACTGGCTGCTGCTGGAGTTCACCCAGCGGCTGGCCGCGCTGCGCAGACGGCACCCGGTCTTCCGCCGCCGGCGCTTCTTCTACGGCCGGCCCGTGCGCGGCCTGGCCGACATCGCCTGGCTGACCCCGGCGGGCGAGGAGATGACCAACGGCGACTGGGAGGCCGGCTTCGCCAAGTCACTGGCGGTCTTCCTGAACGGCGAGGCCATCACCGAGCCCGATCGCCGCGGCCGCACGATCAGGGACGACTCGTTCCTGCTGCTGTTCAACGCGCACCACGACACCATCCGATTCACCGTCCCCAAGGATTACGGCGACATGTGGCAGACCGAGATCGATACCGCGATGCCGATCAGCGTGGGCGTGGCGACGTGCCGCGCCGGGGAGGGCGTGGCCGTGACCGGCCGCAGCGTGCGGGTGCTGCGCCGTGTCTAAGCCGACCTCGACCTACCGCGTCCAGCTCACGCCGGACTTCGGCTTCGCGCAGGTGGCCGAGATCGCCCCCTACCTGCGGGAGCTGGGCGTCAGCCACGTGTACCTGTCGCCGATCCTCCAGGCGACGCCGGGCTCGCTGCACGGCTACGACGTCATCGACCACTCCAGCATCCGGGCGGAGTTCGGCGGCGCGGCGGGCCTGCGCGAGCTGGCCGAGCAACTGGCCGCGCACGATCTGGCCATCGTCATGGACATCGTGCCCAACCACATGAACACCGAGAACGCGCAGTTCCGGTCGGTCCTGAAGGACGGTCCGGCCTCGCCGTACGCGAACTGGTTCGACATCGAGTGGACCGGCGGGAAGGTCGCGCTGCCGGTGCTGGGCGACGGCGCCGAGCCCAAGGTCGACGGCGAGGTGCTGCGCTACTACGAGCATGAATATCCCTATCCGGGGCACTACCGGCTGGTTCCCTACACCGAGGGGCCCGGCTACCGGCGCTTCTTCGACGTGTCGTCGCTGATCGGGCTGCGGGTGGAGGACCCCGCGGTGCTGTTCGCCACCCACGAGGTGATCTTCTGGCTGCTCGACGAGGGGCTGGTCGAAGGGCTGCGGGTGGACCATCCGGACGGCCTGGCCGACCCGCGCGGCTACCTGGAGTCGCTGCGCCGGCGTTCCGGCGGCGTGTGGACGGTCGTGGAGAAGATCCTCATCGGCGAGGAGCGGCTGCCGGACGACTGGGCCTGCGACGGCACGACCGGATACGAGGTCCTGAACCGGATCACCCGCCTGTTCGTCGACCCAGCCGGGGCGGATCCGCTCATCAGCCAGTTCGTCCGGCGCACCGGGCAGAGCGCCGACTACCGGGCGGTGGTCGCGCGCTCCAAGCGCGAGGTCATCGAGTTGTTCTTCACCGCCGAGGTCGAGCGGCTGGCGCGGGCGGCCGGCGCCGATCCGGCCGAGGTCGCGGAACTGCTGGCCGCCATGCCGGTCTACCGCGCCTACGTGACGCCCGGCGAGCCGCCGCCACCCGCGTCGGTCGAGCTCATCGAGGAGATCGCCACGCCGAAGACGCGGGAACTCGCCCAGAAGATCCTGTACGGCCCCGCCGAGGCGGTCACCAGGTTCCAGCAGAGCACCGGCCCGGTCATGGCCAAGGGCGTGGAGGACACGGCGCTGTACCGGTGGTACCCGCTGGCCGCGCTCAACGAGGTGGGCGGGGAGCCGGACGTCTTCGGGATCGAGGTCAAGGAGTTCCACGAGTTCTGCGCCGGGATGCGGCCGCACACGATGACGACGCTGTCGACGCACGACACCAAGCGCTCGGAGGACGTGCGGGCCCGGCTGTCGGTGCTGTCGGAGATGCCCGAGGAGTGGGCGCGGGCGGTGTCGGACTGGTCGTCGGCCCTGAGCTTCGACCCGCACCTCGACTACCTGGCCTGGCAGAACCTGCTCGGCGCCTGGCCGATCACGCCGGAGCGCTTCGCCGGCTATCTGCTGAAGGCCGCCCGGGAGGCCAAGACCCGGACGTCCTGGGTCAAGCCGGACGCGGCGTATGAGAAGGGGCTGCGCGAGTTCGCCGTCCAGGCGACGCAGCTGCCGGTGGGGGAGTTCGCGGCGCGGATCGAGCCGTACGCGATGGCGAACTCGCTCGGGGCCAAGCTGGTGCAGCTGATGATGCCCGGCGTCCCCGACGTCTACCAGGGCAATGAGATGACCGACTTCTCCCTCGTCGACCCGGACAACCGGCGGCCCGTCGACTTCGGCCGCCGCCCGGCCAACGCGTGGGACGCCACGAAGCTGCTGCTCACCAGCCAGGCGTTGCGCCTGCGCCGCCGATTGCCGCCCGCCGCGCCGTACCTGCCGCTGTTCGCGACGGGCGAGGCGGAGGAGCACGCGATCGCCTTCGCGCGCGGCTGCGGCGCGGTCGCGGTCGCGGTCGCGGTCGCCACCCGCCTTCCGGTACGGCTGGCGCGCCGCGGCGGCTGGGCCGCCACCACGCTCATGCTGCCGCCGGGATCCTGGCACGACCTGCTGACCGGCAGCCGCTACACCGGCCGCATCCCCCTGGCCCACCTTTTGTGCCGCAACCCCGTCGCCTTGCTGGAGCGAACCTGACGCAGTGAGTGGAGTGGAGGCCCGACGGAGGAGGGACTCCGCGGAGCGAATGAGGAAGGTGAGCGATGATGAGCAGGGAGAAGACCTGAGATGCGATTTGACGTGTGGGCGCCTCGTGCCACGACCGTCGAGATCGAGCTGCCGGAGGGGCGGCGGCCGTTGCGGGCGGGCAAGGGCGGCTGGTGGGGCGCCGAGGTGGCGGAGGCGGGGCACGGCACGCCGTACTCCTTCGTGCTGGACGGCGACGGCCCCTACCCCGACCCGCGCTCGCGGCGCCAGCCCGAGGGGATCTTCGGCCCCAGCATGGTCTACGACCACGCCCACTACACCTGGAGCGACCACGACTGGACCGGCCGCGACCTGCGCGGATCGGTGATCTACGAGCTGCACATCGGCGCGTTCACCCCCGAGGGCACGTTCGCCTCGGCGATCGAGCGGCTGGACCACCTGGTCGAGCTGGGCGTCGACTTCGTGGAGGTCATGCCGATCGTCCCGGTGCCCGGCGGGCGCAACTGGGGCTACGACGGCGTCGACCTCTACGCGGTCAACGAGACCTACGGCGGGCCCGACGGGTTCAAGTCGTTCGTGGACGCCTGCCACGGCAAGGGCCTGGGCGTCGTCCTGGACGTGGTCTACAACCACCTCGGCCCGTCGGGCAACTTCCTGCACCCGTTCGGCCCGTACCTGACCGGCACCCAGGGCAGCTACTGGGGCGAGGCGGTCAACCTGGACGGCCCGCAGTCGGACGAGGTACGCCGCTACTTCATCGAGAACGCGCTGCAGTGGCTGCGCGACTACCACGTGGACGGGCTGCGGCTCGACGCGGTGCACGCGCTGCACGACCGCCGCGCCACGCACCTGCTGGCGGAGCTGTCGGCGGAGGTGGACGCGCTGTCGTGCGCGCTCGGCCGCCCGCTGTCGCTGATCGCCGAGTCCGACCTCAACGACCCGCGCATGGTCACGCCGCTGGAGGCCGGCGGCCTCGGCATGACGGCGCAGTGGAACGACGACGTCCACCACGCCCTGCACTGCGCGGTCAGCGGCGAGAACCACGGCTACTACGGCGACTTCGCCGGCCTGGAGTCGCTGGCCAAGGCGCTGACCTCGGGATTCGTGCACGACGGAGGCTACTCCACCTTCCGCGGCCGCTCCCACGGCGCCTCGGCGCGCGGGGTGCCGGGACACCGCTTCGTCTGCTGCCTGCAGAACCACGACCAGATCGGCAACCGCCCCGCCGGCGACCGGCTGCCGATGACCGCGCTGAAGCTGGGGGCCGGGTTGCTGCTGGCCTCGCCGTACACGCCGATGCTGTTCATGGGGGAGGAGTGGGGGGCGCGCTCGCCGTTCCTGTTCTTCTCCGACCACGTGGAGCCCTCGCTGCGCGAGGGCGAGTCGGCGCGCCGGGCGCGGGAGTTCGAGGGTTTCGGGTACGACTGGGACGCGCCGGACCCGTCGTCGGAGGAGGCGTTCCTGCGTTCCAAGCTCGACTGGAACGAGTTGAAGGACGAGGAGCACTGGACGCTGCTGAGCTGGTACCGGGATCTCATCGCGCTGCGGAAGGCGTTTCCCGAGCTCGCCGATCCCCGTCTGGACCGGGTCCGGGTGGAGGTGGGACCTCTTGACCGCTGGTTGATTCTGTGGCGGGGGTCACTTTGCGTAATCGTAAATTTTTGTCCGGATTCTGTGACACTGCCACTCCGTGGAGGCACTGTGATCCTGGCTGCGGATGACCCTGTTTCCGCAGGTCCGAAGGGTTTACTGGTCCCTGGACAGTCAGTGGTGATCTACCGTTCAGTAATCTGACCGTTACTTTGCCCCGTTGCGGACTGTTACGTTTCGCCAGATATTCTGCGCTTCGGCCGTGACTGATGCGTCAAGTGATTTCTCACCACGCGGAACGGCCTTTTCGTTGCGGGGGCGAACTCTCCACCCCAGGACCTTCTGGCCCCCGTTCAGCGCGAACGGAGGGTAATGGGCAAGTACCTGCTGCGCAGGTTGGCGACGAACGTGCTCTTGGTCGCTATCGCGGCCAGCCTGGCTTACCTCCTCGCCGCGTCGAGTCTCAACCCCCAGGTCAACTTCAAGGGACGTAACCCTCCCGTCCCCGAGGCGACCATCGACAAGACGCTCGACCAGTACAACCTCAACCCCAAGAAGCCGCTGCTCGAGCGGTACGGCACGTGGGCGTCCGGGGTGGTCAGGGGCGACTTCGGCCAGACGTGGGAAGGCGACTCGGTCAACGAGGAGATGGGCCGCAGGATGGGCGTCAGCCTGCGCCTCCTGCTGATCGGAACGATCCTCGGCTCCGGGCTCGGCGTCCTCATCGGCGCCTTCGCCGCGGTACGCCAGTACAAACTCAGCGACCGGGTGATCGGCGTCTCGTCATTCGTGATCATGGCGGTGCCGGTCTTCGTCATGGCCACGATGCTGATCCTCGCCGCGACCGGGCTCAACAACGCCGCGGGATCGAAGCTGATCGAGTTCGTGGGCGAATACTCGCCCGGCCTGACCGGCTGGGACCAGTTCGCCAACCGGCTCGTCCACCTGATCCTGCCGACGATCTCCCTGTGCCTCGGCCAGATCGCCTTCTACAGCCGGATCCAGCGGAACATGATGCTCGACGTACTCGGCCAGGACTTCGTCCGCACGGCCATGGCCAAGGGGCTGCGGCGCCGTACCGCGTTGTTCAGGCACGCGCTGCGCACCGCGCTGATCCCCGCCGCGACCTACTTCGCCTTCGCCTTCGGCACGCTGCTCACCGGCGCCACGTTCACCGAGAAGATCTTCGGCTGGCACGGCATGGGCGCCTGGCTGGTCGACTCGATCAACCAGCACGACGTGAACTCCGTGGCGGCGGTCAGCACCTTCGCGGCCGCCTGCGTCCTCGTGGCCGGTTTCCTGTCCGACCTGGCGGTCGCCGCCCTCGACCCCCGAGTCCGGGTGAGCTGACAGATGCGTAGCAAGGTCGTTCTCCGACGCCTGGTCAAGAACAAGCAGACGCGCTATGGCCTCATCGGCGTGCTCCTCCTGCTGATCCTGGCCTACGTGGGCCCGTTCGTGGCCCCCTACGACTGGTCCGACAAGGACTTCATGGCCTTCATGCAGCCCCCGGGGCCCGACCACTGGTGGGGCACCACGCAGACCGGCGGCGACGTCTTCGCCAACACGCTGCGCGGCCTGCAGAAGTCGCTCGTCATCGGCTTCCTCGTGGCGCTGATCTCCACCGGCCTCGCCGCCCTCGTCGGCGCCGCCGCCGGCTACTTCGGCGGCTGGGTCGACCGCCTCCTCATGTGGGGCGTCGACCTGCTGCTGGTCCTGCCCAGCTTCCTGATCATCGCCATCCTCTCGCCGCGGCTCAAGGGCGGCACCTGGCTGCTGTTCGTCCTGCTGCTCGCGCTGTTCGGATGGATGATCACCTCCCGGGTGGTCCGCAGCATGACGCTGTCGCTGCGCGAGCGTGAATACGTGCTGGCCGCCCGGTACATGGGCATCCCCGGCTGGCGGATCATCCTGCGGCACGTGCTGCCGAACCTGTCGTCGCTCCTGATCATCGACGCCACGCTGAACGTCAGCGGCGCCATCATCGGTGAGACCTCGCTGTCGTTCTTCGGCTTCGGCGTCCAGGCGCCCGACGTCTCCCTCGGCACCCTGATCGCCGACGGCTCCGGCACCAGCACGGTCATCTCGTATCCGTGGCTCTTCCTCTTCCCCGCGGGCCTCCTGGTGGCGCTGGTGCTCAGCGTCAACCTGATCGGCGACGGCCTGCGCGACGCGCTCGACCCCGGGAGCACCTCATGAGCATCCTCGAGGTGAAGGACCTCACCGTCACGTTCCCCGGCGGCATCGAGGCCGTGCGCGGCGTCAACTACTCGGTCTCGCGCGGAGAAGTACTCGGCATCGTCGGCGAGTCCGGCTCGGGCAAGTCCGTGACCTCCCTGGCCGTCATGGGCCTGCTGCCGCGCAACGCCGTGGTCAGCGGCTCGGTGAAGCTGCACGGCCGCGAGCTGCTGGGCATGTCGGAAGACGAGCAGATCAAGGTACGCGGCAAGACGATCAGCATGATCTTCCAGGATCCGCTGTCGGCCTTCACTCCCGTCTACACGATCGGCGACCAGATCGCGGAAGCCGTCCGCATCCACCAGAAGGTGGGCAAGGACAAGGCCGCCCGCAAGGCCGTCGAACTGCTCGACCTGGTCGGCATCCCGCACCCCGGCGTGCGGGCCAAGTCGTTCCCGCACGAGTTCTCCGGCGGCATGCGCCAGCGCGCGATGATCGCCATGGCCATCGCCAACGACCCCGACCTGCTCATCTGCGACGAGCCCACCACCGCCCTGGATGTCACGATCCAGGCCCAGGTGCTGGAGGTGCTCAAGACCGCGCAGCGGGAGACCGGCGCCGGCATCGTGATGATCACCCACGACCTGGGCGTCATCGCCGGCATGGCCGACCGGGTGCTCGTGATGTACGCGGGCAAGCCGGTCGAGCAGGGGCCGGTGGACGAGCTTTACTACCGGCCGCGCATGCCGTACACGATGGGGCTTCTCGCTTCGATCCCGCGCATCGACGGCGAGGAGGGGCCGCTGGTCCCCATCGAGGGCAACCCGCCCTCCCCGGCGGCGCTGCCGCCCGGCTGCCCGTTCGCGCCGCGCTGCCCGATGAAGATCGACGCCTGCGACGACGAGGAGCCGCCGCTCACCGAGATCGGCGGCGGGCGGCACGTGGCCTGCATCCGCTCGCGCGAGATCGAGCACAAGGGCCTGACCGGCGCCGACGTCTTCCCCGTCCCGGTGATCCCGCCGAGCGACGTGGTGCGGATCCCGCGCGAGCAGCGTCCCACGGTGCTGGAGCTCGACGACCTCATCCGGCACTACCCGCTGATGAAGGGCGCGGTCTTCAAGCGCCGCGTCGGCACCGTGCACGCCGTGGACGGCATCAGCTTCGACATCGCCGAGGGCGAGACGCTGGCGCTGGTCGGCGAGTCGGGCTGCGGCAAGACGACCACGCTCCAGCAGATCATGCAGCTGGAGCCGCCGCAGAGCGGCCGCATCGTCGTGCTCGGCAAGGACAGCGCCAAGCTCGGCAAGGAGGACCGCAAGGCGCTCCGCGGCGACCTGCAGATCGTCTTCCAGGACCCGATGGCCGCGCTCGACCCGCGCATGCCGGTCGGCGACATCGTCGCCGAGCCGCTGCGCGCCCACGGCCGCAAGAACGTCGGCCAACGTGTGGCGGAACTGCTCACGCTGGTCGGCCTCGACCCGAGCTACGCCGAGCGCTACCCGCAGCACTTCTCCGGCGGCCAGCGCCAGCGCATCGGCATCGCCCGCGCGCTCGCCCTGGAGCCCAGGATGCTCGTCCTCGACGAGCCGGTCTCCGCCCTCGACGTCTCCATCCAGGCCGGTGTCATCAACCTGCTGGAGGAGCTGAAGAACACGCTCGGGCTGTCCTACCTGTTCGTGGCGCACGACCTGGCCGTGGTACGGCACCTCGCCGACCGCGTCGCCGTCATGTACCTCGGCCGGATCGCCGAGATCGGCACCGTCGAGAACGTCTACGACCGCCCGGCCCACCCCTACACGCAGGCGCTGCTGTCAGCGATCCCGCTGCCCGACCCCGAGATGGAGCGCACACGCAAGCGCATCCTGCTCGAAGGCGACCTGCCCAGCCCGGCCGACCCGCCATCGGGTTGCCGGTTCCGCACCCGCTGCCCCAAGTTCGCCCGCCTCAGCGAGGCCGAGCGGCGGCGGTGTGTGGAGGAAGAGCCCTCAGTTGCTCGGCTCGCGAACGCCGTCGACCACGGTGCCGCCTGCCACTACGCGGAGGAGATCGAGGTCATCACGGCCTCGGACGATCAGGAGGAAAAGTGAAGGTTCGTTACCGGGCAGCGGCCGGAATCGCGGTCCTCGCCATGGCCGTCGCGGCCTGTGGCGGTGGTGGCGGCAGCGACGCCAAGAAGCCCAGTGCCGAGCAGTCGCAGCAGGCCCAGCAGCAGGCCGCCGCGCTGCCGGAGGTGTCCATCAACGAGACGCCGTACGAGCAGGTCCCGGACGGCGGCACGGTGAAGCTGGCGCTGCAGTCCTGGCAGACGCAGTGGAACTACAGCCAGACCCAGGGCACCAAGGGTGACGTCCGTGACGCCATGTCGCCCATGATGCCGTTCATCCGCGTCGCCGATGAAAAGGGGCAGGTCACCAACAACCCGGACTACATCTCCGAGTGGAAGTCCGAGGTCGCCGACGGCAAGCAGACCGTCACCTACAAGATCAACGAGAAGGCCACCTGGTCCGACGGCGAGCCGATCAGCTACAAGGACTTCCAGGCTCAGTGGAAGGCCCTGAACGGCAAGAACAAGGACTTCCTGATCTCCTCGCCCGACGGTTACGACCGCATCGAGTCGGTGGAGAAGGGCGCCACCGACAAGGACGTCGTCGTCAAGTTCTCCAAGGTCTGGCCGGCCTGGCAGGACCTGTTCAGCCCGCTCTACCCGGCGTCGGTCAACGGGACCCCCGAGGGCTTCAACAAGGCGTACCTGAACAAGATCCCGGTCACCGCCGGGCCGTTCAAGCTCGGCAAGATCGACCAGACCGCGAAGACCGTCACCGCGGTCCGTGACGACAAGTGGTGGGGCCGCAAGTCCAAGCTCGACTCGGTCGTCTTCCGCGCCATCGACCTGTCCGGCCACGTCCCCGCCTTCGCCAACGGCGAGATCGACGCCGTGGTCATCGGCGCCGACGGCGCCAAGTACCAGCAGGCCAAGGACGTCGCCGGCGCCGACATGCGCAAGGCCGCCGGCCCGATCTGGCGTCACTTCACCTTCAACGGCGCCTCCGAGGCCCTGAAGGACAAGAACGTCCGCCACGCCATCTTCATGGGCATCAACCGCACGCCCATCCTCCAGTCGGACCTCCAGGGCCTCGACTGGCCGATGCAGCCCCAGGACAACCACGTCTACGTGAACACGCAGAAGGGCTACCAGGACAACTCGGGCGGGCTGAACACCTACAATCCCGACAAGGCCAAGCAGCTGCTCGACGCGGCCGGCTGGAAGCTCGAGGGCGACGTCCGCAAGAAGGACGGCAAGGAGCTGAACATCCGCTTCATGTACTCGGCCGACCTGGCCGTGGCGAAGCAGGAGGGTGAACTCACCCAGGCCATGCTCAAGGAGATCGGGGTCAAGGTGACCCTGGACGCGGCCGTTCCGGACAAGTTCTTCGACCGGATCAACGAGGGCGACTTCGACGTCACGCCGTTCGTGTGGGAGGGCACGCCGTTCCCGCTGGGCAACCTGTTCCAGCTGTACGGCAACCCGCCGGACTCGAAGCTGTTCAACAACAACTTCACCCGCGTGGGGTCCGCCGAGCTGGACGCCGCCATGGACGCCGCCGCCTCCGAGATCGACCCGGCCAAGGCCGTCGAGCTTGGTAACAAGGCGGACCAGCTGATCTGGGACCAGGCCGGTGTGCTTCCGCTGTTCCAGCGGCCGAACATCGTGGCCGCCAAGTCCGGGCTGGCCAACTACGGTGCGTTCGGGTTCTCCGACCGTGACTGGACCGCTGTCGGGCTGAAGAAGTAGCTCCTGACCGGTTCGCTTCGGGCCCTGGCCGGGTTGTCCGGCCGGGGCCCTTTGCTTTTCCACAGCCCTGCTGCCATGGCGGCGGCTCTTTCCACAGAACCCCGTTCGCGTCCCCTTCCCGCACCTGCGCCTCGGCACTCTGAGGGCCTCACCGTTCTTCCGGAGGCCTCCTGTGCAGATCACCTTCCCCATGCCCGTGTCCCAGACGGCCCTGTTCGTGGTGGCCATCGAACGTCTGCGCTTCGACATCGAGGGCATGCTGCCGTGGCGCATGGGCAGACCCCACAGAAGAGCCGCGATGGCGGCGCTGGGCACGCCGCTGCTGACGTTGACCCACAGCACCGTCCAGTGGCGGCCCGGCGGAGTCGACCTCACCGAGGACGAACGCCGGCTGCTGCGCCGTACCCGCCAGCACGTGCTGGTCTCCAGCACCGCGCCGCCACAGGCACTGCCGGCGAGCCTCCAGGTCGCCAGGGCCGCCGCGCGAGCCATAGCCGAGGAGTGCGCGGGCATGGTGGTGGACCCGCTGGCCGGCTACGCCCTGCCGTCCTGCGCCCGCTGCGCCGGCGAACCGTCCTCGTTCCGTCTCACCGACGACTGGCTGGGCTGGAGCGTGGACGTCCACGACACGGCTACCTGCCCGCCGTGGAATCCCGCCGACACCCGGGCCTGCGACTGCCTGCGCGTGACGTCACGGGGCCTGCGCCGCTTCGCCCTCCCCGAGATCACCCTCGACGGCGCCGCCTGCGCCCACAACCTGTGCGCCGTCAACCTGCTGCGCGCCGTGGCCCAGCGCCTCCTGGCCGATCACCTGGCCTTCCTGTCGGCCAACCCCGAGGCCCGCGAACGCACCATCGACGACCACCTGCGCATCCACGACCAGGCCCTGTTCTCCGACCGCCAGTCGTTCGGCGTCCGCCTGACGCCCTGCGAGAGCCCCGGCTCGATCCGCCGCCTGAAGGTCGGCCCCGCTCCCGGCTCCGGCCAGATCACCTGCCTGAAGGTGGGCCCGCCGTCCGACTTCACCGGCACCCTGAACGACTGGCTCTGCTCCACCCAGGGCGCCTCTCCGGTCACCTACCTGACCGCCGCCTGAAAGGCCGCCCATCAGGTACGCGCCCATGCCCCGGGGCCGGGCCGTACCTGGGTGGGACGGTGCGGACGGGGTGGCGTGCGATAGTCTCTGCGCCAATGTGGTTGCCGGTGCTGCTGGCCGGCACGGGAGGAGAACGATGAGCGAGCGGGCTCCCGCGGGCATAGACGTCCACACGCCGAACGTCGCCCGGATCTACGACTACATGCTCGGTGGCAAGGACAACTTCGCCGCCGACCGTGAGGCCGCTGAGCAGATACTCAAATCGTTCCCCGAGTCCCGGGAAGGCGTCCAGCTCAACCGCGAGTTCCTCGGCAACGCCGTCCGGTATCTGGCCGATGAGGCGGGGATCCGGCAGTTCGTCGACATCGGGGCGGGCCTGCCCACTCAGCGGAACGTCCACGAGGTGGCCCACTCCGTCGACAAGACGGCCCGCACGGTCTACGTCGACAACGACCCGATCGTCTGCGTCCACGGCCGCGCCCTGCTCGCCAACACCCCCACCGTGGCCATGGTCGAGGCCGACCTGCGCGAACCCGAGACGCTCCGGGCCAGGGTGGCCGCCACCACGCTGATCGACTTCGAGGAGCCGGTGGCGTTGCTGATGGTGGCCGTCCTGCACTTCCTCGAAGACCCCTACGACGACGTCGCCCAGCTCCGCGACATGCTCCCGCCCGGCAGCCACATGGTGATCACACACATGTCCATGCAGGAGAGGCGCAGCACGGACACGGACTCGGTCCGCGAGGTGTACTCGCGCGCCAGCTCAGGCGTCTACCCCCGCACGGTGCCGGACATCCGCCGCTTCTTCGGCCCTTACGAGGTACTGACCCCCGACCACTTCATCTCGCCCCACATCCTGAGCCGCTTCGCTCCCCTCGGCTGGGCCGCCGTGGCCAAACGCCCTTCCTGACCACCCTCCGCGCCCTAGTCTCAGCCTCGGGGTCCTCCGCGTGGCCTCTGCAGTTCCCACCCCACTCGGTCTGTGGCTCGCGAATGCGTTACGCAGTCCCTCCGGGGAGCCGTCTTGGTTCGAGTGTCCTGCTACCCGGCTCTGGTTCCGAGGTGTGCGGACGCACTGCCCAGCCGCTGATGGCTGCCCACGGGTCAGAGGCTGAGGATTTTGGTGAGGGCTTCGTGGAGGGCGGTCTCGGGGGACGGGGGCAGGGAGGGGGCGCGCCAGGCGACGTAGCCGTCCGGGCGGACCAGGACGGCGCCGGTGTCGTCGACTCCGTAGCGCTCCTGCCAGCGTCCCTCCATGTCCTTGAGCTCGACGCCGATGGGCAACGGGGTGAGGTGGAGCGACAGGCGTTCGCTCAGCTTGCGCGCCGCCGTCTCCCACGCCCGGCCGCTCGGCCCGACCAGCAGGACGAAGCCCGTTCCGAACAGGTCGATCGTGGAGATCGGGTGGCCGTCCCAGTCGAGGAGCATGTGGGGGGCGCGGCTGCCGGGGCGGGCGGTGGCGGTGCGGGGGTCCTCCAGGATGGAGCCGTCGTCGCCGGGCTCCGTCAAGATCGCCGTCGAGTGGTAGCGGTAGCCGATCATGACCGAGAAGGGGTCCGTGATCGGCGGGGGGAAGCCCCGCGTCTGCTCGGACGGCATGCGGAATGCCATGTTGGCCAGCTGGCCGTCGGCCGTCAGGGCGCCGATGGGACGGCGTTCGGCGTCGTAGGTGTCCAGGAAGTCCGGTCCGGCCTGGCCGGTGTGGACGAGCCACAGACGCCAGGCGAGGTCGATGCCGTCCTGGAGCGCGGTGCTGCCGCCCTGGCCGCCGGTGGGCGGCATGGTGTGGGCGGCGTCCCCGGCGAAGAAGACGCGGCCCGCCCGGTAGGTATCGGCAAGGATGTGGGCGAAGGCGAAGCTGGTGGTGTCTTTGATGGTGACGTCCAGATCGGGGATGCCTACCGCCTGCCGTACCAGATGGCGGCAACGCTCTTCGGTGAAGCCGGGGTTGGTCTCCGGGTCGTAGTAGACGCCGAACACGTGGCTGCCGACGCCGGTGCCGGTGATGATGGCGCCGGTGAGGTCGGCTGACTGGAGGTACCAGAGGGTGACCTCGCGGTCGCGCACGACGCCGGTGAGGTCGGCGTCGAACATGATCGAGTACATCTCGTTCAGCTGGCCCTTGCCGCTGGTCGGCACGCCCAGGGAGGTGCGCAACGGGCTGCGGTAGCCGTCGGCGGCCACGACGTAGTCGGCGCGGATGGTGCTCACCGCGTCGCCGGACATGATCACGGCGGTGACGCCGTCAGCGTCCTGCTCCAGGGAGATGAGTTCGGTGGAGAAGCGCAGGTCGGCGCCGAACTCCTCGGCCTTGGCCCGCAGCACCCGCTCCACCTCCGACTGCGGCGCCCCCACCTGCGGCACTGGCGTGATGTCGATCAGGGAGTCGAGGTCGCCCTCGGTGGTGTCCACGATGATCTTCGGGTTGGGGTCGACGAGGCTCCCGGCGATCGCGATGCGCATGTCGTCGCCGATGCCCTCCCAGATGCTGGTGAGCTGCGCCTCGATCCCCGGCACCGACCGCACGAGCTCCATCACCCTCGGCCCCACGCCGAACGCTTTGGGCTGGATCGACGTGCTCGCATGCCGTTCGACCAGAATGACCGGCACCTCGTGCCACGCCAGCATCATCGCCGCACTGAGCCCCGCATACCCGGCACCGACCACCAGAACGGGCACCCGCTCTTCCATCTCCACCCTTTCCACCTCCGAGATGCTCGGCTTCGCGTAATATCGCGTTAGCGCGTCCGAAGGACACGATATGTCGCGTGTTCCGATGGGTCAAGACATATCGCGTTTGTGGGTGGTTTGTTAAGATCACCATCTTTTACGGCCCAGCCGCCCCCACCGCCACCCACCGCACGGGGCCGGGCTCCGTCCAGGGAGACGCTGACGAGGCGCGCGCGGGGCAGGCCGCCGTCACGAGATCCGCCTACCGGCTGGATGGTTCAGAAACCAGGCACCCCATCAGGCCCAGCCTCCGGAAACCCGCCCCGCGGCATCCCGTCCTGCGGAACCCCGCCCGGAGGCGCACCATCCTGCGGCGCTGCACCCAGAGGCGTGCCGTTCTGCGGCGCTCCGCCCGGAGGCGTGCCGTTCTGCGGCGCTCCGCCCGGAGGCGCGCCGTTCTGCGGCATGCCTGCCTGAGGCGCCCCAGCTTGTGGTGCGCCTGCCTGGGGCGCGCCGGTCTGTGGCAGGCCTGCCTGGGGGACGCCGTTCTGTGGAACCCCGGTCTCCGGGATCGCCTGCTGTGGGCCGCCCGTTTGGGGTGCTCCGGTCTGGGGTGCGCCTGGTTGGGTGGTGCCGGGCTGCGGGACTCCGGTGGTGCCGGGCTGCGGGACTCCGGCGGTGCCGGGCGTTGGCACGTTGGTGAAGGTGTCGCCGGAGGGCGGGGCCGACGTGGGGAAGAGATCGATGGGCGCCGTGGAGAGCGTGTCCGCCGGGGTGGTCGTGTTGATGCTGGTGGTCGCCGTGAACACCTGGAAGAGCGCCAGCACCGCGCTTGCCGTGAGCGCCAGCGCGAAGGCTCCGATGACGATCGGAACCGCCAGGGGAGTCCGCATTCGCGATTTCTAGCATGCTCAGCGCACCGAGAAAACCCCGAATACACCGGAAGGCCGGATATATCTGACCAGATCCACCACCCCCGTCAACCCAACCAGCCAAGAAGCTCAACCCAGCCAAGTGCCTCAACCAAGCCACCGTCCCCAACAGGCCAACGGGCTCAACCAGGCCAACGGGCTCAACCCGGTCGACGGCCTCAAGCCAGCCGACGGCGCCCTTGGCCCATGGTCGCCCAGCATGGCGACGCCTCAACCCGGTCGATGGCCCCAAGCCTGGCGACGGCGGCAACGGGTAGGGGGAGGTGTTTGGGGAAGGGTTCAGTCCAGGTGGCGTTCGAGGGAGTCCAGTTTGCTGGTCATTCCGTCGGTGACGCCTTCGCGGATGTCGGCCTTCAGCACGATGCTGACCCGGGGTGCGACTTCTTTCACCGCGTCGACGGCCTGTTTGATGACCGCCATCACTTCGTCCCACTCGCCCTCGATCGTGGTGAACATCGCGTCTGTCCGGTTGGGTAGTCCGCTCTCCCGGACCACCTTGACCGCACGGGCCACCGGCTCAGCGACGCCTTCGCCCACTCCCAGCGGCGTGATGGAGAATGCGACGATCACGAACCAACCTCCCACGAACTCGGCCATGCCGGAAGGCTCCCGATCCTACAAACGCCACACGCCACTCAACTGCACCGGGTAGTACCCAGCCGCGTGGTGCCCGGGGAAGAGATCGGCGTGGGAGAGACGCGGCCGGGGTGCGGTGAAGGCGGGGCGGCCGAGGCCCGGGTCAGGGGGAGATCCGGAGGTGTAGTGAGGCCGAGGCTCGGGTGGGGAAGAGACGGAGGGGCGGCGGAGTTGGGTCGGGCGGTCGAGGCGTCGGTGGGGAGAGCCAGGCGCGGAGGCGCGGGGGTGGGGAGGGCTGTGGGTGGGGGTGGTGGGGAGCCGCTGGTTGTTGGTGGGTGGCGGCTCCCCGGGTCGTGCTCAGTGCTCGTGGTCGTGCTCTTCCTCGTCCTCACTCAGCCCGTCCGACGGCTCCACGCCCAGCACGGCCTCCCGCGGCTCAACCTCGTCGATGTGGTTGACCAGCGACAGCACGTGGTCGGGCTCGATCAGCCATTGCAGCGCCGTGGCCCCGGTCTCGTCGGCGTTGACCAGTTCGGCCTGCTCCTTGCGCTCCTCGTCGGTGAGGTCGGCGTCCTCATGGCGGATCTCGCCCAGCGCCGCGGCCTGCAGCGCGTCAACGTCGAGCACCTCCACGGTCAGCTCGACCGTGAGACGCAGGAACTTACCTTCATCACTCATGGAGCTGACTCTACGGGTTACAGCCGGATCAGGCGCCGCTCCACGGCGCACCGGACGGCCGCGGTTCTGCTGTCGACGCCCAGCTTGTCGTAGACGTGGGCGAGATGTGTCTTGACGGTGGCCTCGCTGATGAACATGGCCTTGCTGATCTCCCGGTTGGAACGGCCGGCCGCCAGAAGTTCGAGGATCTCGATCTCCCGCTGGCTGAGCGCGAGCTGGGGGCTGCGGAAGCGCTGGGCCAGCCGGGAGGCCACGGGCGGCGACAGAGCGGTCTCGCCGCTCGCGGCGGTGCGCAGGGCAGCGAACAGTTCTTCGGGGGGCGACTCCTTCAGCAGATAGCCGACGGCCCCGGCTTCGAGGGCGCGCAGGATGTCGGCGTCGGAGTCGTACGTGGTGAGCACGACCACCTTGGGCGCTCCCGGCAGGGCGGCGATCTGCCGGGTGGCCTCCAGGCCGTCGATGCCCTCACCCATCTGGAGGTCCATGAGGACGAGGTCGGGGGCCAGGTAGGCGCTCTGCCGTACCGCTTCCTCTCCGTCGGCGGCTTCACCGGCGACGGTGAAGTCGTCCTGTGCGGCGAGCATCGCGGCCAGGCCCGCCCGGACCACGGGGTGGTCGTCGACCAGCAGGATCCTCATGCGTACACCTTCACCGCGACCACGGTGCCCTCTCCGGGCACGCTGTCCACGGTGGCCGTGCCGCCGAGCGATTCGGCGCGCTGGCGGATGGCCTTCAGGCCGTAGCCCCGGCCCCGGCTGGAACTGGGGCTGGCGGGGTCGAAGCCGACGCCGTCGTCCATGACGTCGAGGGTGACGGTGTCGGGCAGATAGGTGAGCGTGACCACGACGGTGCCGGCGCGGGCGTGCTGGGCGGCGTTGGCGAGGGCGCCCTGGGCGATGCGCAGGAGTTCGCCCTCCACGCCCGGGTCGAGCTTGCGTGGTGTGCCTTCCACCCTTACCTGGACGGAGTCGGCGACCTTGCGGAGCGCCTCGGGGAGGGAACGTTCGTCGAGGGCGGGCGGGGCGAGGTCGTGGACGAAGCGCCTGGCTTCGGCGAGGTTCTCGCGGGCGGCCACCGCGGCCTGGCGCACGTGGGCGCGGGCCTTGCCGTTGTCGGCGTCCCATTCCTGGTCGGCGGCGTTGAGCAGCATGTGCATGCTGGACAGGCCCTGGGCGAGCGTGTCGTGGATCTCGCGCGAGAGCCGTACCCGCTCCTGGAGGACGCCGGCGGCGCGCTCGGACTCCGCGAGCGCGTCCCTCGCCCGCATGAGGTCGTCGATGAGCTCCTGGCGGCGGACGTTCTCGTGGTGGAGGCGGCGGTAGTTGAACATGCTCATCGTGGCGATCGCGATCGGCGCGACGAGCGGGGCGGGGTCCCAGTTGGTGCGCGCGTGGAACTCGCCGACGACCGCGGCGACCGCCGCGAGATATCCCACCAGGGGTACGGCCAGCCGCATCGGCAGCACGATCAGCACAAGGAAGAACAGCGGGATCGCCGACCAGCTGAAGCACGGCGTGGTCAGCGTGAGCGGCGTCCAGGCGGCGATCATCGCGCCCAGCCAGGCGACCTGCTGCCGTCCCGGCTTGGCCCACGCGACTCCGCCGGCATAAAGGGAACAGAAAGCGGCCACCGCGACGAGCCTGATCACGTCGAGCTGCGACACGCCGCCGCCGTAGGAGAGCATCCGTACGGTACAAGCCGCCATCGTCAGATAAAAGCCCAGGTGGACGACTCGCGGGAAACCGTCCTCGAAGGTCATCGGCTGCCGCAGGGAAAGCACGCTCATCCCTTCTTGGTACCAGGAGCGTGCGATGGCCGGATCATCCTTTTGGATGATCGGAGACCAACCATGCGCCCGTCCCGCCGTCAGGCGCGGGCCGGAAGGCTTGACCGTGACCGGAAAGGAGACTTCACATGATCGACAAAATTCGGCCGTTCTCCCTGCTGATCGGACGCGTGGTGCTCGGGGCCGTGTTCCTCGTGCACGGCCTGCAGAAGTTCACCGGCGAAGGGATCCCGGGCGTGACCGGGTTCTTCGCATCGCTGGGCGTCCCGCTTCCCGGTGTGGCCGCGCCGGTGGTCGCCATCCTGGAGGTGGGCGGCGGCGTCGCCCTCATCCTGGGCGCGGCGCTGCCCATCGTCGGCACGCTGCTCGCCGTCGACATGCTCGGCGCCATCGTCCTCGTCCACTTCAAGAACGGCTTCTCCGTCGGCGAGGGCGGCTACGAGTTCGTCCTCACGCTGGCCGCGGCCAGCCTGGTGATCGCGTTCAGCGAGGGCGGCGCACTGGCCGTCGACAACATCTGGCGGCGCAAGCGCGCCCTCGCCGTGGTGCGTTAGGGGAGCTTCCACTCCACGGGCGCCGCGCCCTGCTGGACCAGCAGCTCGTTGGCGCGGCTGAACGGCCGCGAGCCGAAGAAGCCGCTGCGCGCCGACAGCGGAGACGGGTGCGCGGACTCGATCCGCGGCACGTCACCCAGCATCGGGGCGAGGTTGCGGGCGTCGCGGCCCCACAGAATGGCCACCATCGGCTTACTACGCGCGACCAGAGCGCGAATGGCCTGCTCGGTGACCTCCTCCCAGCCCTTGCCGCGGTGGGAGGCGGGCTTGCCCGGCATCACGGTCAGGACCCTGTTGAGCAGGAGCACACCCTGCTCGGCCCACGGTGTCAGATCGCCGTTGGCGGGCCTGGGCAGGCCGAGGTCGCTCTCCATCTCCTTGTAGATGTTGAGCAGACTGCCCGGCAGCGGGCGTACGTCGGCCGCGACCGAGAACGACAGCCCGATGGGGTGGCCTGGGGTGGGATAGGGATCCTGGCCCACGATCAGCACCTTGACCTCGTCGAAGGGCTGACTGAAGGCGCGCAGGACATGCGCGCCCGCGGGGAGGTATTGCCGGCCTTCGGCGATCTCCTTGCGGAGGAACTCACCCATGGTGGAGATTCGCTCGGAAACGGGCTCGAGCGCCGCGGCCCAACCGGCCTCGACGACTTCATTGAGGGGACGACCTGCCATGGCCACTGAGCCTATCTAGCTCTGCTAGCGCTTCGCTGCGGATCCATCCAACTAAGACCAAAACCCCCAACGACCCGGATCTCACGGGCCGTGGGGAGCCGGATCGAGAGGCGTTGGGTTCCGGGGATCCAGGGTTGGCGGGCCCGGATCCCCGGAGGGTTTACTTCACCGAGCCGGCCATCATGCCCTGCACGAAGTAGCGCTGGAAGGCGAAGAAGAGGATCAGTGGGATGATCAGCGACAGGAAGGCGCCTGACGACAGGATGTCGATGTTGTTGCCGAACTGTCGCATCTGGGACTGCAGTGCCTTGGTCATCGGCTGGGAGTCGGGGTTGGCGAAGACCAGGGCGATGAGCATGTCATTCCAGACCCAGAGGAACTGGAAGATGCCCAGCGACGCGATCGCCGGCTTGCCCAGGGGGAAGACGATGCTGACGAAGATCTTCCATTCCGGCGCCCCGTCCATCCGCGCCGCCTCCAGCAACGACGCCGGGATGCCGACGAAGAAGTTGCGCAGCAGGAAGATCGCGAACGGCAGGCCGAAGGCCACGTGGAACAACACCACGCTGGGGATCGAGCCGAACATCCCGGTGCTGCCGTAGAACGAGGCTATCGGGATGAGCGCGACCTGGATGGGGACGATGAGCAGGCCGACGACGACGAGGAACAGCAGGTCGCGGCCGGGGAACTCCATCCACGCGAACGCGTAGGCGGCCATGGCCGCGATGCCGATGACCAGAACCGTGGTCGGCACCGTGATGGCGATGGTGTTCCAGAACGACGCGGTGAACCCGGTGGCCAGCAGGTTGGAGTAGTTGGCCAGGGTGAGTTCCGCGGGCTTGGTGAAGACCGTCCACCAGCCCTCGGCGTTGTTGACCGCGACCGAGCGCATCGACACGACCAGCAGGCCGAGCGTCGGGACCAGCCAGAACAGGCCGATCAGGATCATCACGACCTGGACGGCGCCGCCGCCCACCTTGTCCACGCCCCGGCTGAGCAGCCCGCGCTTGGGGGCGCCCGCCTCGACACCCCGCTCAACGGTGGCGGTCGCCGTGGCCATCAGCGCTCCTCCCTTCTGAACCTGCGGACATTCATGATCATGAAGGGCAGGACCAGGATCAGCAGGAAGACCGCCAGCGCGCTGCCCAGGCCCTGGTTGTTGCCGCCGCCGAACGACACGCGCCACATCTCCAGCGCGATCACGTTCGACTGTGGCTGCACCGAGGCCGGCGCGATGATGAAGACCAGGTCGAACACCTTCAAGGTATTGATGATCATCGTCACGAAGACGACCAGCAGCACCGGGGACAGGAGCGGGATGGTGATCCTGCGGAACACCTGCCACTCCGTGGCTCCGTCGATGCGTGCGGCCTCCAGGGCGTCGCGCGGGATGGCCGCGAGCCCGGCCGAGATGAGGACCATCGCGAATCCGGCCCAGACCCAGACGAACGCGCCGATGATCGCGGGGGTGATGAGGGCCTCGCCGAGCCAGTTCAGGCCCCGGTAGGGGGCGGTGAAGTTGGTCTGCGGGAGCCGTACCTCATAGGAGCCGGCGGCCAGCCCGTCGAAACGGAAAGATCCGTTGTCGGCGGTGGTGGTGGTCGCGGCGACCTGGCCGTCCTTGACCGCCTCGACGGTCATGCCGGGCAGGCCCTTCTCCTGGGGGTCGACCGCGCCGCTGGTGCCCTGGCCGCCCGGGGTGAAGTCGAACCAGACGGTTCCGGACAGCGCGCCCGGTGGCGGGTTGGCGAGCGCGGGGGCGGCGTTGGTGGGCATCGTGTTGGCCTTGATGCCGACCAGCGGGATGAGCACCGGCTGGCCCGCCTGCGCGGGCTGCTTGGTGGCGACCCCGCCGTCCTTGGCCGCGACCGGGGAGGCGTCGCCCTCGCGTGGGCGGGCGTCCGGGTAGCCCTGGCTGGAGGAGAACGTGTCGCTCACGGTGGTGAGCACCGCGTTGGCCAGGCCCTTGTCGGGGTCCTGCTCGTAGACCAGGCGGAAGATGACGCCGGCGGCCATCAGCGAGACCGCCATCGGCATGAAGACGATCAGCTTGAACGCCGTGGACCACTTGATGCGCTCGGTCAGCACCGCGAAGAGCAGGCCGAGCACGGTGACCAGGATCGGCGCGACGATCACCCAGATCAGGTTGTTCCTGATGGTGACCAGCGTGCCGCGGTCGGTGAAGATCGTGGTGAAGTTCTCCACGCCCACGAACACGCTGCCCGAGGCGTCGAAGAGGCTGCGGAAGATCGAGTAGACGATCGGGTAGACCACCCAGATTCCCAGCAGGATCGCGGCCGGCAGCAAGAAGACGACGGCGATCGCGGGGGAAGGGCCGAGGCGGAATTTCTTGGGGGTGTCAGCCCGTGAGGAGGCGGCCCCGTCCTGCGACGGGGCCTGCGGGCCGTCCAACCGTTCGGTCACGGCCTAACCTCTCTACTTCCAGGCCTTCTTGGCTTCTTCTTCGAGCTTCGCCTGAGCGCCCTTGACGTCGGCGGGGTTGCGCAGGAAGTCCTGGAGGACCTTCCACTCGCCCTTGCCGTCGGTGGCGCCGAAGGCGCTGGGGGCGAGGTCGGACATGTCGTAGCGGACGGCGTCACCGGCCGAGACGATGGTCTGGCCGAGCTGCTTGGTCAGCTCGTCCGGGTAGTTGTCGGGGGAGACGTTCTTGTTGGGTGACAGGTAACCGGGCAGCTTGGCCCAGATCTCGCCGCCTTCCTTGGAGGCCAGGAACTCCAGCAGCGCCATCGCGCCGGGGGTGTCCTTCAGCGCGACCGCGATGTCGCCGCCGAGCACGACCGGGCTGGTCTCGCCGACCTTGGGGAAGGGGAAGGTCTTGGCGCCCTCGCCGACCTTCTCGCCGGACTGGGCGACCGGAGTGGCCACGAAGTCCGCCTCAATGATCATGGCGGCCTTCTTCTGGTCGTAGACCTTGGTGACGCAGTCGGGGAACTGCGTCTGCAGCGCGCCGGAGTTGCCGTCGAGGACGAACTCCTTCTTGGTCATGATCTGCGCCATCTTCTCCAGCGCCGTGGTGACGGAGGGGTCGGTCCACGGGATCTCGTGCTTGGAGAGCTTGTCGTAGTTCTCCGGGCCGGCGCTGCTGAGGTAGACGTTCTCGAACAGGTCGGTCAGGGTCCAGCCGGAGGCGCCGCAGAAGGAGAAGGGGGCGGTGCCGGAGTCGGCGATGGTCTGCGCGACCTTGAGCAGCTCGTCCCAGTTGGTGGGCGGCTGAACGCCGGCCTCCTCGAAGTTGGCCGTGCGGTACCACACCAGCGACTTGTGCGCGGCCTTCACCATCACGCCGTACACCTGGCCGTCCGCGGAGCCGAGCTCCTTCCAGTACGGGGTGTAGTTCGTGTCGATCTGGCTGATGACCTCGGGGGTGAGGGGCTTGAGCGCCTTGTCGGCGGAGTACTGCTGGACCAGGCCGGGCTGGGGCAGGATCGCGATGTCGGGCGGGCTGCCGCCCTTGATGCGCGGGCCGAGGTACGCGCCGGTGTCCTCACCGGTGGAGGCGTAGGTCACCTCGGCGCCGGTCTTGTCGGAGAAGGCCTTCAGCACCTGGCGGAAGGACTTCTCCTCGTCGCTGGTCCACTTGGCGGCGACCTCGATCTTCTGGCCCTGGAGGGGCTTCGCGCCGCCGGAGGTGGCGGCGCCGGTGCCGGCGGGCTGGGTGGGGGTGGTCGTCGGCGCGTTGCCACAGGCCGAGACCGCTACCGCGAGCCCTGCCAGGACGATGGCTGTCTTTCTCATGTCTTGCCTCACTGAGTCGACAATGACTCCGTCAGATCCGCCTTCAACGAGTCCACGACGGCGTCGCTCGGCTCGGGGAACGGCGGGCTGAGCGCCTTGGCGACCGAACTGGCGATCACCAGGCTCAGCTGGTTGTAGTTGGCGCTGACCGGCCGCGGCTTGGCGGCCAGGATGCTCTCTTTGAGCACCGGGAGATAGGGGAACTGCTCGATCAGCTCGGGGTCGTCGTAAAGCTCGGTCCACACCGGCGGGAAGGAGCCTTCCGACAGGACCCGGCGCTGGGTCTCCATGCTGGTGAAGTAGTGGATGAAGTCGCGGGCGGTCTTCGGATGCCTGGAGTAGGCGCTGACGGCCAGGTTCTGGCCGCCGAGGGCGCTGGTGCCCGGCCCGTTCTGGCCCGGCAGCCTGGTGACCGCGAACCGGTCGCCGAGCTCGGCCTTGGCGGAGCCGTAGGCGTGCGGCCAGTTGCGGGCGAAGGCCAGGTCGCCGTTCTGGAAGGCGAGCCGCGACTCCTCTTCCTTGTACGACAGCGCGTCGTCCGGGATCCAGCCCTCGCGAAGTCCCTGGGCGAGGAAGCCGAGAGCGGCCTTGGCCTTGGCGCTGTCGAGCGTCACCTCCTGGCCGTCGGTGCTGAGGATCTGCCCGCCCACGGCCTCGGAGAAGTTCACGGTCAGCCCCTCGTACGCAAGGAACTGCCCGGCATAGCCACCAATATTGTGTTTTTTCGTTACGTCAAGCGCTCGCCGCCGGAGGTCCGCCCAGGTCTTGGGCGGCTTTTTCACCAGGTCAGAGCGGTAAAACAACAAACCCGCATTGCTCGTGTACGGCACTGCCCAGAGCTTGCCGTTGTACACCGCTGTGTCCACGACCGGCGGCAGGAACTTGTCGAGCGGGAAGGCCCCGCGCTCCAAGGGGATGATCCAGCCGTTGTCCGCGAACTCCGCTGTCCACACGACGTCCAGGACGAGCACGTCATACCTGTCGCTGCGTGCCTGAAGGTTGGAGACCATCTGGGCACGCTGTTCGTCCGCCGCTTCTGGCAGCTCGATCAGCGTCACCTTCTCGGCCGGGTGGGCCTGGTTCCAGCGATCCAGCAGTGGCTGCAAGTACGTCGTGCCCTCGCGCCCGACGGCGAAGGTGATCGGGCCGATCCCGCCCGTCTCCGGCTCGCCGCCGCCGTCGTCGCCGGACGCGGCGCAGCCTGCCGTCAGCAGAGCGGCGAGCAGCACCGGCATCAAACGACGCACGTTGTTACCTCCACGTTTCTAGGATTACATACGTGTTAGGTAGATGCATTCATGTTATGCACACCTGTAATCTGATGGTCAACGGTTATCTCCGTAACGCATGCGTAACGTACGGGAGGTGGAGCGGTGCGGCTGCACCTGCTGGCGCTCCTGGCCAAGGAGCCTGCCCATGGGTATGAGCTCAAACAGGCCCTGGAGCTGACCTTCGGCAGCGCTTACCCCTCTCCCAACATCGGCCAGATCTATGTGACACTCGGCCGGCTGGAGAAGGACGGGCTGGTCAGGGCGGTTGACGTCGAGCAGTCCAACCGGCCGAACAAGAAGGTCTACTATCTGACCGCGGAAGGCCGTGAGGCCCTGACGCAGTGGGTGGACGAGCCGACCGAGGGCCCGCGCGTGCGCGACGAGTTCTTCATGAAGCTCGTGCTCGCGCCGCTCACCGGGATCTCCGACCAGATGGCGCTGATCAGCCGCCAGCGCCGGCACTATCTCGCGCTGATGCGCGACCTCAACGACCTCCTGGAGCGTACGGACCCGGCCAACCGGGTCGCTACGCTGCTGATCGAGGGAGCCATGCTGCACCTGCAGGCCGACCTCGACTGGCTGCAGCGCTGCCAGGAGGACCTGATATGACCCTTTTGAAAACCGTCAACCTGGTCAAGATCTACTCGAACGGCGGGGTGCCCGTGCCCGCCGTCCGCGGTGTGGACCTGCAGGTGGACGAGGGCGAGTTCGTCGTCATCATGGGCCCGTCCGGGTCGGGGAAGTCGACGCTCGTGCACATGCTGGGCGGGCTCGACACCCGCACCAGCGGCGAGATCTGGCTCGGCGGCAAGCGCGTGGACACGCTGTCGGAGTCGGCGTGGGCGGTGCTGCGGCGGCGCCAGATCGGCTTCGTCTTCCAGTTCTTCAACCTGGTCGCCAGCATGACCGTCGCCGACAACGTCGAGCTGCCGGCTCTGCTGGCGGGGGCCACGCCCGGCGAGGCCCGCGAGCGCAGGGAGGTGCTGCTCGGCGCGCTCAACCTCACCGAGCGCGCCGACGCCGCGCCCGGCCAGCTCTCCGGCGGCGAGCAGCAGCGGGTCGCGCTGGCCAGGGCCCTGGCCAACCAGCCCACGGTCCTGCTGGCCGACGAGCCCACGGGCAACCTCGACAGCCGCAACACGCGCGACGTGCTGCGCCTGCTCGGGCAGGTGCACAAGGACGGCCAGACCATCGTCATGGTCACCCACGACGCCCGCGTCGCCAGCCTCGCCGACCGCGTGGTGTCCCTGCTCGACGGCGAGATCGTCGACGACGGCCGGATCGCCAGGCGGCGCAAGGGCAACGCCGGAGAGGTCATCGAGCTCAGGTGACGATGAGACACGCCGGCAGCCGATGGGTCAGGGCGGACCTGCGGGCCAGGCGCGGGCAGGCCGTGCTGACCGTCCTGGCCGTCGCCGGGATCGTCGCCGCGCTGATCACCGCCGCGACGCTGCTGGAGGAGGGCACCAACCCCTGGCGCAGCCTGTTCTCCCAGACCGACGGCGCCCACGTGTGGATCCACACCCAGGAGGTCCCCCAGGCGGTCAGGCTGCGCGAGATCGACGGGGTCACGCAGGTGGCCGGGCCGTACCGCTCGGCGCCCGTGAGCGTCGTGCAGGACGGCAAGAAGGAGCCCGCGGCGCTGCGCGCGCTGCCCGCCGCCGCGCCCGAGGTGGCGCACCCGGTCGTGGCCGAGGGCCGCTGGCTCGACCAGGGACAGCTCGACGGCGTCGTCGTCGAGCGCTCGTTCGCGCGCGAGCTGGGGCTGCGGCTCGGCGCGCCGGTCACCGTCACCGCGCTCAGCGGCGCCCGCCACACGCTCTACGTCCGCGGCATCGCCGACACCGCCGAGCAGGGCTTCTACCCCGAGTGGACACCCGGCCTGGCCTGGGTGCTGCCCGACCTGCTCGACCGCATCGAGCCCGCGCTCGGCCGCAGCGAGTACGTGACCGGCCTGCGTCTGACCGACCCCGAGGCCACCCAAGTCGTCTCCCAGCGGGTCGTGGTCATGCTGGAGGACAAGCTCCAGCGCGTCTACACCTGGCGGCAGGTCAGGGCCGCCATGGAGCTCGACAACCGGCTCCTGGGCACGCTGCTGGCGTTGTTCGGCGTGGTGGGGCTGGTCGCCGCCGCGCTGGCGCTGGCCAACGCCGCCGGTGGCCGGGTGCTCGGCCAGTTGCGCGACCTGGCCACGCTGAAGTCCATGGGGTTCACCCGGGCGCAGGTCGCCGGCCTTCTCGTGGTCGAGCACGGGGCGCTCGGCCTGGTCGGCGTCGCGCTCGGCTCCGTCGCGGGCGTGGCGGTGATCGCCTTCGTGCTCGGCCCCTCGGCGATCGCCCCGGCGCCCGTGCTGCTCATCGTCGCGGGCACCGCCCTGGTCGTGCTGGCCGCCGTCGGCCTGCCCGCCTGGCGCGGGGGCCGCACCCCGCCGATCCCCGCCGCCCCCTCCGCGCCGCCCCGGGGCCACCTGTCCCGTCTGGCGCGCCTGGCCCTCCTGGTACGGCTCCCGCCCGCCCTCGTCCTGGGCGCCCGCGACGCGTTCACCCGCCGCGTGCCCGCGTTCATGACCGTGTTCGGCCTGGCCGTACCCATGATGATGATCACCATCGGCCTGGGCGTGTGGTCCACCCTCGACAACTTCCAGCGCAACCCCGCCCAGGTGGGCCAGCACGCCGCCCTCCACGTCCGTCCCGGCAAGCTGGAGTCGGCCTCGGCCGAGCGCATGGCCAAGGCCGACCGGGGCGTGGCCACCGTCTACCAGGGCGCCGACGTCAACGCGCTGGCCCCGGGGCAGGCCAGGTCGGTGCGGGTGCGGGCGATCGGGAACTCGGCGGAGCCGTACCCCTTCCCGGTGGTGGAGGGCCGCATGTACGCCCAGCCCGGCGAGGCCGTGGCCGGGCAGGGCCTGCTCGACCTGCTGCGGGCCAAGATCGGCGACCGGGTGCGGTTGACGGTCGGCGACTCGCCGCTCATCGTGCGCATCGTCGGCAGGACCGTGGAGCCCGATCTGGACGGCGAGGTGCTCTCGGTCGGCCTGGACAGCCTCGCGGCCAAGGACACGGTGCCGCCGGAGTTCTACGCGCTGGTGCTGAAGGACGGCGCGGACGCGGGGGAGGTGCGCACGCGGCTGCTCGCCGTCTCCGGCGAGGGGCTCGACGTGCAGCGCGTGGTGAACCCGGCCGAGCGGCTGACCGTCATCCGGGTGCTGATCGTGGCGCTCATCTTCGTGCTGTCGCTGATCGGGCTGGCGAACCTGCTGACCGCCAGCGCGCTCGGACTGCGCGACCACGCGCTCGACCTGGCGGTGCTGAAGGCGATGGGCCTGACGCCGCGCCAGCTCATGGCCACGCTGGTGACCGGGACCGGGTTGCTGGTGATTCTGGGCGTGCTCGCGGGCACCGCCGTGGGCGCCTCGGTGGTGACGGGCCTGATCGACCTGCAGGGTCACACCAGCGGCGTGGGCGCCGGCATCGGCCGCCCGCCCTCGGCCACCACGCTCGTGCTCGCGGTGCTGGTGGCGGTGGGCGCGGCGCTGGCGGTGGCGCTGATCCCCGCCAGGCGGGCGGCACGGGCCCAGGTGCCCGTCACCGCCCGCTAGGCGTCACATCTCGTCGAGCCAGCTCCTCGTCCACTTCGGCCTCCGTCACGCTTGGGATGCCGAAGTGGTCGAGGAGGCGGCGCACTGCGAGGTTGGTCTTGACGCTTGTCCGCCGTAGATCGTCAAACACGTTCACCCGCGATGCTGTGTCCTTCGCCATGTCGCAGAGAGTATTCGTATGGCGACAGGCTCACATGTGTTTCAGGGCGAACCAGTAGAAGCCGTGGCCCGGCAGCGTCAGCAGGTACGGCAGCTCGCCGATCTGCGGGAACGGCACGCCGCCGCGCGCCTCCACCGGGGTCATGCCCTTGAAGCGGCGCAGGTCGAGCTCGACCGGCTGCGGGAACTTGGACAGGTTGTTCACACACAGCATGAGGTCGTCGCCCTCTTCGCGGACGAACGTCAGCACGCTGGAGTTCGACGACCACATCTCGGTGTACGCGCCGGTGCCGAAGACCGGGTGGTTGCGCCGGATCTGCAGCATGCGGCGGGTGAAGTGCAGCAGTGAGCCCTCGTGCTTCTGCTGCGCCTCGACGTTGACCGCCTGGTAGCCGTAGATCGGGTCCATCACCGCGGGCAGGTAGAGCCGCCCGGGGTCGGCGTTGGAGAAGCCGGCGTTGCGGTCGGGGCTCCACTGCATCGGGGTGCGGACCGAGTCGCGGTCCTCCAGCCAGATGTTGTCGCCCATGCCGATCTCGTCGCCGTAGTACATGACGGGGGAGCCGGGCAGCGACAGCAGCAGGGCGTGGAAGAGCTCGATCATGTCGCGGTCGTTGTCGAGCAGCGGTGCCAGGCGCCGCCGGATGCCGAGGTAGGCGCGCATGCGCGGGTCCTTGGCGTACTCGTTGTGCATGTAGTCGCGCTCTTCCTCGGTCACCGTCTCGAGCGTGAGCTCGTCGTGGTTGCGGAGGAAGATGCCCCACTGGGCGCTGTCGGGCAGCTTGGGGGTCCGCGACATGATCTCGGAGATCGGCTCGCGGGCCTCCTTCTTGACCGCCATGTAGATGCGCGGCATCAGCGGGAAGTGGAAGGCCATATGGCATTCGTCACCCCCGGTGGTGGGGTCGCCGAAGTACTCCACCACGTCCTCCGGCCAGCCGTTGGCCTCGGCCAGCAGGACGCGGTCGGGGTAGAGGCGGTCCACCTCGGCGCGCACCTTCTTGAGGTAGGCGTGCGTCTCCGGCAGGCCGGAGCACCCCGTGCCCTCGCGCTCGAACAGGTACGGCACCGCGTCCAGGCGGAAGCCGTCGATGCCCAGGTCCAGCCAGAAGCGCAGGACCTCCAGCATCGCCTCCTGCACGGCCGGGTTGTCGTAGTTCAGGTCCGGCTGGTGGTGGAAGAAGCGGTGCCAGTAGTACTGCTTGCGCACCGGGTCGTAGGTCCAGTTGGACTCCTCGGCGCCGATGAAGATGATCGGCGCGTCGGGGTAGCCGGTGGGTTCGTCGGACCAGACGTAGAAGTCGCCGAACGGCCCCTCGGGATCGTGCCGGGAGGCCTGGAACCACGGATGGCGGTCGCTGGTGTGGTTCATCACCAGGTCGGTGATGATGCGTAGCCCACGGGCGTGCGCCGACTCGATGAGCTGGACGAAGTCCCCGAGGTCCCCGAAGTCCGGAAGGATCTTCATGTAGTCGGAGATGTCGTATCCGCCATCGCGCAGCGGCGACTCGTACAAGGGCAGCAGCCAAAGGCAGTCGACACCGAGCCACTGCACGTAGTCGAGCTTCTCGACCAGGCCGCGCAGGTCTCCGGTGCCGTCGCCGTTGGAGTCCTTGAAACCCCGGACGAGGACCTCATAGAAAACAGCCCGCTTGTACCAGTGCGGGTCCTCCGAGACGAACGTCTCGGGCACCTGCTCAGGTGTTGGGGATGCGTTGATCATGTGTCGCTCACAGAAGGAGATGTGGGCAGGACGAAGTCACCGGATACCCCGGCGTTTTGTGGTGACCGCGCCGCCTGGAGTCGTCATCCCTGCGAACCCCATGCCCTGAGCGAGCCCGGATTTGTGACCCGGTGCCCGCTTGTTCGCGGCGCTTACGGGCCGAACACTACCAGCCCGTCGGCCTTCCGGAACCCGCTTGTGCTGTGCCGCATGTAATACCCACGAGATCGCGGTGTAATCGCGACGTTACTTAGCGTTCGCTAGAACGGCGCTTCCAGTTCACCCAGGTCATGCCCGTAATCGCGCAGCCAGGCGCCGAACAGCACCAGACCGCGCACCCAGAACCGGTCGTTCCAGCCGTTGAAACGCGTCAGCGCGTCGGGCCCGCCGCCGATCACCTCGTGCAGGTCATCCGAGAGCAGGCCGGGCACCCGCTCGGCCACCGTGGCCAGCATCCGGTGCGAGTACTCGCGGGCCGGAGCTGCGGTCGAGCGCAGCGGCACCCGCCGAAGCGGCTGCTTGACCACGTTCGTGGACGGCAGCGCGGCCACGCGCGGACTGGCCGCGTGCAGCAGTTCGCGGTAGAAGCGCCCCTTGTCCTTGCGGGCCACGCCCACCGACAGCGCCGCGTCGAAGAACTCCGGATGGATGAACGGCGCCGCGAACGAGGCCTCAGGCCCCACCAGGTTCACCGCCGAACGGGCGATGCCCCGCACCGTACGCGTGTGCAGCACCGACAACGGCAGCTCCGCCCGATGTCCGTGGAGCATCGAGGTGGACTCGGTGAACTGCTCGCCCACGGTCTGCGCCATCCAGGCCGCCGCCGCCTCCGACAGGAACGGCCGCGACGGCGCGCCCAGCGACAGCGAGCTCAGCACCGCCGCCGAACGCTCGGCCTGCGAGGTGGCCTCCAGCGCCGCCCCGCTGACCATGAAGTTCTTCAGCAGCGGCCCGCCCGCCAGGCCGTCCACCAGGATGCGGCCGGCGCCGTGGACCTCCTTGGCGAACGGCGCGTACCAGGCGTGGTGCGGCGTCAGATACTCGAGCCTGCGCGCCACCTCCAGCGCGTCGGCCGGATAGGCGCCGGGATCCTGGGTGACCACGCGGTGCGGGATGCCCAGCTCGCGGGTGATCGCCTGGGCGAAGGAGATGTCGGTGTCGGTGCCGTCGTCCGGGCTGGTCGTCCAGGACTCCACGTCGAAGCCGCGCGCCACGGCCACACTGGCCAGCAGCCGCGAGTCGTAGCCGCCGCTGACCGGGACCAGCAGCCGCCGGCCCTCGTAGTCCTTGTAGACCTCGTGCAGGATCTCCAGGATCGCGTCCGCGCTGGTCCAGGCCTCGTACGGCTCACGCCGCAGCCAGCGCGGCAGCCGCCGCTCGGTGGCCAGCCGCTCGCCCGTGAACACCAGCGCGCTGGAGCCGGGCAGCCGCCTGATCTGCCGGTATGGTGTCGCCTCCCCGAGCGGGAAGGTCACCTGAAGGATCGAGGCCCACGCGTCCCAGTCGATCTCGACCGGGACCAGCGAGAGCAGGGGGGCGATCAGGGAGGAGAAGTAGACGGCGTCGCCGAGCCGTACGTAATAGACGTCGACCAGCCCGAGCGCGCCCGCGTGCAGCGTGACCCGCTCGCCCGCGCCGATGAGACCGGGTGTCTCGTAGGTCTCGGCGACCGACATCCACGCGTCCCCGGCCGGCGGCTTGCGCTCGCCCCAGGAGAAGGCGAATTCGCCCTCGGAGCGGTGGTACGGCGGCAGGGGAGCGGTGCTGAACAGCGCCGCGTGGGCGGTCTGGAGCGCGGGGCGGCAGCGTGGGCCGGCGGCGGCCAGCTTCGCCGCGACGGCGGGGTCGATCCGGCCGAGGGCTCCGCAGACGTAGGGCCGCACATTGAACTGCACCGGATCCATCCCTTCCTGCCGCTTACCGGTTGAAGGGTATCCTTTGGCCTCGTGAGCGAGCGCAGCGAGCGAGCCAACTTTGTCGTTGGCCTGCTGGAGGAAGGCCGATGACGGAGCTGGAAAGCACGCGCAAAGCGCTGAGGGACGCGGTCGCCCAGGCCGAGCACGCGGCGGAGCTGGCGCGGCTGCTGGACACCGCCCAGGCGAAGCTCGCCGCCGCCGAGCAGAGCGCGCAGGAGGCCAAGGCGCTGGCCGCGCAGGTGTCGGAGCTGGAGGACCGGCTCGACGACGAGCGTTCCGACGCGGAGCGGCTGCGCAAGGAGCTGGCCGAGCAGCGCTACCAGGCCGAGGTGGCGCAGTGGAAGCTGTCCTCCATCAAGGTCGCCCGCTGGAACCGGCTCGGTGACGCGCTGAAGTCCGGCAAGTCCAACCCGGTGCGTCTCGCCAAGGGCATCAAGGGCGCCGCCAAGGCCGCCCCGCGCCCGGTCGCGCCCAAGCGCAAGCCGGTCGCCGCCGCCGATCAGAAGGCCGAGCGGCCCGGCGCCGCCTTCCAGGCCACCGCCGCGACCAGGACGATAGAGGGCGCCTCGTTCCGGCTGAAGCCGTTCAGGATCCCGACCGGCCCCAACACGCGCCCCCACCTGACCGCCGCCGTCATCGCCGACCCGCACGCCGAGGCGCTGCTGCGCTACGAGTGGCGGCAGACGACGGGCTTCACCCCGCGCGACTTCGCCCGGGTGCTGCCGCTGGAGGTGCCCCACCTGCTCGTGGTCGAGTCGGTCACCGAGGGCCCCTGGGCCGAGGAGATCGCCGGCGAGCCGGGTGAGGGCCTGCGCGCGCTGCTGGCCTGGTGCGCCGAGCGGGGCATCCGCACGGTCTTCTGGCACACCCAGGGCGACCCCGCCGGCTTCGCCGCGGCCGCCGCCCTGTTCGAGCACCGCTTCAGCGTGGACACGGCGAGCGGCTGGCCGCGGCTGCAGTTCGGCGTGCAGCCGCGGGTGCACAACCCGCTGCCGCTGTCGGGCGGCCGGGTCGACCGGGTGCTCACGCTGGAGCAGTTGCTGCCGCCGCACCTGTCGTACCCGGACGTGCTGACGTCCTACCGCTGGCCGGCCGCCGTTGACGTGCCGCCGGGAACGCCGACGTGGCGGCTGTCGGAGATCGCCGCCTGCGGCACCTCGATCGGACCGGAGCCCGACTCCCGCCGCGCCCACGCCGCGCTGCGCCGCGCCTACGCGGGCGGCACGATGACCGAGCGGGTCGACGAGCTGCTGGAGCGCATCGGCCTGCCCAGCGCCCGCGCGACGCTGAACGTCTCGGTGATCCTGCCGGTCACCGACGCCGCGCTGCTGGAGCACGCGCTCGCCCAGGTCGCCAGGCAGAGCGGGGTCACGCAGCTGATCCTGTTCGGCCCGCCCGGCGCGGGGGAGCGCGCCCGTGACGTGATCAAGGACGCCGAGGTCGTCTTCCGCGACCTCGACCCCGCGCTGTCCACGGGCGGCATGCTCAACCACGGGCTCGACCTGTGCGAGGCCGACCTGGTCGCGGTCATGGACCCGCGCGACGTCTACGGCATGCACTACCTGTCCGACCTCAGCCGCGCCTTCCTGTTCGGCACCGCGGACATCGTGGGCAAGGCCGCCTTCTACGCCCACCTGCGCAACGCCCAGGCCACGCTGCTGAAGCAGCCGGACGCCGAGTACACCTACACGCCGGAGATCGCCGGGGCGACGCTGCTCGCCCGCCGCAACGCGCTGCGCGAGCTGGGCTTCCCCGACCTGACCGAGGGCTGGGACGAGGTGCTCATGCGGCAGTGCCGTACGGACGGGGTGAAGGTCTTCTCCGCCGACCGTTTCGGCTACGTGCGCGTGCGCGACGAGGACCGCTGGCTGCTGGGGGCGGCCCAGCTCATCGAGTACGGCTCCGCCGAGCCCCACGCGCTCATCTGATGACACCCGGGCAGCTCGCGGAGCTTCTCGGCGAGCCGCCCGCGCCCGAGGGCGACTGGACGCGGGAGGCGGTCTACCTGTCGGCCGCCGCGCTGCGCCGCCGCGTGGACCCGGGCGAGCTGGCCGCGTCCGTGCCCGGGGCGGTGGCGCTGCCGAACGGGCTGCTGCGCATCGTCCTGCCCGAGCCCGCCGACGTGCTGGCCGACGTGTTCGCGGTGGCCGACCAGGGGTGGCCGGCGGAACCGCTGACATGGGACAACCCCGGATTTGTCGTGAAATATGCGCGCGCCAGAGCGGTGGCCGTGGCGCGGGAAGCCGCCGCTCTCGGAGTGCCCGTCGCCCTTGGGGCGTCTGGCGGGCATGGGGTGCTCGGCGCCCTTGAGGTGTCCGGCGGGGTTGGGGCGTCTGACGGGCTCGGGGTGCCTGGCGGGCTTGGGGTTTCTGGCGGGTTTGAGCCCGCGTGTTTGTCGGGGGCGCGCGATCGGGCGGTGTTGCGGGTGCTGGCCGAGCTGCCCGGCCGCCGGGTCAGCGCGGAGCCGGGGTGGGCGGCCTTTCTGGTACGGCTCGCGCTGGCCTATCACGACGCCTATGAGCACGCGGCGCCGCTGCCCGTCGGGGACGAACCGGCCGCCCCGGTGCACACCGCTCGGGTGCGGCTGGCGCTGGCCGTACAGGAAGTCCTTCCCGGACCCGACAGAATCTGAAATTTCACGCCATAAGGCGTGAAAACGTGTAAAAACTCTACAATTTCCTGCACATCGTGTCTCGATAGGTGGGCACGGTGTCCGGCGCGATCCCGCGTTCCGATAGCCTCTTTTGGGTGAGTCGATTCGCCCATCCCGCAGGGGACCGGCACGCCGAGATGCTGCCCCACGAGCGCCCGCCGCTGGCGCCCGCCGACCTCAACCGGATCAATCCCGCGATCTGGCCGCGAACGTCGAGCAGGACCGAGGGCGCGCTCACGGTCGGCGGCATCGACGTGCGGGACCTCGCCGCCGAGCACGGCACTCCGCTCTACGTCGTCGACGAGGCCGACGTGCGCTCGCGCATGCGCGACTACGCCACCGCCTTCGCCGGTTCCGACGTGCACTACGCCGGGAAGGCGTTCCTGTGCAGGGAGATCGTCCGGTGGCTGCAGGACGAGGGGCTCGGCCTCGACGTGGCCAGCGGCGGCGAGCTGGCCGTCGCGCTCAGCGTCGGCTTCCCGCCCGAGCGCATCACGCTCCACGGCAACAACAAGTCCGTCGCCGAGCTGACCCGGGCCCTTGAGGTCGGCGTCGGGCACATCGTGGTCGACTCCTACGAGGAGATCGCCAGGGTCGGCTACCTCGCCGACGAGCTCGGCAAGCGGCCCAAGGTCATGATCCGGGTGACCACCGGCGTCGAGGCGCACACCCACGAGTTCATCGCGACCGCCCACGACGACCAGAAGTTCGGCCTGTCGCTCAACACCGGCGCCGCCGCGGAGGCGGTCCGCCGCATCCTCGCGCTGCCCCAGCTCGAACTCGTCGGCCTGCACTCCCACATCGGCTCGCAGATCGTCGACACCGCCGGCTTCGAGGTGGCCGCCCGCCGCCTGGCCGACCTGCTCGTGCAGATCAAGGACGAGCACGGCGTCGTCCTGCCCGAGCTCGACCTCGGCGGCGGCTACGGCATCGCCTACGTCGAAGGCGACGAGGCCCCCGACATCAAGGAACTGGCCGACGGCCTGCGCGAGATCGTCGCCAAGGTCTGCACCGGCGCCGGGCTGCCCGTGCCCAACCTCACCGTCGAGCCGGGCCGCACCATCGTCGGCCCCGGCGGCATCACCCTCTACGAGGTCGGCACCGTCAAGGACGTCGAGGGCATCCGCACCTACGTCAGCATCGACGGCGGCATGAGCGACAACGTGCGCACCGCGCTCTACGGCGCCGAGTACACCGCGGTGCTGGCCAACCGCGCGAGCACCGCCGCGCCCATGCTCAGCCGCCTGGTCGGCAAGCACTGCGAGAGCGGCGACATCGTCATCAGGGACTTCTACCTCCCGGCCGACCTCGCGCCGGGCGACCTCATCGCGGTGGCCGCCACCGGCGCCTACTGCCGCTCGCTGGCCAGCAACTACAACTATCTGCCCAGGCCCGCCGTGGTCGCCGTCGCCGACGGCTCCTCCCGGGTGATCGTGCGGGGCGAGACCGAGGACGATCTGCTGAGGGGGCAACTGTGAAGGTCGCGCTGCTGGGATGCGGCGTCGTCGGCTCGCAGGTCATCAGGCTCATGCGCGAGCAGGCCGACGACCTGGCCGCCCGGATCGGGGCGCCGCTGGAGCTGGCGGGCGTCGCCGTACGCAGGCTGGGGCGTAAACGTGAGGTGGACGTCGACCCCGCGCTGCTCACCACCGACGCCGAGGCCCTCGTCACCCGTGAAGACGTCGACATCGTCGTCGAGGTCATCGGCGGCATCGAGCCCGCGCGCTCGCTGATCGTCGCGGCCCTGTCCAAGGGCAAGTCGGTCGTGACCGCGAACAAGGCGCTGCTGGCAGAGGACGGTTCCGCCCTCCACGAGGCGGCCCGCGCCGGCGGCGGGGACCTCTACTTCGAGGCCAGCGTGGCCGGGGCCATCCCGCTGCTGCGCCCGCTGCGCGAGTCGCTGGCCGGCGACCACGTCAACCGCGTGCTCGGCATCGTCAACGGCACCACCAACTACATCCTCGACAAGATGGACTCCACGGGCGCCTCGTTCAACGACGCGCTGGAGGAGGCGCAGGCGCTCGGCTACGCCGAGGCCGACCCCACCGCCGACGTCGAGGGCTTCGACGCCGCCGCCAAGGCCGCGATCCTCGCCGGGCTGGCCTTCCACAGCCGGGTGACCGCCGAGCAGGTGCACCGCGAGGGCATCACCGAGATCACCGCCACCGACGTCGCCTCGGCCAAGGCCATGGGGTACGTCATCAAGCTCCTGGCCATCTGCGCACGTTCCGACGACGGCCGGAGCGTCGGCGTACGCGTCCACCCGGCGATGATCCCGCGCACCCATCCGCTGGCCGGTGTGCGCGAGGCGTACAACGCGGTGTTCGTGGAGGCGGAGTCGGCCGGGCAGCTCATGTTCTACGGCGCCGGCGCCGGCGGCGCGCCCACCGCCTCCGCGGTCCTGGGCGACCTGGTGGCCGTGGCCAGAAACCGGCTGGCCGGGGCGCGCGGTCCGGAGGAGTCCACGTACGCCTCGCTGACCGTGCACCCGATGGGCGAGACCGTGACCCGCTGCCACGTGGCGCTCGACGTCGCCGACAAGCCGGGCGTGCTGGCCCGGGTGGCCGAGGAGTTCGCCCGCCACGACGTCTCCATCCAGACGGTACGCCAGGAGGGCCACGGCGACGACGCCCAGCTCGTGATCGTCAGCCACCGCGCCACCGACGCCGCGCTCACCGCCACGATGGAGGGGCTGCGCAAGCTCGACATCGTCCGCGCGGTGGCCAGCGTGATGCGCGTGGAGGGCGACGAGTAGCCGCCCCCCACAAGTGATCAGGTACGGCGGGCGATCGCGGTGATCAGCGGCTGCACCGCCTTGGCCGCCAGCGGACCGAAGGCCGCCAGGATGAGCACGTACGCGGCGGCCAGCGGCCCGAGGTCCGGATGGACCCCGGCGGCCACCGCGAGCCCCGCGATGACGATGTTGAACTCGCCCCGCGGGATCAGCGCGATGCCCGCCCGCGCCTGACCGGCCTTGGCGATGCCCGCACGGCGGGCGGCGTAGGCGCCGGTCAGGAGCTTGGTGACCATGCTGACCAGGGCGAGCGCCGCGGCCAGCCCGGCCACGGGCAGGATCGCCGCCGGGTCGGTCTGCAGGCCGAAGAAGACGAAGAACACCGCGGCGAACAGGTCGCGCAGCGGCTCCAGCAACGCCCGCGCGCCTTCGGCCAGCTCTCCCGACAGCGCGATGCCCACCAGGAACGCGCCGACGGCCGCCGACACCTGGAGCTGCTGGGCGATCCCGGCGACCAGGAGTGCCAGGCCGACGACCTTCAGGAGGAGAACCTCGGAGTTGGGGCTGGCCACGAAGCGTTCGATGAGCTTGCCGTACCGGAGGGCGAAGACGAGCACCACGCTCACGGTCGCCAGCGCGATCGCCACCGTCACCGCCCCGCTCAGCAGGCTCGCGCCGGCCAGCAGCGCGGTGAGGATGGGCAGGTAGAGGGCCATCGTCAGGTCTTCGAAGACCAGGAGCGACAGGACGACGGGGGTTTCCCTGTTGCCGATCCAGCCCAGGTCGGACAGGACTTTGGCGGTGATGCCGGAGGAGGTGGCGTAGGTGACGCCGGCCATGGCGACGGCGGCGACGGGGCCCCAGCCGAGCAGCAGGGCGGCGATCGCGCCCGGCGCGGCGTTGAGCACCAGGTCCACGAGGCCGCCGCGGAGGTTGCCGCGCAGGCTGGTGACCAGTTCGTCGGCGTTGTACTCCAGGCCCAGCGTGAGCAGCAGCATGATGACGCCGAGCTCGGCGCCGACCTGGATGAACTCCTCACTGGTGGCCAGCGGCAGGATGCCGCCGGTGCCGAAGGCCAGGCCCGCGATCAGGTAGAGGGGGATGGGGGAGATGCCGCCGCGCAGGGCCAGCGCGCCGAGCACGCCGAGACCGAGGATGACAGCACCGAGTTCGAGAAGAAGGATCCCTGCGTGCACCCGCGGGCCTACCCCGCGGCCAGGATGTCGGCGGCGGCCGAGGTGCCCTCGGGCGTGCCCACGACCACGACCACGTCACCGGCGGCGAACACGAAGTCCGGGCCGGGGCTGGCCACCACCCGGCCGTCGCGCGCGACGGCCACGATGGACGATCCCGTGCGGGTGCGCATCTGGGTGTCGCCCATGGGCCGGCCCGCGTACGGCCCGCCGTCGCTGATCGGCAACTGCACGCTGACCAGGCCTTCGACCTGCCGGTGCAGCTCGTTGAGCCGCTGGACGATGCGCGGGGCGCCGAGCAGTTCACACAGGGCGTCGGCCTCTTCGTCGTTGAGCTTGACCGCCTCGCACGCCTGGTCCGGGTCGCTCTTGTCGTAGATCACCAGATCCCGCCGGCCGCTGCGATGCGAGACGATGCCGATCCGCCTTCCGGACTGGGTGGTGAACTCGTGCCGCAGTCCGATCCCCGGCAGGGCCGTCTGCTCGACGTCCATTGCGTGCCCTTTCATTGCTTTTGTTGAACTTCATACTATTGGCCGGGGATGACCTTGTGGCTCAGCGGGACTTGGCCTCGTAGCGGCGCAGGGCGAGGCGGGTGGCCAGGGCCAGGACCGCCGACATGAGGATCAGGACGGCCATCGAGCGGAGCCAGCCCACCGGGTCGTGGTCCCAGAGGGCGTCCTCGGGCTTGGCGATGTCGATCTTCCGCAGGTCGGTGGTGGCCGCGGCGGCGGCGTAGCCCCAGCGAGTGGGGACGAGCCAGGTGAGCTGCTCCAGGCCGGTACGGCCGACCACCTCGATCAGCTTGCCGATGAAGACGAACTGGGCCATCACGAGCACCACCATGATCAGCATGGCCTGCTCGTTGGTGCTGACCAGGGCGCTGACCAGAAGGGCCAGCAGGCTACAGGTGAAGGCCACCGCGGAGACCACGACGATGATCTCCACGCTGCCGGAGCCGAAGATCAGCGGATCGGCCGGAGGCTTGCGGCCGATCATGGCCAGCGTGACGAACAACGTCGCCTGCACCACGTTGATCGCTCCCAGCACGGCGGCCTTCGACAGCAGGTACGCCACCGGTGACAGGCCGACCGAACGTTCGCGGCGGTAGATGGGGCCTTCCTTGACGATCTCCCGGATCGCGCCGATCAGGCCCATCAGCGCGGCCCCGAACACCAGGATGATCAGGAGGGTTCCGGCCTCCTCGCTGCGCCCGATCTTGCCGCCGGGCGGCGCCAGGCCCGCCGAGCCCTCCACGACACGGGTCATCAGCGCCAGGACGATCGGCAGGCCGACCATCGACAGCGCGGCCAGCTTGTCGGCGCGGATCACCGAGAACATCCGCCGCGACAGGATCGCGAACTGCCGTCCCATGCTCTGCTTGGGCGGCGCCGGGGGAGGGGCCACGGTGTGGCCGTCGAGGCCCTCGCCGGAGGCGGCGCCGCAGTAGCGCGTGTAGTAGGCGGAGCGGCGGAAGCGGTCGGCCCACAGATCGGCCTCGTCGCTGACCTTCTTGAAGACCTCCGAGTACTCCGTCGCCCCGAAAAATCCCAGCAATTCATCCGGTGGGCCGAAATATCCGACCTTGCCGCCTCGGCACAACACGAGCACGCGGTCGCAGACGTTCAGGTGCAGCACGCTGTGCGTGACCACCACCACGGTCCTGCCGTCGTCGGCCAGCTCCCGCAACGTGTTCATGACCTCCTTGTCCAGGCTCGGATCCAGCCCGGAGGTCGGCTCGTCCAGGAACAACAGCGACGGCTTCGTCAGCAGCTCCAGCGCCACGCTGGTGCGCTTGCGCTGGCCACCGGACAGCCGGTCGATGCGCAGCCTGCGGCGTTCGGCCAGGTCGAGCTGGTCGATCACCTCGTCGATGCGGGCCCGGCGCTCGGCCCGCGTCACGTCCTGGGGGAAGCGCAGCGCCGCCGCGTACCCCAGCGCCCGCTCGACCGTGAGCTCCTTGTGCAGGATGTCGTCCTGCGGGACCAGGCCGATGCGATGGCGCAGGTCGTCGTAGTGGGCGTACAGGTCGCGGCCCTCGTACGACATCCGGCCGTGCGTGGCGGGCCTGGCGCCGGTGAGCGCGCCGAGCAGCGTCGACTTGCCCGCGCCCGACGGGCCCACCACCGCGAGCAGACTGCAGGCGTCAAGCTGCAGACTCACCCCGTCCAGCAGTACGGCGGAGCCCGCCTTGACCGTCAGGCCCTCGGCCCGCAGGGATACGGCGCCGGTGTCGGCGTGGACCGCCACGTGGTCGCGGTGCACGACCAGCTGGTAGTGGCCCACCGAGACCAGATCGCCCGGCTGGACGTAGGCGTCGGTGACACGGTGGCCGTTGACGTGGGTGCCGTTGCGGCTGCGCAGGTCCCTGACGTACGGGCCGTTGGGGGAGCGGTGGATCTCGGCGTGGTGGCGGGAGATCAGGAGGTCGTCGGGCAGGGCCAGGTCGTTGTCGGCGGCCCGGCCGATCCGCAGGACGTCGGTCAGGGGGAGGACCCGCTCGGGGATCTCGCTCGGCCGCCCCTGTCCGGTCGGCCGCCCGAGCTGCGTCACCCCTTCCGACACCCCACCCCAACCCTGCCCACCCCCGGAATACCCCGCCCCCGGATGTCCCCCGCTCGGGTGGCCTGCGCCCGGATGTCCCGTGCTCGGGTACCCCGTGCCTGGGTGGCCTGGGGTGGAAGGGCCCGTGCCGAGGTGTCCCGGGGTTGGGTGGCCGGTTGTCTGGTGTCCGGTGTGTCGCGGGTCCGGGGGGCGTTGTGGCTGGGGGGCGGTCGGGCGGGGTGGTTCGGGTTCGAGGTCGAGGCGGGGGCCGTGCTCCGCGCCGCCGAGCCGTACGGTGCAGGGGACGGCCACGTGGACGGTCGAGATGCGGTTCTGCCCGATGAACGTGCCGTTGCGGCTGCCGAGGTCGCGCAGGATCCAGCGGCCCGACTCGTGGACGACCTCGGCGTGGTGGCGGGAGACGCGGGCGTCGGCGATGGCGATGTCACCCTCGCGCCCCACGAGCAGCCGCTGCCCCGGCACCAGCCGGATGAAGCCCGCCGGACCCCGCACGAGTAACGCCGTCATCTCTCCGCACCCCGCAAACCCCGGCCGTCCCGTAATTATGGCCGCATATCAG
Organism: Nonomuraea sp. NPDC059007; assembly: GCF_042740555.1. Classification (NCBI taxonomy): domain Bacteria; kingdom Bacillati; phylum Actinomycetota; class Actinomycetes; order Streptosporangiales; family Streptosporangiaceae; genus Nonomuraea; species Nonomuraea sp. NPDC059007. The sequence goes on along the minus strand of NZ_JBHYJD010000011.1, from coordinate 75,390 downwards.
GCTGGGGACGGGCCAGGGTGAACGGCGTTGCAGGGACGTGACCTCGCGTGTAGTGGTAGGCCACGGTGGCCACGCCCAGCGACAGTCCCCACGGCAGGAAGAACAGGCCCACGCCCCCGACCGACCAGTCCATGTCGCCGGCCAGCAGGCCGCTCCACGAGGTCACCCCGGTCACGGTGAGGGCCACGGACACCAGCGACGCCGGCACGACCGCCATCGCCTCGGGCACCGCCCGCCCGCCGAGCACCGGCACCCAGCGCGGGAAGACCCGCCCCCACCGCTGCGCCAGCCCGAGCGTGAGCAGTGCCCCGCCCAGGCAGAGCAGCGGAAGCGAGTACGCCCCCAGCCCGCTCACGCCCTTGGCCACGGCGTCGGCCGCGAGGTCGTCGACGAAGCTCTGGTCCACCCACATCGGGATGCCCGCCGACCAGGCCGCCCGCTGCATGCCGTACGGCAGCGGCGACAGCACCGCGACGACCGTCGCCCAGAGCCCGATCCGCCGCCACGGCCACGAGGCGGCGCCGCCCCGCACGAAGCCCAGCGCGACGCCGATCCACAGCGCCCCGCCCGCGACGCACACGAGCTGGTTGAGCACGGGCCAGTCGACCAGGCCGAAGTAGCCGCGCAGGGAGTAGGCCATGTTCTGCAGCAGCCGGACGTCGGGGAGCACGAACAGGAGGCTCGCCCCGGCCACCCAGCCGTACGCCGCGACCACCGGCGCGGGAACCTTGGGCCACCAGAGGGCCGCCGCCGCGAGCAGGACGCCGGCCGTACAGGCGAGGGCGATGGCCGGTGCCATCGCGTCCGCCGTCACGCCCGCGAAGATGCTCATCCCGACGGCGGCGTTGGGGTCGCCGAAGGGGAAGCCGCCGCCGCCCGACCACCAGAAGTAGCCGAGCGCTCCGTAGATCGCGCTCCAGATCAGCGCCCCGTGGAGGATCAGTCGTCGTTTCATGGTTCCCCAGCCTGGGCCGGGACCGGCGCCCGGACATCTGCCGATCGGCAGATTCGCCCACGCGCCCTCCTGGCTAAAGTGGCGGTCATGAAACGGGTGCTGGCCTGCGCGGTCGTGCTCTGGTGCGCCGTCTGGCCGATCTCGCTCAGGCCGCCGTTCCCGGAGCCGTTGATCTTGACCCCCGCCTTGCTCGCGGTGGCCGCGGCCAGCGCGGCCGTCGCGTGGTCGCCCAGGACGCGGCCGCTGCTGGCGCCGCTCACCGCGCTCGTGGGCGCCGTCGGCGCGGCGTGCACGCTGGTGTGGCTGAGCGACCCGGTCGGCGCGGCCGGTCCCGCCACCTACTTCCACACGTTGGCCGTGCTCACGCTCATCACGATGACCGTCCGCTGGTCGCCCCTGCCGCGCGGGCTTCCCGCCGTGGTGGTGGCGGCGGTGGCAGAGGCGCTGCTGGCGCTGCAGGTCGTGCCGGTGAAGTCGGTGGTGGAGTCGGTCGCGTTCGGGCTGTTCTGGTCCTTCGGTACGGCCGGCGCCGTAGGCCTGGGCGCGTACCTGCGCGTGCTGGACGCCCGCCGCGAGCGGGCGGTGCGCGAGGCCAGGCGCTCCCAGCGGATGCAGCTCGCCCGGGACCTGCACGACTTCGTGGCCCACGACGTCAGCGCCATGGTCCTGCAGGCGCAGGCGGCGCAGATCCTGCTGGAGAGCTCGCCGAGGGAGGCGGCCACGACGCTGCGCGCGATCGAGGAGGACGGCACGCGGGCGCTGGCCTCCATGGACCGTACCGTCCGGATGCTGCGTGAGCTGGAGGGCGAGCCGGTCTCCGCCGAGCCGCTGCCCGGCCTGGACGACCTGCCCGGCCTGGTACGCCGCTTCGCCGAGGCCGGATACCCGGAGACGGAGCTGGAGCTGGCGCCACCGGGGTCGGTCTCGCGCGAGGTGGCCACCACGGTCTACCGCATCGTCGCCGAGGCCCTCACCAACGTCCGCAAGCACGCGCCGGCGGGGTCGAGCGTGGCGATCCGGGTGACGGACGAGGCGGGCGCGACCGTGCTCACGGTCGCCGACCAGGCCGCCGCGCCCGCCCAGCCGCGCCTGCCCGGTTCCGCGCGGCCGGGGGTGGGGCTGGCCGGGCTGGCCGAGCGGGTCGAGGCGCTGGGCGGGACGTTCGGCGCGGGCCGGGCGGGAGACGGCGGGTGGCTGGTGAAGGTCGCCTTCCCGGGAGGACGGACATGACGATCCGGGTGCTGGTCGCCGACGACCAGCCGGCGGTGCGGCGGAGCTTCCGCACCATCATCGACGCCCAGCCCGACCTGGAGGTGGTGGGCGAGGCGCCGGACGGCGTCGCCGCGCTGGAACTGGCCGCTGAGCTGGCCCCCGACGTGGTGGTGGCCGACATCCGCATGCCGCGCATGGACGGCCTTGAGCTGACCCGGCGGCTGTCCGACACGGTCCGCGTGATCGTCGTGACCACCTACGACCTCGACGAGTACGTGCACACGGCGCTGCGCTCCGGCGCCTGCGGCTTCCTGCTCAAGCACGCGGGCGCGGGGCTGCTGGCCGAGGGGATCCGGGCGGCCGCGGCGGGCGACGCGCTGATCAGCCCGTCGGTGACCATACGGCTGCTGCGCCACCTGACGCCCGCGCAGGGCCGTACCGGGGTGGCGGGTGAGACGCTGAGCGACCGCGAACTGGAGATCGTCCGGCTGGTGGCGCAGGGCCGGTCGAACCCGGAGATCGGGTCCGAGCTCTTCATCTCCGCGGGCACGGCCAAGACGCACGTGGCCAACGTCCAGCGCAAGCTCGGTGTCCGCAACCGGGTCGGGATCGCCGCGTGGGCCTGGGAGAACGGCCACACCTAAGCGGCCGCTACTGGTCGGGAAAGGTCAGGTCGCGCACCCGGCGCACCGCGCGCTTCAGCACGGTGCGCTCCCTGGCCCTGGCCAGGCGGACGGCCTCCTGCCGCCACGCCTCGGCCTTCTCACGCCACCGGACGGCGTCGCGCTCCGCCTTGCCCGCCTCCCTGCGCAGTTGCGACATCTCCGCCTGCAGCGCGGCGGCCCTGCGGCGCAGCCGGGTGACCTCCTTCTCGTGCTGGAGCGCCTGCTGCTCCAGCTCGGTCAGGGGACGGCGGCGCGGCGGGTAGACCTTGGGGCGGCGGACGAACCCCCACGACTCGCCGTCCACCCACTCCACGCCGAACACCTCGTGGATCACGTCGTCCGGGTGCTCGTCCGGCCCGGTGAGCAGGGCGGCTCTGGCCAGGGCGGCGGTGCGTTCGAGGCGGGCGACGACGACGCCGTCGCTCTGCTCGGCCAGCGCGACGCAGAGCGCGCCCAGGTCGTGCTCGTCGAGGTGCTCGGTCAGGCGCTGCAGGGTGTCGTGGCCGGGCATCCAGCCGGGCGGGACCGTCAGGCGGTAGGGGGCGGCGGCGCCGGGGGGCGGGCTCTCCGGGGGCGTGAGCCGTACCCGGGGATCATGCTCGAACGTGGCGTGGATCAGGCGCAGGTCCAGGTCGGGGTCGTGCAGCGGGTGGCGGCGGCCGCTGCCCAGGTCCGGCCACGGCCCGGTGACGGTGACGCGCACGTCGGGCAGGGAGGCGGCGAGCAGGCCGTCCACGGTGGCGCGGACGTCCTCGTAGGGGTGCTCGCCGTCCACCACGCAGTCGATGTAGGGGACGAGCCACTGGCGGCCCTGGTTCACGCGCAGATAGCGGCGGTGCGGCACCCGGTCGGCCACGAACGGGTCGTTGTAGCGCTTGAGCGCCGCCCAGTCCCGCATGGCGGTGGGCAGCCCGAGATGCCAGGCCCGCGCGTCGGGGTCGGGCACGAACACGGCGCCCGCCTGCGCCAGCCGGTAGCCCAGTTCGGTGTCCTCGGCGAGCACCAGCGAGGTGTCGAGCCCGCCGATCCGGCGCAGGAGCGCGGCCGGGTAGGAGGCGGTGGCGCCGACGTGGACGCGGGCGGCGAGCGCGCTGGGCGCGGTGCGCAGGCCGTCGTGCTCCTCGATGATCTTCTCGGCCCAGTCGTGGCGGAGCGGCGACAGGTGGAACAGCTTGTCCTCGTTGCCCGCGTCGAGCGCCTCGCGTACCTCGGCGGGGGCGGGCAGGACGGCGTCGGCGGTGAAGTCGATCCAGCCGAGCACGACGAGGTAGGGCGCGAGATGGTGCCAGCGCGACTGCGCCTCGACATGCCCGCGGTGCGGCACCATGTCGGCGTCCAGGACGAGCACGATCTCACCGGATGCGGCGTCGATGCCGGTCTGCAGGGCCCAGGCGCGCCCCCACCCGCCCGGGGCGCTGGGCACGAGCCGGGTGGCGGCGGGGCGCAGGTCCGGCAGGCGCAGCGGCGGCGCGCTGCCGTCGTCCACGACGATCACGTCGAGCAGGTCCGCGGGGTAGCTCTGGGCGGCCAGCGCGGCGAGCGTGAGGTCGAGCGTCTCCTGCCGGTCGTGGGCGGGGATGACGACGGTGACGGTCAGCTCGGGCGTCCAGGCGCCCAGGGCGGGCGGGGTCAGGATCCCGTAGTCGTTGCGCCGGATACGCGCCGCGTCCCTGCTCATACCCGGGCGCTCCCTTCCAGTTCCATCAGCGCGCACGGCCGGAAGCCGCGCCACTGGTGGCGATTGCGTTGCAGGAAGGTGCCGATCGGCTCCTGCCAGGTGTGGTTGGCGGCCAGACCGCGGTGGAGGATGTAGCCGAGGCCGTGGGTGCGGTAGATCTGCCCGCCGGCCGCCTGCAGCGCCTCCTGGAACTGCGTGTCCACGGAACGGCGCAGCGGACGGAACCCACCGACGGCCTGGAAGGCGGAGCGCTCGACCAGGATCGTGCCGCCCGCCACGAAGCTGGTGATCTGCTCGGTGATCTGCTTGCGGTGCACGGTGACGTCGATCGAGGACAGGTAGACGAACTCGGGCACGGTGCCGACCACCTGCGCCCCCGAGTACGAGTGGGCCAGCAGCAGATCCGACAGGAAGTCCGGGCCGTACCAGTCGTCGTCGTCCATCTTCAGCAGGAACGAGCCGGAGGCCCTGGACGCCGCCTCGTTCAGCACCTCGCCGAAGATCTGGTCGGCGGCCGCCTCGTACACGGTGACCTGCCCGTCGAAGGCGGCGATGGCGGCGGCCACGTCCGGGTGGCCGGCGGGCACGCCGTGCAGGGCCAGGATCACCTCAAGCTGCGCGTCCCGCTGCCTGGCGATCTGGTCGAGCGCGAACCCGACCATGTCCGCCCGGCGCGTGGCCAGCAGCACGGAGGTCAGCGGCGGCACCGGCGCGGGCGCGCCGAGCTGTTCCCAGCGGGCGGCCACGCCGTGGGTACGCAGCGCCGTACGCCGGAGCCGGATGCTGTGCTCCTCCCGCCGGAGCTGGTCGGCGAGGTCGGGACCCGACTCGATCAGCCGCACCAGCGGCTCGCCCAGCGCCCCCGCCCAGCGCGGCACGGACGGCGACACCAGCGGCACCCCGGCCGCGGCCAGCCCGGCCAGCACGCGCACCGCGGTCAGCGGCCCGCTGTGGGCGTGCTGCCAGTCGACCTCGACGCCCCTGATCTGCCGGAGCCTGGCCACGTCGGAGTCGGTGACGCCGCCGGACTCGGCGAAGGCGATGATCGGCTTGCCGTCGAGGACGATGGACCAGCGGCCCTCGCGCTCGGTCAGCGCCGCCATGCCGCGCGAGGGAGTGGTCACGAAGCCCTGCGGGTTCACCATCCGCTCGTCGACCGGCGGGATCATCGACGGCTCCGCCAGCACCTCGGGATCGGCCAGCGGCAGCTCGGCGCCGCCCGGCCGGCCGAGGTGCTCCCAGCTCGCCGCGCGCAGCGTGGGCCGCTCGACCGGCGTCTCGTCGCCCTCCCAGGGGGCCTCCCACGGCGAGTCGGCCGAGCCCGGGTTCACGTCGGGGTCGTCGAGCGTGCGCAGGACCAGGTCGCTGCCGGGCGCGCCGACCCGTCCGGGCACCGGGCCGCCGACTTCCGCCGGGGTGGCGTTCGGGTCGCCCGGCCGCCAGGCAGCCGCGCCGACCCCGGCGATCGCCGCCGCGGGGGCCGCGATCACGTCGAGGCGGTGCCCGGCGAAGGCCCGCGCGGTCGCGGCCACGGTACGGCCGGCCGGCGTGGGCGCCGAGAACTTCGCGTCCACCACCCAGACCCGATCCTTGGGCTGGTACACCCGCAGATCACTGAGCGAGCGCCACCGGTTCGCCGGGGTGGGCGTCGGGACCGGCGCCGGATGCGAGGGCGGCGCGTCCAGCACGGCCACGACCACGCGCTGCGTGTCGGGAAGGAGCTTGTGCAGGGTGGCGACCCGGCGCAGGTCGGCGGGGGTACGGGCGAGCACCAGCACCTCGGGCGCCCGCTCCTTGCCGCTGGGCGGCTCCAGGATGTCGCGGTCGAGGTCGACGCCCTTGACGTCCTCGTCGATGCCGACGGCGAAGACCCACGCCTGCGGCATGTCCGCGATGAGAGAAGAGATCATGGCAACCTCCATGAGGCGACCCGCTGGCGTGGTCATCCGGTCTTCCTCAGGTGCTTGAGCAGGGCGGCGAGCGGGCCGGTCGCGGGTTCCGGCCGCTCGGGCGGCGGCTGCGAGAGGTCGTCCACCTCGGCCCGCAGCCGGGCCACCTCCGCCTCCAGTTCCTTGATCTCGGCGGCGCGCTTGGTCGCCAGCGCCCGCCACTTGGCCGGGTCACCGGCGGGCGGCTCGATGTCGTCGCCGGTGGCGAAGCCGAACTCGGCGCCGCTCACCCACAGCGCGCCGAACATCTCGTCGACCAGGTCGTCGGCCGGGCCCTCGTGGCGGGCGGCGCGGGCGAAGGCGGCGGTGCGCTCCAGCCGGGCGGCGACCACGCCGGCGCCGGACTCGGTGAGGGCGGCGCAGACCAGGCCCAGGGTTTCCTGTTCCGCCTGCCGTACGAGCTGGGCGATCGTGTCGGCGCCCGGCGCCCATCCGGCGGGGACGCGCAGCAGGAACGGGGCGGGCGCCACGGAGGCGGGCGCGTCGGCGGCGAACGCGACGCGCGGCTCGGAGGCGTAGAGGTTGCGCAGGAGGCGCAGGTCGAGGTGCGGGTCGTCGAGGGCGGCGTGCCGGTCCCCGGTCAGCACGTCCCAGGGGCCGGTGATGGTGACGGCGGTGTCGGCGAGCGTGCCGGCCAGCGCCGCGTCCACAGTGGCGCGGGTGCGCTCGTAGCCGTCGGCCTCGGTGACGACGCGCACGTACGGCACCCGCCACCGCCTGCGGGGATGGCCGCGCAGCCAGCGCAGATCGGGGATGAGGTCGCCCAGGAAGGACCAGTTGTGCCGGTGCACCTCCTTCGCCCGCAACATCACGGTGGAGGGCCCGACGTGCCAGCCCTTCGCCTCGGGGTCGGGAATGAAGACGGCGCCGGCCTGCGCCAGCCGGTAGCCGAGCTCGGTGTCCTCAGCCATGTTGAGCGTCACGTCCACGCCACCGGCCGCGCGCAGCAGCGCGGCGGAGACGGAGCTGGAGGCGCCGGTGTGCAGCAGGTAGGCGCTGGTGCCCGCGTCGCGGAGCATGCGCGTGGATTCGAGCGTCTTGGTGGTGTACTCGGTGCGGGTGCCCTCCTCGCCGAGCTCGTCCACGAACCGGGTGTCGCCGATCACGACCGCGTGGTCGAGCAGGTGGTGCCAGCGCATGTGCGCTTCCAGGTGCTCCTCGTCCAGGATCATGTCGGCGTCGAGCCAGTGGACCACGTCACCGCTCGCGGCGTCCGCGCCCGCCTGGCGGGCGGCGCCGCGGCCCCAGCCCCCGCTCACCCGCACCACCCGTACGCCCGGCGCCGACAGGGGCGGCGTGCTGCCGTCGTCGGCGACGACCACCTCGGTCAGCTCGGCCGGGTAGGTCTGCTTGGCCAGCGCGGTCAGCGTGCGGTCGAGCCCGTCCTGGTCGTTGTAGGCGGGGATGACGACGGAGACGCGTTTGGCCGGCCGCCAGCTCCCGATGGCCGGCGGCTCCAGGGCCCCGTAGTCGTTGTGCCTGATCCGCCTCATGCCGAGCCCAGCGCCCGCACCTCTTCGCGTAGCCGCTCCACCTCGCGGGCGTGGGTCATGGCGTTGACGCGGTCCTCGCCGAGGGAGACGAGGATGGCGCCGAGGTCCTCGGTACGGCGGGCCGCGCCGTCCTCCATCGCCGCCGACAGCTCCTCCAGCCGCTTCTCGATGCGCTTGAGCGCGGCGGCGGTGGCGGCGTGCGAACTCTCGTTCTTCTTCACGCGCTGGTCGATGCGCTGGGCCTTGCCGTCGAGGCGGCGCACGGTCAGCACCAGGAAGGCGAGGGCGGCCAGCGAGACCAGAAGCGCCGCGGCCACGGCGGCGGCGGCGAGCGTGAAGACGCCTGTGACCAGGAGCGCGGCAAGGGCGAGAACGCCAAGAATCGCGGCCGTCGCCGCTGTCCGGCGAGTCGAGAGCATCCGCATATCTATCCTTGTCACGACTTGAGAGGCACCAGGGGATATTGACACCCTAATAAACAGGTACGAGTTAACGTGCCATAAGTTCCTGAACGGAATCTGGGAGCCGCCACCGCGTGACCTGCGGCAGGTGCCGTAACGAATGGGGGACCTCCCTCCTACCGGGCGGTAAAAGCGGCGTAAGGTAGGCGCCGTCTTCGAACCCCGCCGTCGAGGAGCGCCACGTTCATGACCGTCACCCCCTGCGGCTTCCGGCGTACGCCGGAGAAGGGACTGGCCCGCCTGCGCTGGGCCGGACGCGGCTGGACGGCCGAAGGAGAAGGGCTGCCCGCGGCCCCGCCCGGCCGCCTCGACCTGCCCGCCCTGCGGCCGTTACGCGGGCTGGAGGTCGACTGGCCCGGTGGGCCCGTGCCGCTCGGGGAGATCGTGCGTCTTGCCGCCGCCGGCGTACCGCTGACCGCCGCCGAGGCGCCCGCCTGGGTGCCCGCGCGCCTGGCCGAGCTGCTCGCCGACCGTGAGTGGCTGGCCGGCGAGCCCGCCGGCGGCCTGCGCTGCGTGGCCGACCTGCGCCGCGAGGAGCACAGCGTACGGCTGCGCCGCGTGGCCGCCCAGCTGGCCGCGACGCCGGGGGAGTTCCCGGCGAGTTTCGCCGGTGAGGTCGCCTTCGCGGCGCGGCCCAAGGTCAGCGTGGTCATGTCCACCAAGCGGCCGCACCTGGTGGCCGAGGCCCTCGCGCAGATGGCGCGGCAGCGGCACGTCGAGGTCGAGGCGGTGATCGGGCTGCACGGCGTGCCGTACGAGGCGGTGCGCGCGGCCGTCGAGTCCGCCCCGCTGCCGGTGTCGTGCGTGGTGTCGCGGGCCGTGTTCGGCGAGGTGCTGAACCTGGCGGCGGCCCGCGCGAGCGGCGACTACCTGGTCAAGTGGGACGACGACGATTGGTACGGTCCCGAGCACCTGTCGGACCTGCTGCTGGCCATGCGGGCCACGGGCGCCGACATCGTGGGCGCCACCGGTGAGTTCTTCTACCTCGAACCGCTCAACACCACGATCCGGCGTACCACCTTCGCCAGCGGGGCGGCGTACCCGAGCGAGGTGTGGGCGGACCACGTCGCGGGGGGCACGATTCTCCTCGCTGCGGCGAAATTTCGGTCTTTAGGGGGATTTCCTGCCTTGCCTCGGGCGGTGGACAAGGCCTTCCTCAAGGCCGCCCAGGCCCAGGGCGCGCGCATCTACCGGACCCACGGGCTCGGGTACGTGCTGCGCCGTACCCTCAGCGACGAGCACACCTGGCAACTGCCCCTGTCGCACTTCCTCAAGGTGGCCGCCAACCAGTGGCGCGGCTTCCGGCCGAGCAGGCTCATGGAAGCGGCATGAGGGTACGGGGCAACGACTACCGGGTGCTCGCGCCGCCCGAGCGATGGACGCCCTCGCTCAAGGTCAGCGTGGTCATCCCCGCGTACGGCGGGCAGCACGAACTCGACCTCGTCCTGCGGGCGCTGGCCAGGCAGACCTACCCGGCCGGGCTCACCGAGGTCATCGTCGTCGACAACGGCAGCGACCCGCCGCTGCGCCTGCCGCCGGAACGCCCCGGGAACACCACGCTCGCGCTCTGCCCGCGACCGGGCCGCGCCGCCGCCCGCAACACCGGGCTGGCCCTGGCCACCGGCGACGTCATCCACTGGCTCGACTCCGACGTGCTGCTCACCCCCGGCGCGATCGAGGCGCACATGCGCTGGCACCACCGTGCCCCCTACCTGGCGGTCACCGGCTACATCAGGTTCACCGAGGCCAAGGTCCCCGCCGAACTGCCCGACGACCTCGAGAAGGCCTTCGAACCCGCCCGCCCGCACGCCTGGATCGTCGACCTCGTCGAGCGCACCCGCGGGCTCACCGACAACCCGCAGCGCCCCTTCAGCCTGCACGTCGGCGGCGCCACCTCGGTCAACGCCCGCCTCGTCGCCGCCGCCGGACCCATGGACGAGGACCTGGTACTCGGCCAGGACACCGAGATGGGCTACCGGCTCGCGCAGGCCGGTGCCGTGTTCGTGCCCGAACCGCTGGCCCGCGCGTACCACCTGGGCCCCACCATGCGCATGCGCGACAAAGCGCCCATCGACCGGGTCAGCCACGCCTTCGTCGCCGACCGCATCCCCACCTACCGCTGGCTGCGCGCCCACCCGGGCCGCGCGTGGAAGGTCCCCTACGTCGCCGTCGTCGTGGACGGCACCGCCGGGTACGAGACCGTCCGCACCACCGTGGACGCGGTGCTCGCCGGGACCGTCCCCGACGTCCGCGTGGTGCTCGTCGGCCCCTGGGACACCCTCGACCGCGACCGCCGCGCCCCCCTGCGCGACCCCGCCCTCGACCTGGTGCTGGTCCACGGCCACTACCTGCACGAGCCGCGGGTACGGCTGGCCGTCACCGACGCCCCGGACCCCGCGGTGCCCTGGATCCTGCGCCTGCCCGCCGGATGGGCGCCCGCCGAGGACGGCCTGGCCCGCATGCTCGACCTGGCCGCGGGCGAGGGCCTGGGCCTGGTCAACATCCTGCTCAGCGAGTCGCCCTCCGGCCTGGTCGGCGCCCGCCTGGAGCGGGCCTCCGCCTTCGCCAGGGCCGCCATCGTGGCCGGGCCGGGCGAGGACCTCGACGACGCCGTGGACGACGTGTCCGGGGTGACCTGGGTGGAAGGCGAGAGCTACGGCTTCACCGAGGCCCCCGCCGAACCCCTCGGCCGCCGCAGCGCGCTCCGCACCCGGGTGGAGGCCCAGTCGGAGGCCGCCCGGCTGGGCAAGGAGGTCGAACGCCTGCGCGCCCAGACCGCCAAGTGGCGGGAGGAGGCGGGCACGTGGCGTAAGAGCGCGGTGGAGCTCCGGCGCGAGGTGGGCGGACTACGCCGCCAGCTCGCGGCCGCCAACCGCAACCAGCGCAGCCTCCGCGCCCTCCTCGCCGCCGCCCTGAAACGCGCCTGGACCAGAAAACCGGACGACCCCTCACCCTGACCACCCCACCCACCACGGTCGCGCCCCCGCACCGCGCACGGGGCGCGGCCGACAAGCGCATCCGCCCTTCCCGGGCTGTGCCCTTTGGGCAGTCGCCGCACACGCCCTCACCTGGCAAGGCCCGGCGTCGCGCCCACCCGGGTGACACCACCTGCCAGGTCGCGTCCCTGGACATCCCACCGCGCACCCACCCAGGGCAAAAGGCGCTTTGCGCTCAAGGGGGAAGCCTGGGGGTCGGTCAGTTGGGGCGGAGGGCGGACTTGAGGCGGTTCAGGAGGGTCTTCTCCTCCGCCGGTACTGCCGGTACCGCCGGTGGTGCGGGGATCTGGACGGGTTCGGGTGCCTTCGCGCCGGTAGTGGGCGGGGCTTCTGGCAAGGGTGGTGGGGGCCAGTAGCGGGCCGGGGCGGCGTGCCGTACACCATGGGTCTGGTCGATCACGGCGTCCAGGTCGTCCGAGACGCCCGCCAGCAACACGGCCCGCGCCAGCGCCGACGTGCGCTCAAGCCGCGCGCTGCGCCCGGCGCCCACGTCGACCACGAGCACCCCGTCGAGGTCCTTCTGCACCGTCTCCACCATCCGCTCCAACGTCGCCCGGTGCAGCGGCACGTCCACCGGCCCCCGGTAGCGGAACGGGATGGGCGCGGGCGTCGGCGCGGCCTCGTCGATGAGGCGGATGCGGTCGTCGTAGGCGAACAGGTCGCGCATCATGCGCAGTTCGAAGCTCGGGTCGCCCAGGACCGATCGCCGCTCGTCGCGCAGCGTCGACCACGGCGCCACCAGCGTCACGACGACGTCCTGCAGCTTGCCGTCGAGGGCGGCCGCCACGGCCTGCCGTACGACGGCCGCGGGGGTGTCTCCCACCTCGAACACGATCTCCACGTACGGCACCAGCCACCGCCGCCCCCGATCCTTGCGCAGGTCGCGGCGGAGCGGGATCCGGTGCGAGAAGGCCGGTTCGACGGCCTGCACGACCCGGTCCTTGTCCACCCGCTGCGCCGGAAGCCCGAGATGTACGGCCTTGGCCGCCTCGTCCGGGATGAACACCACGCCGTGCATCGCCAGCCGGTAGGCGAACTCGGTGTCGCCGCCGCGGTGCACGTTCGGGTCGAGACCGCCCACGGCGTGGAAGATCTCCCTGGGAAGGGCGAGCGTCGGCCCTGTGCACACGTGGTAGGGATTGCGGCTCTTGCGCAGCCCGTCGGTCTTGGCGATCGTCGCCTCGGTGGAACTGGCCACGGCGGCGTCCAGGTCGAACAGCTCTTCCAGGTGTCCCGCCCGGTAGATCTGCTCGGCCTTGAGCGGCGGCGGCTCGACGAAGCGCTTCATGCCGATCGTGACCAGGTAGTCGGTCACGTGGTGCCAGCGGGCCAGCGCCTCGATGTGCTCGCGGCAGGGCACCATGTCGGCGTCGAGCCGCTGGATGATCTCGCCGTCGGCGGCCAGCGCGCCGGTGTTGACCGCGTTGGAGATGCCCCATCCATCCGTGACCCGCACGATCCGGGTGTTGAACGGCCGGATCTCCGGCAGTTCGATCGCCGGACGGCTGCCGTCGTCGACGACCAGGACCTCCATGAGGTGGTCCGGGTAGGTCTGCGCGGCCAGCGCCGCCAGCGCGAACTCCAGGTACGGCCCGCCATGGGCCGGAATCACGACGCTCACCGACAGCGACGGCGACCAGGCGCCCAGCTCCGGCGGTGTGAGCGGTGAAAAGTCGTTCTGCCGCACAGCAGGACGCGCGTTCATAGTCGATGACCCCCTGGCGGGAAACCTTAGCCGGGGTTGCTGAATATTTCCTGAAAAGGCGTGGTGTCCACGCTGTGGACTCGGCTCCTCGTCCCGAGCCGGAAGCCCGTACACTCGGTGCCCAACACCGCAGGTAGGGAGTCATCATGGCTAGGTCGTGGCGTGGCCTCATCGAGGAGTACCGAGAGCGTCTTCCGGTCACCACGACGACGCCCGTCGTCACGCTGCTGGAGGGCGGCACGCCGCTGGTGCCCGCCCACCGGGTCTCCGCGCTGACCGGCTGCGACGTCTACCTCAAGGTCGAGGGCGCCAACCCGACGGGCAGCTTCAAGGACCGCGGCATGACGATGGCCATCAGCAAGGCCGTCGAAGAGGGCGCGAAGGCCGTCATCTGCGCCTCCACCGGCAACACCTCCGCCTCCGCCGCCGCCTACGCCGTGCGCGCCGGGCTCACCTGCGCGGTGCTCGTGCCGCGCGGCAAGATCGCGATGGGCAAGCTGGCCCAGGCGCTCGTTCACGGGGCGACGCTGCTGCAGGTCGAGGGCTCCTTCGACGACTGCCTGGAGATGACGCGCAAGCTGTCGTCGGAGTACCCCATCGCGCTGGTCAACTCCGTCAACCCCTTCCGGCTCCAGGGCCAGAAGACCGCCGCCTTCGAGATCGTCGACACGCTGGGCGACGCGCCCGACATCCACTGCATCCCGGTGGGCAACGCGGGCAACATCTCGGCGTACTGGATGGGCTACCAGGAGTACGCGCAGGACGGCGTCTCCACGCGGCGTCCGCGCATGTTCGGTTTCCAGGCCAGCGGCGCGGCCCCGATCGTCAACGGCGCGCCGGTGGCCCGTCCCCACACGATCGCCACGGCCATCCGCATCGGCAATCCGGCCTCCTGGCAGCTCGCCGAGGCGGCCAGGGACGAGTCCGGCGGCGTCATCCAGTCGGTGACCGACCGGCAGATCGCGGCCGCGTACAAGCTGCTGGCGCAGGAAGAGGGCGTCTTCGTCGAGCTGGCCTCGGCGGCGAGCGTGGCGGGACTCCTGCAGGCCCACGCCAACGGCCTGGTCGACTCTGGCCAGCGCATCGTCTGCACGGTCACCGGCAACGGACTGAAGGACCCCGACTGGGCCATCTCCGGCGCTCCGGCCCCGGTGACGATCCCGATCGACGTCCACGCCGCGGCGGGCGCGCTCAACCTCGCCTGACCCCTGCGATCTGAGGGAAACAACACATTGATCACTGTTCGCGTGCCCGCGACCTCCGCGAACCTCGGTCCCGGCTTCGACACGCTCGGCCTCGCGCTCGGCATGTACGACGAGGTCGAGGCCGAACTCACGGGAGACCGCGTCCAGGTCACCGTGGAAGGCCAGGGGGAGGGCGAGCTCGACCTCGGCGAGGGCCATCTGGTCGTCAAGGCGATGCGCAAGGCGTTCGACCGGATGGGCATGGCGCAGCCCGCCGGCATCCGGCTGCTCTGCCGTAACCGCATCCCGCACGCGCGCGGGCTGGGATCGTCGTCCGCGGCCATCTGCGCGGGCATTCTCGCCGCGCGCGCTCTCGGCTCTCAGCGAACATCGCCGGACGGCGCGCGCACGTTGTCGGACGACGAGGTGTTCGCCCTGGCCACGGAGATGGAAGGCCACCCGGACAACGTCGCCCCATGTTTGGCCGGAAATCTCACGATTTCATGGACCGACCATGGGGGATCACCGCATATGGTGAAAGTCACCCCCGATGCGAGAATCCGTCCGGTCGTGCTCGTCCCATTGGCACGGGTGTCCACGGAGACCGCTCGAGGGCTGCTCCCGAAGGACGTGCCCCACAAGGACGCTTCCTTCAACGCCGGCCGGGCCGCGCTGCTGATCGCCGCGCTCACCCTGCGTCCGGAGAGCGACCTGCTGCTCGCCGCCACCGAAGATCGTCTCCACCAGAAATACCGCGCGCCTGCGATGAGCGACAGCGCGGATCTGGTAGAACGTCTGCGTGCGGTGGGCGTGCCCGCGGTCGTTTCGGGAGCGGGCCCCACGGTTCTTGCGTTTTCCACACCGGATACGCAGGATTTGATCGCGCCAGAAGTGGGTAATGACTGGCACATCCAGCTAATGGACGTCGACCCGGATGGTGCGAACGTTCAGTTCCCCGAGACACGCTGATGCCTCTTTAGACCTTCAGGGAATAGCCGTGTGCGCTGGTGATGTTAGGCTGATAGCCGCACCAGATGCCCCCTTGGTGGGTGCGTGCTTGTCAGCCACACATCGCTGCTTCATGCTGCACGTCGCGAGGCGTGGGCAGCGCGGCTGTCTCCCCGGAACCCGGCGTCTCCCATGGACCTACACCCGGTTGGTTCACCACGAGACGACGACTATGGGGATCTGCGCGTTCGAATCACCTCGACATCTGGCTGGCGACAGCAATCTGGGGGGTGTCCTCCATGCGCCACCGTCCTGTGGCGGCCTGGACGAACCCCTCCCCAATCGTGGCGGCCGACCTGCGCGGCGGCCGAAGATCGCAGCGTGCATCCCGACCCGGTCTGTCCCGCCGGATCGACAGCACCTCCGGGACGCCCGGTACAGCAAAGCCGGCGCCCGACCCCTGGGAAGGACCTTTTAGTTGAGCGACACCACCGAACTCCTCTCCGACGCATCGGGCGCGTCTGCGCAGCCCGCGTCCGGCGACACCCCCACTCGTGCCGCGGCCAAGCCGCGTGCGCGTCGCTCCGGCACCGGCCTGTCCGCCAAGGTGCTGCCCGAGCTGCAGAAGATCGCTGCCGAGCTCGGCATCAGCGGGACCGGACGCATGCGGAAGAGCCAGCTGATCGCGGCCATCCAGGAGAAGCAGGGTGGCGGTTCCGGTGACAGCGCCCCGGCGGCTCCGCCCGTCGCGGAGGCTCCGGCGGCCGTGGCCGAGGCGCCCGCCGCCGAGCGGCCCACCCGCGCGAGGAGGGAACGTTCCCGGGCCAAGAGCACCGAGGAGACCAGCGCACCCGTAGCGGAACCGGTGGTCACGGCCCCTGAGCCGGTGGCCGCCGCCGCCCCAGCCGAGCCGGTCGTGGCCGCGGCTCCCGCCGTGGTGGAGCAGCAGCAGCAGGCGGCCGAGGCCGTACAGAGCGACCCCCAGGGCGAGTCCCGTGGCGACCGCGGTGAGCGCGGCGACAGGGAGAGCCGCCGTGAGCGCCGCACCCGCGGCGAGCGCCGTGACCGCGGCGACCGTGTGGGCGACCGCGGTGAGCGCGGCGACCGCGGTGACCGCGGCGGTGACCGTGGCGAGCGCGGGAGCGACCGTGGCGAGCGCGCGGGGAACGACCGGGGCGAAGGCGGCCGTGCCGACCAGCGCGCGGTGGACGCGGGCAGCCGCGGTGACCAGCGCGGCAACGACCAGCGCGGCGGTGACACCCGCGGTGGCGACCAGCGTGGCGGCGACCCCCGCGGTGGCGACCCGCGCGGCGGGGCGGACGACGACGAGCGCGGGCGCGGACGGCGTGGCCGTTTCCGTGAGCGCAACCGTGGCCGTGGCCGCGACCGCTTCGACAGCAACGAGCCGGTCATCGGCGACGACGACGTGCTCATCCCGATCGCCGGCATCCTGGACATCCTCGACAACTACGCCTTCGTGCGGACGAGCGGCTACCTTCCGGGCTCCAACGACGTCTACGTGTCGCTGGCCCAGATCCGCCGCAACGGCCTGCGCAAGGGCGACGTCGTCACCGGCGCCGTCCGGCAGCCGCGCGACGGGGAGCGCCGCGAGAAGTTCAACGCCCTGGTCCGCCTCGACACCGTCAACGGCATGGACCCGGAGCAGGCGCGCAGCCGTCCGGACTTCAACAAGCTGACGCCGCTCTACCCGCAGGACCGCCTGCGCCTGGAGACCGAGCCGAACATCATGACGACCAGGATCATCGACCTGGTCTCGCCGATCGGCAAGGGCCAGCGCGGCCTGATCGTCTCGCCGCCGAAGGCCGGTAAGACGATGGTGCTTCAGGCGATCGCCAACTCGATCACGCGCAACAACCCCGAGTGCCACCTGATGGTCGTGCTCGTGGACGAGCGCCCCGAAGAAGTCACCGACATGCAGCGTTCGGTCAAGGGTGAGGTCATCCACTCCACCTTCGACCGCCCCGCCGAGGACCACACCACCGTCGCCGAGCTCGCCATCGAGCGCGCCAAGCGCCTGGTGGAGCTGGGCCACGACGTGGTCGTGCTGCTGGACTCGATCACCCGCCTGGGCCGCGCCTACAACCTGGCCGCCCCCGCGTCGGGCCGGATCCTGTCCGGTGGTGTCGACTCCACCGCTCTCTACCCGCCCAAGCGCTTCTTCGGCGCCGCGCGCAACATCGAGAACGGCGGCTCGCTGACGATCCTCGCCACGGCCCTGGTCGAGACCGGGTCCAAGATGGACGAGGTCATCTTCGAGGAGTTCAAGGGCACCGGCAACATGGAGCTCAAGCTCAGCCGCTCCCTGGCCGACAAGCGCATCTTCCCCGCGGTGGACGTCGACGCGTCCAGCACCCGTAAGGAAGAGATCCTCATGGCCAAGGACGAGCTGCAGATCGTCTGGAAGCTGCGCCGGGTGCTCCACGCGCTCGACATGCAGCAGGCGCTGGAGCTGCTTCTGGAGAAGATGAAGGAGACGAAGTCCAACGCGGAGTTCCTCCTCCAGGTCCAGAAGACCACCGTGAGCAACGACCGCGACTAGACGGCAGTGCTTGAGGGCGGCGGGTCTTCCCGCCGCCCTTTGGCGTTCCGTCCGTCGTTGCGTGCTTTTGTGGTTACGGCAAGCCGCCAGGACCACCGCCCGCCGCCGTCGGCGCGCCACCGCAACCGTGCGCCCGCCACCGCACCCCCACCCCGCCGCCACAAGGCACGTAACCCAGCGGCACGGTCAAGCCGCCCCCGAACTTCCAGAACCCCTGAACCCCCCGAACCCCCCGGCTCTCCGGAAACCTCCGGCCGTCGGTGGGTTCGGCTCTGTACGGGGGTTAACCCCACCATGAAGCGGGCGCCACCGGCATTCACGGATCTCGTTGTCCCAGGCACGCTGTAACCGTGGATGTGCCGTTGCGTGAGCGGGTGCCGTTGGGGCCCAACGGGCCGGTCGGAGTCGTGGTCGATCCGCGTACCTGGCGGGCGGTGCCGTACCTGCTGGTGAGCTTGTGCTTTGGGTTGACCTGGTTTCTGGTCGTGGCGTTCGGGAGCACGATCTCGCTGGTCATGATGGTGGTCTGGGTCGGGTTCCCGTTGCTGCTGGTGACCGTGCTCGTCTGGCGTGGGGCGGCGATGCTGGAGCGGCGGCTGCTGTGGCTGGCGTTCGGGGTGCGGATCCGGGATCCCTATCGGCGGCGGCCCGAGCGGGGCGTCATGAACCATCTCAAGTGGCTCTTCCGGGATCCGGCCACCTGGCGGGATCTGGGGTATCTCATACTGCTCGCGCCGTTGAGCCTGTTGGAGTTCGTCGTCGTGATGGTGCTCGGGAGCATGTCCGTCGCGTTGATTCTCGCGCCGTTCAGGGAAGCGCTGATGATCGGCGAGGCCTTCGTGGTGAACACTCCTCTGGAGCGGGCGCTGGCTGTTCTGGTGGGGTTCGTGCTGGTGGCGGTGCTGGCGTACGCGGTGCGTGGGCTGAGTCTTTTGCACGGGACGCTCGCGGCGGCGCTGCTGGGCGGCGGCGAGGAGGAGCGGCTGCGGGCCAGCCGGGCCAGGGGCATCGACGCGGCCGAGGCCGAGCGGCGCAGGATCGAGCGGGACCTGCACGACGGGGCGCAACTGCTGCTGCTGTCGGTCGCCATGGACCTGGGACGGGCGCGCACCAAGCTGGACGACGACCCGGAGCAGGCCAAGGAGCTCATCGCGCAGGCCCACACGGGCACCAGGGCCGCGATCGCCGAGCTGCGCGACCTGGCGCGCGGCATCCATCCGGCGATCCTCACCGACCGGGGCCTGGACGCCGCCCTGTCGGCTCTGGCCGCGCGGGCGCCGATCGGGGTCGACGCGGTCGTGGACGTCGGCGAGCGGCCTCCTGCGGCCGTGGAGAGCATCGCCTACTACATCGTGGCCGAGTCGCTGGCCAACATGTCCAAGCACGCGGCGGCCACGGAGGCGTCGGTGCGGGTCGTACGCGCGGGCCAGATGGTCACCGTCGAGGTCTGGGACAACGGCATCGGCGGCGCGACCCTGCGCCACGGCGGCGGCCTGGCGGGGCTGGCCGACCGGGCGGCGACCATCGACGGGGTGCTCGTGGTGAACAGTCCGGTGGGCGGGCCCACGCTGGTTCGCGCGGAACTGCCTTGTGAGTGGTAGTCATGGGCGCATGCGAGTGGTGATCGCCGAGGACTCGGTGCTGCTGCGTGAGGGCCTGGCCCGCCTGCTGGCCGACGGCGGCATCGAGACGGCGGCGGCGGTGGGCGACGGCCCCTCGCTGATCAGCGCGGTCGAACGCCACCGGCCCGACCTGGCGATCGTCGACGTGCGCATGCCGCCGAGCAACACCGACGAGGGCCTGCGCGCCGCCCTCGACGTGCGGGCGCGGCGGCCGGACTTCCCGATCCTCGTGCTGTCGCAGTACGTGGAGGAGCGCTACGCGGCCGAGCTCATCGGCCCCGGCGTGGGCTACCTGCTGAAGGAGCGGATCTCCGACGTGGCCGAGTTCCTGGCGGTGGTGCGGCAGGTGGCGGAGGGCGGCACGGTCATCGACCCCGAGGTGGTGCTGCAGCTCCTGGGCAGGCAGCGCAGGGGTACGGCGATGGACATGCTGTCCCCGCGCGAGCGCGAGGTCCTGGCGCTCATGGCCGAGGGACGCTCCAACACCGCCATAGCGGGCCGTCTGTCGGTCAAGGAAGGGGCCGTGGAGAAGCACATTTCCGGCATCTTCGCCAAGCTCTCGCTCGGCCAGGCGCCCGACGACCACCGCCGGGTGCTGGCGGTGCTGGCCTACCTCGGGCGCTGAAACGGCCCGCGCCGACGAGGGCGCGGGCCGGTCGGACGCGGGCTACTTGATGTTCACGAACTTCTGCGGGGACCAGGCGCTCCTGGTCTTGCTGGTGCCCGAGACCTTCACCTTGACGTAGCCGTCCTTCTTGATCTTGACCTTGGTGCTGTACTTGCCGGCCGAGTCCGTCTTCACGAACGCGATGCGCTTGTACGTCTTGGCGCCCTTGGCCTTGTAGTAGACGGCCAGCATCTTGACCTTGTAGGCCTTGCCGGCGCGGGTGGCCTTGCCGTACACCTTGACCTTCGTGCCCTTTTTCTGCACGGAGAGGGTGACCTTGGACTTGGCCTTCTTGGAGACGCCGCCCTCGGGCTCGTTGACGGTGAAGGCCACCTGGCCCTTGAACGTCTCGCTGCCCCGGGTCGCGCTCACCTCCAGGGTCCACGCGCCGGGCTCGGTGTCGTCGCTGAAGTACGTGCTGCCGGTGTAGACGCCGTAGCCGTCCTGGCTCAGGGTGCCGAGGTCGTAGTACTCGCTGGTGTCGTCGCTGACCAGGCGGGCGCTGACCGAGCCGGCGTCCTTGACCCTGGCGCGGACGTCGACCTGGACCTCGCGGCCCTTCTTGAGGTTGACGGGGTCGGGCGTCACCGAGGCGCTGATGCTCGCCTTCTTGCCCGTCACGTTGACGGTGAAGGAGTCGCTGCTGATCGATCCGCCGCGGCTGACCTTGAACGTCAGCGACCAGTCGCCGGCCGGGTCGTCGCTGGAGATGCTGAACGAACCCGTACCGGACGCCGAGGTGGGCAGCTTGCCGTCGCTCCCCTTGGACGGCTGGCTGTAGGAGACGTTCACCGAACGGGCGGCCTTGCCGGGCGGCGTGATCTCGGCGGTCACGCCGGCCGGGACCGTGGTGTTCGGGTCGGTGCCCAGCGGGTCCTTGACCGTGAAGTTGATGCCGGCCTGGACGGTTCCGTCGCTCGGCACGTAGGTGTTGCCGGCGGAGACGCCCGTGATGTCCCCTGCCGCGGTGCGGGCGGTCAGGGAGGTGGAGGCTCCGGCTGCCGTGGCTGTGATTCCAGCGCCTCCGAGGAGAACGGCGGCCCCCGTGGCGGTCGCGAGCAGCAACCGCACCTTTCTCATCATCTCTTTTGATGTCCTTTATGGGAGGAAAACTAATGATTGATGCGCGGGAGCCTAGTGCGACAGGAGTGAGTTGGGCATCAAGATCCGGGGAATGCCTGGTGGCCTGGGATGGTTGCAACGTCTGGCACACTGGTAGCTGAACCGAAGCGGTACCGGTTCCCGCCGCGCGCACCACATCCAGTGTGCGACCGCGCGCAGAGCAGCTGAGGCGACCCGGCGACCGCACCCCGAAAGGACTCACATGAAGAGCGACATCCACCCGGAGTACCACGTCACGCAGGTGACCTGCACGTGCGGTAACTCCTTCACGACCCGCAGCACCGCGAAGAACGGCGTCATCCACGCCGACGTGTGCTCGGCCTGCCACCCGTTCTACACGGGCAAGCAGAAGATCCTGGACACCGGTGGCCGGGTGGCGCGCTTCGAGCAGCGCTTCGGCAAGAAGGCCCAGAGCAAGTAGCTCCCCTGACGCCGGCCCGACGCACTCACTGGTGCGCCGGGTCGGCGTTCTTGGTGATACGGCCGGCACGGACGACATAAGGGACCCACGGTGAACCTGGACGAGTTGCTCAAGGAGTACGCGGAGCTGGAGACGCAGCTCGCCGATCCCGCCGTGCACGCTGACCAGTCCAAGGCCCGCACGCTCGGCAAGCGTTACCGCCACCTGACCCCGATCGTCGGCACCTACCGCGAGCTGGAGAGCGTGCGCGACGACCTCAGCGCCGCCAAGGAGCTCGCGAGCGAGGACGAGGCGTTCGCCACCGAGGCCGAGGAGCTCGCGGCCCGCATCCCGCAGTTGGAGGAGAAGCTCCGCCACCTGCTCATCCCGCGCGATCCCAATGATGACAAGGACATCATCATGGAGATCAAGGCCGGCGAGGGCGGGGAGGAGTCGGCGCTGTTCGCCGGTGACCTGCTGCGGATGTACCTGCGCTACGCCGAGCGACTGGGCTGGAAGACCGAGGTCATCGAGGCCCAGCACTCCGACCTCGGCGGCTACAAGGACGTCACCGTCGGCATCCGGGCCAAGGGCGACGAGGGCGTGTGGTCCAGGCTGAAGTACGAGGGCGGCGTCCACCGGGTCCAGCGGGTGCCCGCCACCGAGTCGCAGGGCCGGATCCACACCAGCGCCGCGGGCGTGCTCATCTATCCGGAGGCGGAGGAGGTCGACGTCCAGATCGACCCCAACGACCTGCGCATCGACGTCTACCGCTCCAGCGGACCAGGCGGCCAGAGCGTCAACACCACCGACTCCGCGGTACGCATCACCCACGTGCCCACCGGCGTGGTCGTCTCCTGCCAGAACGAGAAGAGCCAGCTGCAGAACAAGGAGTCGGCGCTGCGCATCCTGCGCGCCCGCCTGCTGGCCATCGCCCAGGAGGAGGCCGACGCCGCCGCGCAGGCCGAGCGCAAGTCGCAGGTCCGCACCGTCGACCGATCCGAGCGCATCCGCACCTACAACTACCCGGAGAACCGCATCTCCGACCACCGCGTCGGCTTCAAGGCGTATAACCTCGACCAGGTCCTCGACGGCGAGCTCACCGCCGTCACCCAGGCCCTGATCGACGCCGAAACGGCGGAGAAGCTCGCACAACACTCATGACATTTCTGCTGGACGAGATCGCACACGCAACGGCCCGGCTGGCCGAGGCCGGTGTGCCGTCGCCGCGCACCGACGCGGAGGAGATCGCGGCGTTCGTCCACGGCGTGCGCAGAAGCGAGCTGCACACGGTCAAGGACGGCGACTTCGACGCCCTGTTCTGGGAGGGCATCGCCAGGCGCGAGGCGCGCGAGCCCCTTCAGCACATCACCGGCCACGCCTACTTCCGCTACCTGGAGCTTGAGGTCGGTCCCGGCGTCTTCGTCCCGCGGCCGGAGACCGAGGTCATGGCCGGATGGGCCATCGAGACCCTGCGCGCCATGGACGTCACCCAGCCGCTCGTCGTCGACCTCGGCACCGGCTCCGGCGCGATCGCCCTGTCCATCGCCCAGGAGGTCTCGCTGGCCGAGGTCCACGCGGTCGAGGTCGACCCCGGCGCGTACACGTGGGCCAAGCGCAACATCGCCGAGCACGGCCAGGGGCGCGTCCACCTGCACCCCGACGACCTCGCGGAGGCGCTGCCGGAGCTCAACGGCACCGTCGACATGGTGATCTCCAACCCGCCCTACATCCCGCCCGGCGCGATCCCGCGCGACCCCGAGGTGCGCGACTACGACCCCTCGCGGGCGCTGTACGGCACCGGCGACGACGGGCTCGACGAGGTCAGGGCGGTGGAGCGTACGGCGTTCCGCCTGCTGCGGCCGGGCGGCTGGGTCGCCGTGGAGCACGCCGACCAGCAGGGCCGGTCGGTCTACCTGACCTTCCCCGAGGACAATGGCTGGCGGGACGTACGGCTGCGCCAGGATCTCACCCGGCGAGACAGGTTCGTCACCGCCAGGCTGGCCCAGGACTAGGATGCGGGCGAGCACCGCCCATTCAGAACGCAGAGAGGCCGACAGCGCCGTGGGACGACGATTTGACTGCTCGGACGCCGACCAGAAGGCCGAAGGCCTGACCGAGGCCGCCAACGCCGTGCGCAGGGGCGAACTCGTGGTGCTGCCGACCGACACCGTCTACGGCATCGGCGCCGACGCCTTCACCCAGAGCGCCGTCACCGCGCTGCTGGAGGCCAAGGGCCGCGGCCGCGAGATGCCGCCGCCCGTGCTGGTCGGCACCGTACGCGCGGCCAACGCCCTGGTCGAGGACCTCGGCCCCTACGGCCAGGACCTCATCGACGCCTTCTGGCCCGGTCCGCTGACGATCGTGTGCAAGGCCAACCGGGCGCTGTCGTGGGACCTCGGCGACACGAAGGGCACGGTGGCGCTGCGCATGCCGTTGCACCCGATCGCCCTCGACCTGCTGAAGGAGACCGGCCCGATGGCCGTCTCCAGCGCCAACCGCTCGGGCTCGCCCGCCGCCACCACCGCGGACGAGGCGGAGGACCAGCTCGGCGAGTCCGTGGCCGTCTACCTGGACGCCGGACCGACGAGTGACAACACGCCCTCGACCATCCTCGACCTGACCACCGCGGTGCCGCGGTTGCTGCGGGGAGGGGCGATCCCGGTGGAGAAGTTGCGGGGGATTGTCGGATACGTCGCCACCGACGGCTGATCCCAGCGATACCCGCTGTTTATCACGCGAGTCACAGGGGGCACGGGCGGCCTACCGTGGTGCCCGGAGGTGGCTCGCCCATGGGCAAGTTCGACGGCATGGACCCGAAGCTGGTGCGTGACCTGCTGGCCGAGGTGAAGCGGGCGGCGGGGGAACTGCGCGCGATCGAGGGCCGGGTCGCCCAGGTGATGAGCGGGGCGGGGCTGGCCACCCGGGCCATGCATCGGCCGGGTCAGGTCGCCGAGGCCATCGACACGATGTCCAAGGACGTCAACACCCGGCTGACGGTGCTGGAGAAGCGTGAGGACGCGCCTCGGGGTGCGGACGCGGGCAAGGACCCGGTGCGTGTTCTGGGCGGGAACGACGAGCCCAAGGACGGCGCCAAGACGCCGGCCGGTCCCGAGGACGAGCCGAAGGAAGAGCGCGGGGACGACCGCTCGCGCTACGACAACCCCAGGGCGGACGATCCGAAGCCGGGCGACAAGCCGGACGTCAAGACCGACGACAAACCGGACGTCAAGACCGACGACAAGCCGGACGTCAAGACGGATGACAAGCCCGATGTGAAGCCGGACGACAAGCCCGACGTCAAGACCGAGGACAAGCCGGATCCGAAGGGTGACGACAAGCCGGATCGCAAGAGCGATGACGTCGCAGCCTCCGACGAGAACAAGAACGACAAGAAGGACGACCCGGTCAAGGGCGACGAGCTCAAGGACGACGAGCGTGACAGCAGGCGCGACCGGGGCGCCGAGCCTCCCCTCGACCCGACCAAGCCGCAGGTCGTCGAGGTGGACGGGGTGAAGGTCCTCCAGGTTCCGCTCGATCCGCCCACAGCCGAGGAGCTGGAGGAGCTGATCAGGAACATCGACGACATCCAGCCCCAGGACACCCCGTCGCTCGAAGGCGACACCACTCCGGGCCAGATCCAGCCCGGCGGGAAGACGGTCGACGCCGGTGGCCTCAGCACCTGGGCGAACGACGGCAGCGACGTGGTCTCCGCGGACGCCAGGCCGATCGACCCCGCCGCCCTGAGGGCGCTGATCGAGAACGTCAGGGACGTCCAGCCCATGGACATGCCCGGGGTGGAGGTGCCCAAGGGAGAGTGGGGCAACGGCCAGTGGGCGCCGCAGGACATCAAACCCGACGGCCCGCCGGGCTCCCTCGACCCCGGCAACCCAACCACCACGACCCCGAACCCCGACGGCAACCCAACCACCACCTCAGGCACCCCAGCCACACCACCAGCAACCTCCGGCAACCCGGCCACGCCCGCCCAACCGGTCGGCAACCCGCCCGCGACCTCCGACGCCTACGGCAACCCGGCCACGCCGTCCCAGCCTGTGGGCAACCAGCCCTCCGACACCTCCGGCAACCAGCCCTCGGACGCCTCCGGTGAGCAGGGCGACTGTGCGAAGACCGGCGGAAACGACACCGCACCGGGCACCAAGTCCGATCCCGGCACCCCGGAGACCTCCGGTGACCGTGGTCAGGCGGGTGACCGTACCGGAGCAGGGAACGGCGACCGTACCGGGACCGAGTACAGCACTCCCGCGAACGGCCGTACCGGAGCGGAGAGCAGCGGCCCGGCGGCGGGCAGCGCGGGACCCCAGCAGTGGGCCGACGACGGCAGTGATGTGGTGTCCGTGGACGCCGAGCCGCTCGACCCGGCGGCGCTCAAGACGCTCATGGACAACGTGCGCGACGTCCAGCCGATGGAGATGCCGAGTGTGGAGGTGCCCAAGGGGGAGTGGGGCACGGGGCAGTGGGTGCCTGAGGACATTCGGCCCGACGGCCCGCCGGGTGCGGTGGAGCCGGGCGAGAGGAGTCGCTGATGTACGTGGACCCGCCCGCCCCCCAGCCCCGCCAGCCCGGCGAGACCCCGCCCGCCACCGCCTCCGGCGCCCTGGACGGCCAGCCGAGGGCCTGGGAGTTCAATCCCGAGTACCAGCGCCTGGTGACCGCCTGGCAGGCCGTCATGCCGCTGCTGGAGTCGCTGACGAGCGCTCTGGACAAGGCCTACCAGCTCGCCAGGAGCCCGCAGACGTGGGACGCCCCGGTGGGGGCGCGCTACGTCGAGGATCTCGCGGAGTGGCGTACCCGGCTGGGCCTCTACCGGCAGGCGGTGCTGACCGCGATCAGCGACGAGGCCGCGGACACGCCGCGCTGGGTGCCGAGTTCTGCCGGGGCGCCGCATGCCTTCTCCTGACGGCGTTCCGGCGCGTGGTGCCAGGGGGACCTGCGTCGGGTGAGGGAAACGGGCGTACATTGAGAAAATGCCCTACTACGGGCCAGACTTCGGCCTGCTGCAGCAGCAGGATCCCGAGATCGCCCAGGTGTTGCTCGACGAGCTCGACCGGGTGCGCGGCGGGATCCAGTTGATCGCGAGCGAGAACTTCACCTCGCCCGCCGTGCTCGCCGCCCTGGGTTCGACCCTCACGAACAAGTACGCGGAGGGCTATCCGGGACGCCGCTACTACGGCGGCTGCGAGGTCGTGGACCGGGCGGAGCGGCTGGCGATCTCGCGGGCCAAGGAGTTGTTCGGGGCCGAGCACGCGAATGTCCAGCCGCACTCGGGGGCCTCGGCGAACCTGGCCGCGTACGCGGCGCTGCTGCAGCCGGGCGACACGATGCTGGCCATGGCGCTGCCGCACGGCGGTCATCTCACGCATGGTTCGAAGGTGAACTTCTCCGGAAAATGGTTCGACGTGATCGCGTACGGCGTGCGGCGCGACACCGAACTCATCGACTACGACGAAGTCAGGGCGCTGGCCCTGCGCCACCGGCCGAAGGTGATCGTCTGCGGCGCGACGGCCTATCCGCGCCTGGTCAACTTCTCGATCTTCCGCGACATCGCCGACGAGGTCGGGGCCTGGCTCCTGGCCGACGTGGCGCACACGATCGGGCTGATGGCGGGGGGTGTGATCCCGAGCGCGGTGCCGTACGCGGACGTGGTCACCTTCACCACGCACAAGGCGCTGCGCGGCCCGCGCGGCGGCGGCATCCTCTGCACGCGCGAGGTCGCGGCGCGGGTGGACCGGGCGGTCTTCCCGTTCGTGCAGGGCGGGCCGCTGATGCACGCCGTCGCGGCGAAGGCGGTGGCGTTCGGCGAGGCGCTGCGGCCGAAGTTCGCCGACTACGCCAGGCGGGTGGTCGACAACGCGAGGGCGCTGAGCGACACGCTCGCGGAGGAGGGCATGCGCCCGGTGTCCGGCGGCACCGACAGCCACCTGGCGCTGATCGACCTGCGGGGGCTGGGCGTCACCGGGGCGGAAGCGGAACGCCGGTGCGCGGCGGCCGCGATCACCCTGAACCGCAACGTGATCCCGTATGATCCCGAACCACCTGCCGTCACGTCAGGAGTCAGGGTCGGCACGCCTTGCGTCACCACGCAGGGCATGGGACCCGAGGAGCTGAAAGAAGTGGCAACACTCGTGGCGCAGGCGGTGAGATATCCGGACACTGTCGCTGAAGTGCGGAGACGGGTTTCGGAGCTGCTGGTCATACACCAGCCTTATCTCAGCGAATTATAAGCTGTTCTGTGTCGTTTTCCGGTCACAGTAGGCCGGAGGATCCGGGAAACTGGTGCCCGTGCGCGAATACCTCTTCATGGCGTTGGTCGCGGCAGCGGTGACGTTTCTTCTCGTGCCGCTGGTCCGTCGCTTTGCCATTCGCATCGGAGCGATGCCCGAGGTTCGCGAGCGCGACGTGCACACCACGCCGACCCCGCGCCTGGGCGGTCTCGCCATGTACTTCGGCCTGGTCGCGGGCCTGCTGGTGGCGGGCAACCTCAACCGCACCGGCTACGTCCTGTCGCAGGACCAGACCACACTGGCGCTGATCGTGGCGGGCGGCGTGATCACGCTGACCGGCTTCCTGGACGACTGGTGGGGGATGGACCCCTTCATCAAGCTGGGCGGCCAGATCGCGGCGGCGGGCGTCATGGTCTTCTTCGACATGCGCCTGACCTCGATCCCGCTGCCGGACAGCTGGGGCGGCGCGTACGTGCTCGACTACAACCTGAGCACGGTGCTGACGATCCTGATCGTGGTCGTGGCCATCAACGCGGTGAACTTCGTCGACGGGCTCGACGGCCTGGCGGCCGGCATCGTCGGCATCGCCGCGGCGGCCACCTGGATGTACTCCATCTTCCTCGACCAGGCCATCGAGCAGAACCGCATCAACACCACGGCCGCCATCACCGCGATCCTCATCGGCATGTGCCTCGGCTTCCTGCCGCACAACTTCCACCCGGCCAAGATCTTCATGGGCGACACCGGCGCGATGCTGCTGGGCCTGGTGCTGGCCGGCTCGCTCATCACGGTGACCCCGCTCGACCCGTTCTCCTTCGAGGGCATCAACAAGTTCGGCACGCTGGTGCCGCTGCTGCTGCCGGTGGCCGTGCTGGTCCTGCCGCTGACCGACCTGATCACCGCCGTGGTCAGACGCACGTCCCACGGCCTGTCCCCGTTCGCGCCCGACCGGGGTCACCTGCACCACCGGCTGCTCGACATCGGCCACTCGCAGCGCCGCACGGTCCTGATCATGTACGCGTGGACGGTCCTGTTCGCCTTCGGCCTGGTGACGATGTCGGTGTTCGGGGTGCCGATCCTGCTCTTCCCGATTGTGATTCTGCTCGCACTCGGCGTGCTGGTCATGATGGCGCTGCCCCGGTTCCGCGGCCGCGGCGGCGCGCACGCCGCCCCGCGTGGCGACTCCGGCGATGACGACGACGGCCCGCCGACCGGCCCGATGCCCGTCATCCAGCCGTTCGACGAGGTCACCCAGCAGGTACGCCGCCCGTCCCCCAACCAGGAGCGCAACACGGTCCAGGCGTTCCCCGGCGGTTCATGATCGCGAACTAGAAACGGCAGGTAAAAGCGGTCTTCCATGAGCTTGTGATATCTTTCACGAGCAAGGCCCCCCGGACGCACCGGCTCTGGGGGTAGCAAACGCTCGCTTGATAACTCGCTACGGGAGCACCGATGCAGGCCAACGACGTGCGCGTACTCAAAAGCGCCGCGCTGCCCACGCTGGTCGTGGGCGCCGTTGCCGCCATCGTGGCCTTCTTCCTCGCGGGGGGTAAGGGAGTCATCGGAGCCCTGGTCGGGCTCGCGCTGGTCGGTGTCTTCTTCAGCATCAGCGTGGTGGTCGTCTCCTACGCCGCCAGAATCTCCCCGCAGATGATGGCCGCCGCCGCCATGGTCAGCTACCTCGTCAAAGTCGTCGTCATCATGGTCATGCTCTCCACGTTCGGTGACACCACCGTGTGGAACCCGAGGGCCTTCGCCTGGAGCGTCGTGATCTGCACGATCGTGTGGACCGCGGCAGAAGTCAGGGCCTTCGTGAAGACGAAGATGCTGTACGTGGACCCCGACGCCAAAGTCCCGGGCCAGGGCGACTCATGAGCAAGGTAAAGGGGCGGGTCCGATATGACTAGTCCTCTGCTTGCCTGCTATCGTCGGGCGCGCGATGAGCGAAGAGAAGAAGCGCCGGCCCGAAGACGACGGCCAGGACTTCGCCAACGCCGCGTGGTCGATTCCCAGCTACCTTCTCTCCGGGATGGCGATCTACGGCGGTGCGGGCTGGTTGCTGGACCGCTGGTTCGGCACGTCCGCGCTCTTCCCCATAGGCATTGTCGTGGGGGTCGCTCTCGCCGTCTACCTGGTCTACCGGAAGTACGGTCGCTGACCCCACCTGGCGATCGCTTCGCTGAGGAAACCCTTGTGATCCACTACGACGTTGAAGGGGACGCCGCGTGAATGCGCTGACGGTCCTGGCCGCCGACACTCCTGGCGAGTTCGGGGCGCCGACGCCCGAGTCACTGTTCGACCTTGCCCCGATCATTCCCGGGGTCGCCTGGTTCACCAAGCCGGTTCTCCTCGCGATCCTCAGCTCGATCATCGTGATCGGCTTCTGCTGGGCGGCCTTCGCGAAGCCGAAGATCGTGCCCAGGGGCATCCAGAACGTCGCCGAGTACGGCTACATGTTCGTGCGCGACCAGGTCGCCCGGCCCTTCCTGGGCAAGGACGCCGACCGCTGGATGGGCCTGCTCCTGACCATGTTCTTCCTGGTGCTGGTCTGGAACCTGATGGGCGTCGTGCCCTTCGTCCAGTTCCCTGTCGCCTCCCACATCGCCTTCCCCGCGGTGCTCGCGATCACCATCTACATCCTCAAGGTGTATCTCGGCGTCAAGCACCAGGGCGCCATCGGCTACTTCAAGAACATGATGTTCCCCCCGGGACTTCCCAAGCCGATCTACTTCCTGCTGGCCCCGATCGAGTTTCTCTCGAACATGATCATCGCGCCTTTCACGCACGCGGTGCGACTGTTCGCCAACATGTTCGCCGGTCACATGCTGCTGGCCTTCTTCAGCATGGTGGGCTTCTGGTTCCTGTTCGAGAAGCTGACCCCGCTGGGCGCCCCGATCGGCGTGCTCGGTGTGGTGATGACCATCATCTTCACCGGCTTCGAGATGTTCATCCAGTTCCTGCAGGCATTCCTCTTCGCGATGCTGGCCTCGATGTACATCGGCGGCTCGCTGCACGCGGAGCACTGAGAACCACATACCGGAACAGTCCGTGACCGGTGAGACTCCGCTTCACCGGCCGTCCAGTAAAGGAAAACAGCAATGAGCGTTCTCGCTGAGGTCTCCGGCAACGTCACCGCCATCGGTTACGGTCTCGCCGCCATCGGCCCCGGCATCGGCGTCGGCATCATCTTCGGTCAGGGCGTGCAGGCCATTGCC
Organism: Nonomuraea sp. NPDC059007; assembly: GCF_042740555.1. Lineage (NCBI taxonomy): Bacteria > Bacillati > Actinomycetota > Actinomycetes > Streptosporangiales > Streptosporangiaceae > Nonomuraea > Nonomuraea sp. NPDC059007. Next base: position 44,313 of record NZ_JBHYJD010000011.1, on the reverse strand, counting down.
CGCCAGCCGGAGGCGTACGGTCTGATCCGCCAGAACATGCTCCTCGGCTTCGTTCTCACCGAGGCCCTGGCTCTGATCGGTCTGGTCGCGCCGTTCATCTTCGCCAACCTGTAAAGACGTAGACCACCCTGACGAAAGGCTGCACCCATGACTAAGGCAGCTACGCTCCTCGCTGCGGAGGAGGGGTACAACCCCCTCCTGCCGCACACGTACGAGCTCGTCGTCGGTATCTTCGCGTTCGCCGTTGTCGCCTTCTTCCTCATCAAGGTGCTCGTCCCGCGTGTCCAGAAGACTCTGGCCGAGCGGACCGACGCCATCGAGGGCGGCATCAAGAGGGCTGAAGAGGCCCAGGCCGAGGCGCAGGCGCTGCAGCAGCAGTACCGCGACCAGCTGGCCGAGGCCCGGCATGAGGCGGCTCGTCTGCGCGAGGAAGCTCGTGAGCAGGCCGCGCAGATCAAGGCCGAGCTCCGCGAGGAGGCGCAGGCCGAGGCCCGTCGTCTCGTCGAGGCGGCGCACGCCCAGATCGAGGCCGACCGCCAGGCGGCGTTCGCCTCGCTCCGCAACGAGATCGGCCGCCTGTCGACCGACCTGGCCGGACGCATCGTCGGCGAGTCCCTCGAGGACGAGGTCCGGCAGCGCCGTACCGTCGACCGGTTCCTCGACGAGCTCGAGAACTCCGCGGCGGTGCGCTGATGCCGGAGCGAACCCGACGCACTGAGCGGAGCGACACATGAGGGGTCTGAGCAGGACCTCGCTGGCTGAGGTCGAGGAGCGCTTCAACGCCGCGGCCGGCAGCGCCGACCTCGGCGCGCTCTCCGACGAGCTGTTCGCGGTCACCGATCTGCTCGACCGCGAGCACGGTCTGCGCCGCGCCCTGTCCGACCCGGCCAGGCCCGCGGGGCAGAAGGCGGAGACCCTCCGCGGCCTGCTCCAGGGCAAGGTCGGCGACGCGACCCTCGGCACCGTCGAGGCCGCGGTCGCGGCCAGGTGGTCGCGGGCCGGGGACCTGACCGACGTGCTGGAGCGGCTCGGCGTGGTCGCCGCCGCCGCCGAGGCCGAGGGGCAGGGCAAGCTGGACGACGTGGAGGACGAGCTCTTCCGCTTCGGCCGCATCGTCGCCGCCAACCCCGAACTGCGCCTCGCTCTCACCGACGCGGCCGCGCCCGCCGAAGGCAAGCAGCAACTGCTGCGGGACCTGCTCGGCGGCAAGGTCGCACCGTCCACGCTGCGTCTGGTCACACAGCTGGCCGCGCACCCGCGAGGACGTAATCTGGAGGGTGGCCTCGAGGAGTACGGGCAGCTGGTCGCTCAGCAGCGTCAGCGCCTCGTCGCGGTGGTGCGCAGCGCCGTCGCGCTCAGTGAGGAGCAGAAGCAGCGCCTGACGGCGTGGCTGCGCGGCTCCTACGGCCGCGACGTGCACCTGAACGTCGAGGTGGATCCGCGTGTGCTCGGTGGATTCTCGGTCCGCATCGGCGACGAGATCATCGACACCACCATTGTGGGACGAATCGAAGAAGTCCGCCGCCGGCTGGCCGGCTAAGGCGAATAGGGAGACAGAGTAGAGATGGCGGAGCTTACGATCCGGCCGGACGAGATCCGGGACGCGCTTGAGCGCTTCGTCCAGGCGTACGAACCGGAAGGCGCCGCGCGCGAGGAGATCGGGACCGTCGTCGACTGTGGCGACGGCATCGCCCACGTCTCCGGCCTTCCCTCGGCGATGGCGAACGAACTGCTCGAGTTCGAGGACGGCACGCGCGGTCTGGCACTGAACCTCGACACCCGCGAGATCGGTGTCGTTATCCTGGGCGACTTCAGCAAGATCGAAGAAGGCCAGACGGTCCGCCGGACGGGCGAGGTCCTGTCCGTGCCCGTCGGCGACAACTTCCTCGGCCGCGTGGTCGACCCCCTGGGCAACCCGCTCGACGGCAAGGGCCACATCGAGTCCGAGGGCCTGCGCGCCCTTGAGCTCCAGGCGCCCAGTGTCGTCCAGCGCCAGCCGGTGAAGGAGTCCCTCGCCACCGGCATCAAGGCGATCGACGCCATGACCGCGATCGGCCGTGGCCAGCGTCAGCTGATCATCGGCGACCGTGGCACGGGCAAGACCGCGATCGCCGTGGACACCATCCTCAACCAGCGCGACAACTGGCTCTCGGGCGACCCGAAGAAGCAGGTGCGCTGCGTCTACGTCGCGGTCGGCCAGAAGGGCTCGACGATCGCGCAGGTCAGGGCTCGCCTGGAGGAGGCGGGCGCGCTGGAGTACACGACCATCGTGGCCGCTCCCGCGTCCGACGCCGCAGGCTACAAGTACCTCGCCCCCTACACCGGTTCGGCCATCGGCCAGCACTGGATGTACCAGGGCAAGCACGTCCTGATCGTCTTCGACGACCTGACCAAGCAGGCTGACGCCTACCGCGCGGTCTCCCTCCTGCTGCGCCGCCCGCCGGGCCGTGAGGCCTTCCCCGGCGACGTCTTCTACCTCCACTCCCGCCTGCTGGAGCGCTGCGCCAAGCTCTCCGACGACATGGGCGGCGGCTCGATGACCGGTCTGCCGATCATCGAGACCAAGGGCAACGACGTCTCGGCGTTCATCCCGACCAACGTCATCTCCATCACCGACGGCCAGGTCTTCCTCGAGACCGACCTGTTCAACGCCGGTGTCCGCCCTGCCATCAACGTCGGTATCTCCGTCTCCCGAGTCGGTGGTTCCGCGCAGGCCAAGGCGATGCGCAAGGTCGCCGGTACGCTCCGTCTGGCCCTGTCGCAGTACCGCGACCTGGAGGCGTTCGCCGCGTTCGCCTCCGACCTCGACGCCGCCTCCAAGGCTCAGCTCGAGCGTGGTCTGCGCCTGGTCGAGCTGCTCAAGCAGCCCCAGTACAGCCCGTTCTCGCTGGAGCGCGAGGTCGTGTCGGTGTGGGCCGGCACCACCGGTGAGCTCGACGAGGTCCCGGTCGAGGACATCCGCCGCTTCGAGTCGGAGTTCCTCGACTACATCCAGAGCGCGCACAAGGGCATCTTCGACAGCATCCGGGAGACCCGCGAGCTGTCGGACGACACCGTCACCGCGCTCAAGGACAGCGTGACGGAGTTCAAGAAGGGCTTCACCACCTCCTCGGGTGAGCTTCTGATCAAGGACGAGCCGGTCGCGCCGCTGGACGCGGACGAGGTCGGCCAGGAGAAGATCAAGAAGGTCGTCCGGCCGGCGGAGAAGAAGTAGGCCATGGGTGCCCAGCTAAGGCTGCTGCGGCGGCGGATCAAGTCGGTCACCTCGACCGCCAAGATCACGCGCGCCCAGGAGCTCATCGCCTCCTCACGGATCGTGCGGGCGCAGCAGCGGATGCACGCGGCGCTGCCGTACGAGCGTGAGATCACTCGCGCCGTCACGGGCGTCGTCAGCAACGCGGCGAGCGTCGACCATCCCCTGACGGTGGCGAAGGAGAACCCCGCCAAGGCGGGCGTCCTCATCGTCACCAGCGACAGCGGGTTCTGTGGCGGCTTCAACGCCAACGTCCTGCGCGAGGCCGAGGCCCTGCGCGGGCTGCTGGCGGGCCGCGGGCTCGAAGTCATCCCGTTCGTGACCGGCCGCAAGGGTGTCACCTGGCACTCCTTCCGCGCGCGTTCGATGGGCGGTCAGTGGGTCGGCTTCTCCAGGAAGCCCTCCTACGCCGACGCCAAGACCATCGCGGGCGAGCTGATCGACTCGTTCAAGGACGACAACGGGATCGACGAGATCCACATCGTCTCGACCGAGTTCGTCTCGATGCTCACCCAGAACGTGGTGGTCAAGCGCATCCTGCCGCTTGAGATCGAGGAGACCGAGGCCACGGCGACGGACACGATCCCGCCGTACTTCGAGTTCGAGCCCACCGCGGGCGACGTGCTGGAATCGTTGCTGCCGCGCTACGTCGAGTCCCGTATCTTCACCGCGCTGCTGCAGTCGGCGGCCTCCGAGGAGGCCGCGCGCCGGCGCGCGATGAAGTCCGCGACGGACAACGCCAACGAGCTGATGCGGGTTCTGACCCAGCAGATGAACCAGGCTCGCCAGGCCGAGATCACCCAGGAAATCAGCGAGATCGTCGGTGGCGCCAACGCGCTGGCCGACGCCGCAGCGGGGAAAGAGTGAAATGACTGCAGAGGCTGTTGAGACCACGACCGGCACGGGCCGTGTGGCTCGTGTCAACGGTCCCGTCGTCGACGTGGAGTTCCCCGTCGAGGCGATGCCCGACATCTACAACGCGCTGAACGTCGAGGTCACGCTCGGCGGCGAGACGAAGAAGCTGACCCTGGAGGTCGCCCAGCACCTGGGTGACAACCTGGTCCGCGCCATCTCCATGCAGCCCACCGACGGCCTGGTGCGCGGCTCCGCCGTCACCGACTCCGGCGAGCCGATCTCGGTGCCCGTCGGCGACGTCGTCAAGGGTCACGTGTGGAACGCGCTCGGCGAGTCCCTCGACGTGCCGACCTCCTCCCTGAAGGTCACCGAGAAGTGGGGCATCCACCGCCCCAGCCCGGCGTTCGACCAGCTTGAGTCGCGTACCGAGATGCTGGTCACCGGCATCAAGGTCATCGACCTGCTGACCCCGTACGTGCAGGGCGGCAAGATCGGTCTGTTCGGTGGCGCCGGTGTCGGCAAGACCGTTCTGATCCAGGAGATGATCCGCCGAGTCGCGCGTAACTTCGGTGGTACGTCCTGCTTCGCGGGCGTCGGCGAGCGTACCCGTGAGGGCAACGACCTCTGGCTGGAGATGGAGGAGGCGGACGTCCTCAAGGACACCGCGCTCGTCTTCGGCCAGATGGACGAGCCCCCGGGCACCCGTCTGCGCGTGGCCCTGTCGGCGCTGACGATGGCGGAGTACTTCCGCGACGTGCAGAAGCAGGACGTGCTTCTGTTCATCGACAACATCTTCCGCTTCACGCAGGCCGGTTCCGAGGTCTCCACCCTGCTCGGCCGCATGCCGTCCGCCGTGGGTTACCAGCCCACGCTGGCCGACGAGATGGGTGTGCTCCAGGAGCGCATCACCTCGACGCGTGGTCACTCGATCACCTCCATGCAGGCGATCTACGTGCCCGCGGACGACATCACCGACCCGGCTCCGCACAACGCGTTCGCGCACCTCGACGCGCAGACCGTTCTGTCGCGGCCGATCTCGGAGAAGGGCATCTACCCCGCGGTGGACCCGCTCGACTCCAGCTCCCGCATCCTCGACCCGCAGATCGTCGGCGCCGAGCACTACGCGGTGGCCCAGGAGACGAAGCGCATCCTGCAGAAGTACAAGGAGCTGCAGGACATCATCGCGATCCTCGGTATCGACGAGCTGTCCGAAGAGGACAAGGTCACGGTCAACCGGGCCCGCCGCATCGAGCGTTTCCTGTCGCACCCGATGTACGCCGCCGAGGCGTTCACCGGTCAGCCGGGTGAGAACGTGCCGCTGGACGAGACCATCGCCTCCTTCAAGGGGCTGTGCGCCGGTGAGTACGACCACCTGCCCGAGCAGGCGTTCTTCATGGTCGGCGGCATCGAGCAGGCCGTGGCGAAGGCCAAGGAACTCGAGCGCTGATCGCCCGACGATGCCGGTGTCAGCAAGCGCTGATACCGGCATCTTGAGACCGGAAGGGAACCTAACGTGGCCAAGCTACGCGTAGGGGTTGTCTCGCCAGAGCGTGAGATCTGGTCGGGCGAGGCCGACATGGTGATTGCCAAGACCGTGGACGGCGAGATCGGTATTATGCCGCAACACGCACCCGTTCTCGGCGTCCTCGTCGAGGGCGGCGTGCTGCGCGTGAAGCGGGAGGGCGAGGGCGATCTGGTCGCCGCGGTCCACGGGGGTTTCATCTCCGTGGCCGACGACGAGGTCTCCGTGCTCGCCGAGGTGGCCGAGCTCGGTTCCGAGGTCGACGTCGCGGCTGCGCGCGACGCTCTTGAGCGGGCTCAGGCCTCGATCGAGAGCAACCAGGAGGATGCCGACGCGGCAGTCGAGGCCAAGCGTGCGCGGGCTCGGCTGAAGGCGGCCGGCGAGGACGTCTGATCATTTGGGGGCGGCGATGGCGGCAGCGCTGACGGTATTGATCGGTGTGCTGCTGTTCGCCGCCCTGATCGTGTTGCGCGGGCTGGTGCTCGCGCGCACGCGCGGGAGTGTGCCCTGCCGGCTGCGGCAGGGGTCCGGCTCCTGGCGCAGCGGGGTAGCCCGCTACGCCGACGGGGAGCTCCACTGGATCCCGCTCATCGGAGTGCGACTGAGGCCGCGCCACGCGATCGCGAGGCGCGGCCTCGTCGTTTCCGACCGCCGCCCGCTCGACGACGACCTGTACGCCATCGACTGCGGCCCGGTGTCGCTGGCGATGAGCGCGGACGCCCTGACGGGCTTCCTGGCGTGGCTGGAGTCGGCTCCGCCCAGCGCCTACCTCGACGTCGCCTAGCGGGTGCCGCCCGGCTTCCAGAGGATCTCGGAGCCGTCGTGGGCGATCCTGCACAGGATGAACAGCAGGTCCGACAGCCGGTTCAGGTACTTGGCGGTCAGCGGGTTGATGTCGTCGTGCGTCTCCAGGGCGGCCCAGGCCGTGCGTTCGGCCCTGCGGACCGTCACGCGGGCCACGTGGAGCTGGGCGGTGGCGGGGTCGCCGCCGGGCAGGATGAAGCTGCGCAGCGGTTTGAGCTGGGCGTTGAAGGCGTCGCACCGCTCCTCCAGCCACTCGACGTAGGACGCCTCGACCCGCAGCGGCGGGAACTCCGGTTCGGCCACCACCGGCGTCGCCAGGTCGGCGCCCAGGTCGAAGAGCTCGTTCTGGACACGGCCCAGCACCTGCGCGATCTCCGGCGCCAGCGTGCCGAACGACAGGGCCAGGCCGATCGCCGCGTTGGCCTCCTCCGCGTCGGCGTAGGCGGCCAGGCGGGGGTCGGTCTTGGGGGCGCGGCTCATGTCGGCGAGCGCGGTCGTCCCGTCGTCCCCGGTGCGGGTGTAGATCTTGGAGAGGACGACGGGTTTGTCCTTGTCTGCTCGGGTCATGGACCCAGGATCTCACTCTTCATGGGTACTGCGGAGCCACAGCGTGAGCGCCCAGTCCTGGTCGTTGGCGAGCGGGTCGGGCCGGTGCGCTGGCAGCCCCTCCACACAGCTCGGCATCACGAACGCGCAGGTGGCCGAGGCGTCGGCGGTGTAGTTGACGAGGTTGGCGCGGAAGATGGCCTCGGCCCTCTCCTTCTCGCCCACCTGGGACAGGGCCACCGCGGTCAGCACGCTCCAGTAGTGCGGGAAGACGTCGCCGTAGAGCCGGTCGCGGCCGAACCAGAAGCCGTCCCAGTGCCGGATGCCGATGTCGCGCAGCCGTACGTGGGGCTGGGGGCCGCCGAAGGCGCGTAGCCAGCGCAGCGCCCGCTCCAGCGCCTCGGGGTGGTCGCCGTCGGCGGCCAGCAGGGACACCAGCGGCGCCACCATCGACTGCTCGTAGTTGACCTCGTGGCTGGGCAGGGCGTGGCCGAGGCGGGCGAAGTGGGCGGCGTGCTTGGCCAGGGAGTCGCGCAGTCCTGCGGCCCGTGCGGGCTGGTCGTTCTCGTCGAGCTGACCGGCCACCTGGAGGATCACCTCGGGGAAGCCGAGCAGCAGGTGGTCGATGGCGCCCAGGGTGTAGGCGCGTTCGACGATGCGGGCGGCCAGGTCGAGGTCGGCGGCCTCGCCGTACAGTTTGAACTGGTCGGCGAAGAAGTGGGCCAGCCAGGGGAAGTTGTACAGGCGCGGCTCGCGCTCGGGGAAGTGGCTGCCGCGGCGGACGGTGCCGTCCTCCTCCACCAGCCAGGCGCGGGCGAAGGCCGACCAGCCGTGCAGCGCCTCGTCGATCGCCGCCGCGTCGCCCCAGCCGCGCAGCCTGGCCTGTTGGAGCAGCGTGGGCATGGCCAGCCGCTCGGCGCCGTCGGTCCAGTCGCCCCAGCCGTTGGTGGGCTGGGTGAGGCCGGTGGCGTTGTCGTAGGGGACGAAGGCGTGGCGTTCCGGCGCGTCGAGGTGCAGGGGCCGGTGGTCGGCCAGGACGCGGGCGACCCGCCGCTCGACCAGCTCGCGCCGTGGCAGGTGGAACAACACCGCGGTACGGCTGCCGCCCGGCAGCTCGACGTGCAGCGCCCCGTGCTCGTGCGAGGTGATCTCCCGATCGCCCACGCGCAGCGTCCGCCCCGTCTCGGCGACCAGCCGGTCGATGGCCACCGGCGGGCGGGTCGCGGCCAGGAACGCCTCGACGGTGTCGTGGAAGCCCGTCTCCAGCCGCAGCACGTACGCCCGGCCGGGCTCCAGCACGATCTCGGGCTGCCCGCCGAACGCCTGGGGGTTCCTGGCGTGGTCGGTGACGTGGAGCAGGATGTGGCCGCGGACGTTGGAGCCGGAGCCGATGTTCCTGGACTCGACCGAGTAGGCCCACAGCGCGCCCTCGCGCACGATCGTGCCCAGAACCGGGCCCTCGCCGCTCATCGGCTGGGCCAGCACCCAGGACCAGGCGCCGCCGGTCCAGACGTGGGCGTGGCAGGCGCGGGTGAGCGCGTCCTCGGCGTCGTCGTAGACGTCCCTGATCGGCAGGGAGACGGCCAGCGAGCCGAGCGTGAGCGGGGAGTCGCCGGTGTTGAGCCAGGTGTAGGTCTCGGTGAGGGCGGTCTCGCCGGTGGTTCTGGCGATCGTCAGCGTGAGGCCGGGGACGGGCTCGTGGGTGCCGGAGGCGGCGTTCCAGCGGCCCGAGCCCCGCGAGGTGATCGCGAAGCCGCTGCCCCATCGGTGGGCTGGCGTGTGCCAGCGGTCGGCGCCCTCTTGCAGGAGGAAGGGGTGGCCGGGCAGGTCGGGGTGGGTGAACCGGAGCGGGGAGCCGTCCGGGTGGAAACTGGCGGTCATGTGGCTGGCCTCGGCAGGGGTTGGTCGGTGTCGTTCTGGCGCGTCCAACTGCGGAGACTGCCACAGCCGGGGGGCTCCCGACAAAGGGCGTCCACATGGCGGCGCACCGGGATGACAAATGTCATCCGAAGCGCACGCACCTTGCATTTCCAGCCAGTGATTTCCACGACTACCTGGATGAACCGCCCAGCCAGCACCATGGACGCATGCTGGAGATAAGGGATCTGCGCAAGCGGTACGCGGAGAAGGTCGCCCTGGACGGGGTGGCCTTCGCCGTACGGCCCGGCGAGATGTTCGGGTTCGTCGGCGCCAACGGCGCCGGGAAGACGACCACCATGCGGATCGTCATGGGGGTGCTCAGGCCCGACGCCGGCGAGGTCGTCTGGCAGGGCCGTCCGCTCGGCGCCGCCGACCGGCGGAACTTCGGGTACATGCCCGAGGAACGCGGGCTCTACCAGAAGATGCGGGTCGGCGAGCAGGTCGAGTACTTCGGCCGCCTGCACGGGCTGAGCCAGCCGAAGGCCCGCCAGGCCACCGACGAGCTGCTGGAGCGGCTCTCGCTCACCGAGCGGCGCGCGGACGCCGTCGAGGCGCTCTCCCTGGGCAACCAGCAGCGCGTGCAGCTGGCCGTGGCCCTGGTGCACGACCCCGAGGTGCTCGTGCTCGACGAGCCGTTCTCCGGCCTGGACCCGATCGCGGTCGACGCGCTGGCCGGAGTGCTGCAGGAGCGGTGCAGGGGCGGCGTGCCGGTGATCTTCTCCAGCCACCAGCTTGAGCTGGTGGAGCGGCTGTGCGACGCGGTCGGCATCGTCTCCGCCGGGCGCATGGTGGCCAGCGGCACCGTCGAGGAGCTGCGCGCGGCCGAGAGCAGCACGCTGCGCGTCGTCGTGCGCGACGCCCAGCCCGGCTGGGCCGACGGCCTGCCGGGGCGGCTCACGGTCACCGGCGACCGGAACGTGCTGCTCATCGAGTCCGGCGAGGACCAGGAGATCCTGCACCGCGCCATCAAGGCCGGACACGTCGAGCACTTCGGGGTCGAGCACCCCACCCTCACCGAGATCTTCAAGGAGGCCGTGGCATGAACTCCCTGCTCCTGGTGGCGCGTCGGGAGATCTCGACACAGCTGCGCACCAAGGCCTTCATCATCGGCCTGATCGTCACCGTGGTCATCATGGCCGGCCTCGCCTTCGCCCCCAAGCTCATGGGCGGCCCCGACTCCTACACGCTGGGCACGGTCAACTCCCAGCAGCTACCGCTCAAGGCGGCGGCCCCCGACATCGAGTTCGAGTGGCGCAAGTACGCCGACGCCGGGGCCGCCAAGAAGGCGCTGCTCGACGGCGACGTCGAGGCGGTGCTCGTGGACGGCACGAAGGTGCTGACCGACGGTGAGATCGAGACCGAGCTCGGCATCCTGCTCCAGAGCGTCAACCGCGAGGCGCGGCTCGGCGCGGCCGGGGTGAACATCCCGCCGCTGGCCATGGAGTCGGTGGGCGCCGACACCCGCTACCAGGCCGCCCGCGCGGGCATCGCGACCGTGCTGGTCATCGTGTTGTTCATGCTGGTCATCGGGCAGGCCATGATGGTGGCCATGGGCGTGGTCGAGGAGAAGGGCAGCAGGATCGTGGAGATCCTGTTCGCCTCGTTGCGGCCCTGGCAGCTGCTCGGCGGCAAGATCGTCGGCCTGGGTGTGATCGGCGTCATCAACCTGGCCGTGACACTGGCCGCGGGTCTCGTGGCCGCGTTCGCCTCGGGTCTGGCCATGGACTTCCCGCCCGGGATGCCGATGATCGTGACCTGGGTGCTGGTGTGGTTCATCCTGGGGTACGCCTTCTACGCCACGCTGGCCGCCTCCCTGGCCTCCCTGGTCTCCCGGCAGGAGGAGGTCGGCAACACGCTGACCCCGATGACCATGCTCATCATGGTCACCTACCTCGTGGGCTTCTTCGCCGCCAACCAGCCGACCGGCACGCTGGCGCAGATCGTCTCGATCATCCCGCCCTTCTCCTCGATCGTCATGCCGGTGCGCCTGGCCGCCGCCGAGGTGCCCCTGTGGGAGGTCTCCCTGGCGGCCGTGCTGATGGTGGGCGCGGTGCTCGGCATGCTGTCCGTCGGCGCCAAGGTCTACGAGCGGGCGGTGCTGCGTACCGGGGCCAAGGTCAAGCTCGGCGACGTGCTGCGCGCGAAGTAGATGGATGAGCTGACGCGGGCCCGCCGCATGACCCGCCTGGTGCTGAACTCGACACTCGGCGCCATGTGGCTGGTCATCCTGCTCAACTCCGTCGCCACGCTGGCTACCGGGCGGGCGGATCTGTGGCAGGTCGGGCCCGCGCTGCTCATGGCGGTCGCCTTCAGCTGGCTCTATTTGCGCGTCAGCGACGCCGTCTTCGAGCGTCGCTACCCGGTCAGGGACGTCGTGGCCGCCGGCGTCCTGGCCTTCGCCGCCTGCGCGATCAGCGGCGCCGACGTGGCCGGCTGGGGCTTCGTCCCGATGGCGTGGCTGTCGGTGGCGGTGGTGGGGGTCCGGCGGCGGACCATGTTCCTGCTGATGCTCGGCAGTTGGCTGGCCGTCACCGCGCTGGCGGCCTTCTGGACGGTGGCCGGGCGGGCGGTCTTCGTGTCCGAGGACACCCCGGTGGCGGCCGGGATCACGGTGGCCGCCGTCACCTACCTGCTCATCTGCATGATGGCCCCGCTGTCCAACCGGTTGTGGGTGTGGATCTGGCTGCTCGCCGCGAGGGCGCACGAGGCCAAGGAGGCCCAGTCGCAGCTCGCGGTCGCCGAGGAGCGGTTGCGCTTCGCCCGCGACCTGCACGACCTCGTCGGGCATCAGCTCTCCGCGCTCGCGGTCAAGTCGGAGCTGGCCGTACGGCTGGCCGACGCCGACGTGGAAGCGGCCAAGGCGGAGATGACCGAGGTCCGCGACCTGACCAGGAAGGCGCTGCGCGAGCTGCGTGAGGCGGTGCGCGGCTACCGGGAGCTGGATCTGCCCGCGGAACTGCTGAGCGTCAAGAGCGTGCTGGAGGCGGCCGGCGTGCGGTGCGAGCTGAACCTGCCCTACCGGGAGGTGCCGACGGAGGTGGCCCGGGTCTTCGCGTACGTGGTGCGCGAGGCGGTGACCAACGTGCTCAAGCACTCCACGGCCGGATTCTGCGCCATCACCCTGCGCTTCACCGGCGACGACGCGACGCTGGAGGTCCGCAACGACGGCGTGGCCCGCAGGCGCGCCCTCGACCTCGGCAGCGGGCTGAGCGGCCTGAACGAGCGGCTGGCCGCCGTGGGCGGGAAGCTGACGGCGTTGCCGAATGGTGATGGGGAATTCACGCTGAAAGCGGTAGTGCCTCGCTAAGCGGGTAGTTCTTTGTTACTAGTGCCGTTGTGGCAGGGTAAAGCGACGTTGCGTGACGATCATCGCGGAGCGTGGGTTGAGGAGGTGGCATGCGCGTCCGGGGTAAGCCTGGGGCCCAGGTGGTGCGGATCGGCTCCCGGCTGGACGCCGGGACCTCGGCGGGGCTGCGCCAGCGGCTGCACGACGCGGTGGACTCGGGCACGGGCGATCTCGTCCTGGATCTCTCCAAGCTGGAGATGATCGACGCCACCGGCCTCGGGGTGCTCGTGGGCACGCATCGGCGCGCGCTCGCCGCGGAACGCCGCCTGGTCCTGCGCCGGGTGCCGCCCCGGATCATGCGGGTGCTCGCGGTGACCCGGCTGAACAGGGTCCTGCACGTGGAGGTGCCCGCCGCCGCGGTGGCCTGACGGGTTCTACGTCTCGGCTTCTACGTTTCGGTTTCTACGTCTGGGCCCGGAGCCGGGCCAGCGTCGCGGGGGTCTGGGCGTCCAGCCAGCCGGCAAGCTGCTCGAAGGAGACGCATCTGACGGCGTTACGCGTGCAGACCTCCTCCATGAGCGTGATCAGCGCCCGCATGTAGATGCCGCCGTTCCACGTCTCGAAGTGGTTGCCGATGAAGACCGGGGCGCGATCCCCGCGGAATGAGCGCCGCACCGCGCCGACGTAGGCCTCGGTGGTCTGGCGCTGCCAGCGCCGCCAGTTGTGCCGTTCGCCGCTGCGGGCGCCGCTGTGCACGGTGAAGAAGTTGTAGTCCATGCCGAGCACGCGCGTCGTGCTGCCGGGCAGCGGGATGCTGGGCAGCGGGAACTGCCACAGCCCCGAGCGCCTGCGCGGCCAGCGGACCTCGCCGGTGCCTGAGGCGTCGTAGCGCCAGCCGTACTTCTTGAAGGCGGTGAACATCGCCTCGCGGTCGCCCTGCAGGCAGGGCGTGCGGCCGCCGGACACCGCCTCGCGGATGCGGAAGGGCAGCTCGGGCAGGTCGGTGCGGCCGGAGTTGCGCCGCCAGTTCTCGACGAGGCCGTAGAACTGGTCGATCTCGCTGCGCCAGTCGGCGGCCGACCACGAGGAGACGCCGGTCGGGCCGCAGAAGTGGCCGTTGAAGTGTGTGCCGATCTCGTGGCCCGAGTTCCAGGCGGCGGTGAGCTCGGCCGCCTGGCCGGCGATCCTGGAGGGGCGCTGGAAGCCGATGTCGGAGCTGCCGCGCGGGCGTCCGGGCGGCCGGTACAGCTCGCGCCGGTCGGCGGGCAGCAGGTAGACGCCCGACAGGAAGAACGTCAGCTTGGCCTGGTGGCGCTCGGCGGCCCTGCGGAAGACCGGGAACCAGTCCTGGCCGTCCACTCCCGCCCCGTCGAAGGAGATCACCACGAACTGGGGCGGGCGTTCTCCCCGGCGCAGGCGGCAGCTGTTCTCCGCGCACCACGAACTCCGCCCTCCGGGGGAGGGCGACTTTCGTGTACTTGTTTCGCTGGGCCGAGGGCTGACGGGTGCGGACAAACCGAGCCTGCCGGGCAATGGTTGTGCCGTGACGTTGCCGCACGCCGCCGTTCCCAAAGCTACGCAGATGCCGATTAGCGGCGTGATTATCCCCCGGCGCACTCCGCCATGGAATCACGGTCTGTCATCAAATGCTCACGACGCACCGAGTGCCCGTCCACAGATGTGAACAGCGACTTGGACCAGCTCTTCGAGTTCCTTCGGCTCCTCGGCGAGGATCCATTCGATGAGAAGTTCTTGCAGCGCTCCAATCACGCCGAGCGCCAGCAGATGCCGATCGATCTTCGCCGCCTGCGGGAATTCGGCGGAGGCCTCCTCCACGAGCCTGGCGAAGGAGGCCACGGCGCGCTGCCGGGATGCCGCCAGCACATCTCCCGACCTGCGCACCTCCAGGTGCATGATGCGGGCACGGCGCCAGTCGGCCGTGGCGAATTCCATATAGGCGCGCACTCCCGCGCCGATTCTCCCGTCGAGCGTCTGAGGCGCATCCTGCAACGCTTTGGCGACGACGGCGAGGCTTTCCTCGACGCAGCGTTCGTGGAGCGCCTGAAGGAGTTCCTCGCGCCCGCCGAAACATTCGTAGAACGCCCGGTTGGAGATCCGCGCCTCAGAACACAGCCTTTCGATCGTTGTAGCCGAGAAGCCCGGCTTAGCGTAGAGCGTGTACGCAGCTGTCATCAGCCGCTCGCGTCTGTCTGCCAGCCTTTGCTCAGCCGACATTCCCCGGTAAGACCGGTTCACATTCCACCCGTCCAACATGATCGTGGCCCCCAGAGCACATAATTATGGACGGATGATCTGTATTCGGAAAGAGCGCGCAGATCACCTCTTACGTCGTCCGTGCAAGAACGTGACAAGCCTGATCAGCCGCTCAAGCTCGTCGGCGCCCCGGGAGAAGGACGTAAGGTTCATCCCGGGCATCGCGAAGCGCTGCCGTGAGATGGCTTTGGGCCTGGCGAACTCGCGCAGTCCGTCGGCGCCGTGGATGCGGCCGAACCCCGAGTCACCGACCCCACCGAAGGGTAGCGCGGGAACGCCCGCGAAGGAGATGACTGAGTTGATCGCGGTCATTCCGCTGCGCATCAGCCTGGCCAGTTCCATGGCCCGCCGGGTGTTCTTCGAGAAGATCGTTCCGGCCAGCCCGTACGCCGAGGCGTTGGCGAGCTCCAGCGCCTCCCGCGCGTCACGGGTGCGGCGCACGGTGATGGTCGGGCCGAAGGTCTCCTCGCGCACGGCGGGGGAGTCCTCGGGCACGTCCTCGACGATGACGGGGTCTACGAACGGCGCGCGGACCGACTCCAGGCCACCAGTCACGACTTTTCCGGACTTGGTGGCTTCGTCGATGTGCCGGCGGATGATGTCCATCTGACCCGGCATGGTGATCGGACCGTAGTCCTTGCCCGCCTTGACCGTGCTCGCCCGCTCGGCCAGCTCCCGCATGAACGGCTCGTACACCGCGTCCACCACGTAGACCCGCTCCACGCCCACGCAGGTCTGGCCGGCGTTGGACAGCGCGCCCCAGAGGCACGCGTCGGCCGCCGCCTTCAGGTCGGCGTCGGCGTCCACGATGAAGGCGTCCTTGCCGCCGCACTCGGCCACGATCGGCGTGAGGTTCTGCGCGCAGGCCGCCATGACCCGCTTGGCGGTGGCGGTCGAGCCGGTGAAGGCGATCTTCTTGACCCTCGGGTCGCCCGCCAGGGCCGCGCCGGTCTCGCCCAGGCCGGTCACCGTCTGCAGGACCGGGTGCTCGGGTACCGACTCGGCGAACAGTTCGGCCAGCCGTACCCCGACGCCGGGGGTGAGTTCACTGGGTTTGAAGACGACCGCGTTGCCGGCCGCGAGCGCGTACGCGATCGAGCCCATCGGCGTGAAGACCGGGTAGTTCCACGGGCCGATCACGCCGACGACGCCCAGCGGCAGGTACTCCAGCGTGGCGGCCAGGTTCAGGCCGACCATGCCGGGGGAGACCCGGCGGCGGCCGAGCACCTTGGCCGCGTTGCGCGCCGCCCAGTCGATGTGGGTGATCGCCAGCACGATCTCCAGCGTGGCGTCGCCCACCGGCTTGCCGGTCTCCTCGTGGACGAGCGTGGCCAGCTGCCTGAGGTTCTGCGTGATGACGGCCTTGTAGTCGAGCAGCCGGCGGCGCCGTTCGGCCGCGCCCAGGCCCGCCCACCAGGCGGCCGCCTCCTCCGCGCGGCCGACGGCGGCGTGGACCGCCTCCTGGCCCTGCTTGGGATGGCTGCCCACGACCGTGCCGGTCGCGGGGTTCAGGGAGTCGAACGTCAGCGTCGTCATGGCCGCCACGATAAGCCGGTAAATCAACGCTTACAACAGACCGCGCTCCATGGCCGTCGTGACCGCCGCCGTACGGTCGGAGACGCCGAGCTTGCCGAAGATCCGCAGCAGGTGCGTCTTCACCGTGGTCTCGCTGATGAACAACCGGCGGCCCACCTCGGCGTTGGTCAGCCCGCGCGCCACCAGCGCCAGCACCTCCGCCTCACGCGGCGTCAGCGCCTGCTGCACCGGGCCGCGCATCCGCGTCACCAGCTTGGTCGCCACCGACGGCGACAGCACAGTCTCGCCCCTGGCCGCCGCGTAAACGGCCGCCACCAGGTCCTCGGCGCTGGTGTCCTTCAGCAGGTAGCCCGCCGCGCCGGCCTCGACCGCGCGCACGATGTCCTGGTCACTCTCGTACGTCGTCAGCACGATCACCCGGACCCCCGGGCGGTCCGCCAGGATGCGGCCGGTCGCGCTCACGCCGTCGCCGCCGGGCATGCGCAGGTCCATGAGCACCACGTCGGGGGCCATCTCACGGGCCCGCACGACCGCCTCGTCGCCGGAGGAGGCGGCGCCGACCACGTCGAGGCCGGGGTCGCCGTCCAGCATGCCGCGCAGGCCCTCCCTGACCACCGGATGGTCGTCCACGATCAGGAGCTTGATCACGCCGGCACCTCCACGGTCAGCGTCGTCCCCGCGCCCGGCGTGCTGGTGAGCGTCAGCGTGCCGCCCGCCTGCTCGACCCTGCCGCGCATGGTACGCAGGCCGAAGCCGACGCTCTCCTCCCGGAATCCTCTTCCGTCGTCGGCCACGCTCAGGCGTACCTGCCGCTCGCCGTACTCCAGAGCCACGCGCACGTCCCGCGCGGCGGCGTGCTTGCGCACGTTGGCCAGCCCTTCCTGCAGCGCGCGGATGAGCACCACGTCGGTGCGGGTGGCCAGCGGCCGCGCCGCGCCGCACGCCTCGAAGCGCGCGCCGATCCCGATCTCGTCGCCCATCCGCTCGGTGATCCGCCGTAACGCCTCGACGAGCGAGGCGTCGTCGAGCGGCGCGGGCGCGAGCGCCGACAGGAACGCGCGCGCCTCGGCCAGGTTCTCCTGCGCCGTCCGTACGGCCAGCGCCAGATGCCGGGCCGGATCCGGCTGCCGCTGCGCCGCCCGCACGAGCATGATGATGCTGGTGAACCCCTGGGCCAGCGTGTCGTGGATCTCCCCGGCCAGCCGCTCGCGCTCGGCCTGCGCCCCGCGCTCGGCCGAGAGCCTGGCCACCTCGGCCCTGCTCGCCTCAAGTTCCTCGATCAGCGCCGCTCGCTCCTTGCTCTGCTTGGTGATCCGCTCGATCCACAGCCCCATGGTCCAGGAGAAGAACACAACGACCGTCATGACCACGATCAGGTTGAAGGCCGAGCCCAGCGGATCCTCCCGGTCGGCCACCGTGATCGCCGGGCCCGTCCACAACACGATGCTGGCGATCGTCGCCTCTTTGGCGGGCAGCGCCAGGTAGCACATGGAGCAGAGCCCGAACAGCGAGAACGAGATCGCGGGGATCGTCAGCGCGGCCGGGGTGAACAGCACGACCAGCAGCGCCACGTAGAGCACGCTCCTGCGCCGGTCCTCCGCGAGGATGCCCGGCCGGCCGACGAACACGTAGAGCGGGATCGTGGCCAGCAGGCAGCCGGCCACGATCGCCTTCTCCCTGACCGAGAAGTCGCCGGCCAGCGCGAACACCACCGGGATCAGCGTGGTGACGACGAGCAGCAACTCCCAGCCGCGCAGGCTCTCCCAGACGTTGGGGCCCGCGGAGCTCAGCCGTCGCGGCGGCTCTTCCACCGGAACGTCATCAGGCACAGCGCCAGGCCTCCGACCGTCCACGCGCCCAGCACCAGGGCGACCTTGCCCAATTCATACGACCTGGCCAGCTCCAGCGCCACCCCGCCGTCGCCGATGAACACCGAGCGGAATCCCTGGGCCACCCACCGCAGCGGGAAGACCGAGGCGACGTCGATGAGCCACGGCGGCAGCTCGGTGAAGGGGATGTAGATCCCGGAGATGAACTGCAGCACCACGAACGGAAGCGTGATCACCGCCGCCGCGGACTTGGCCGAGCTGGGCAGGCTGCTGGCCGCGATCCCCAGCAGGCCGCCGGCCGCCAGCCCCAGGACCAGCACCCAGGAGAAGGTCAGCCAGCCGACCAGGTCGGCGGGCAGCTCCAGGTCGTACAGGAACACCGCCACGGCCAGCAGCAGCGCCACCTCGATGGCCGCGATGACCAGGACGCTCAGCACCTTCCCGGCGAAGTACGAGCTCTTCGGCATCGGCGTGCCCGCCAGCCGCTTGAGCCCGCCCTCCTCACGCTCGACCGCGATGCTGATGGCGAGGTTCTGGAAGCTGACGCTGAAAATGCCCGCGCTGATCAGTGCGGCCGCGTAGAGCTGCGAGACCGTGACGTGCGTTCCTTCCAAGGTCCCGGCGAAGATCGCGCTGAACAGCACCAGCAGCACGATCGGGAAGGCGAAGGTGAAGACGACCTGGTCGCGGGCGCGGAAGAAGATCTTGAGCTCGAAGGCGGCTCTCGACAGCGCGATCATGACTCCTCCAGCAGGCGGAGGTAGACGTCCTCCAGAGTGGGCCGGGTGACGCGCAGTTCGGGGATCTCGCCGTCGTAGCGGCTCATGAGCTCGGCGACCGTTTTGGTCGGCGTCGCCGTGCGCTTCTCGCCGTCTGCCCACGTGACCGTGGCCTCGTCGCTCGCGCGCCCGCCGAGGGTACGCGGCGCGCCCTCGGCCACGATCCGCCCGCCCGCGATCACCGCCACCCGGTCGGCCAGTTCCTCGGCCTCGTCGAGGTAGTGCGTGGTGAGCAGGATCGTGGTGTCCTCCAGGTTCCTGATCAGCTCCCAGAAGCGGCGGCGGGCCTCCGGGTCGAAGCCGGTGGTCGGCTCGTCCAGGAAGAGCAGCTCCGGGTTGCCGATCAGGCCCAGTGCCACGTCGAGGCGGCGGCGCTGGCCGCCGGAGAGCTTGGCCACGCGCGCCTTCGCCTTCTCGGCCAGCCCCACCCGGTCGATGACCTCGTCGGGGTTGGCCGGGTCCGGATAGAAGCGGGCGAAGTGGGTGACGACCTCGCGTACCGAGACCTCGGCCACGTCGCCCGCCGTCTGGGGGACGATGCCCACACGGGCCCGCCAGGCGCGGGTCGGCCGGTGCGGGTCGGCGCCCAGCACGCTGACCTCGCCGCCGTCGCGCTTCCTGAGCCCTTCGAGGACTTCTATCGTGGTCGACTTGCCCGCGCCGTTGGGGCCGAGAAGGGCGAAGGTCTCGCCCCGGTGGATGTCCAGATCGATGCCGCGGACCGCCTCCAACGCGCCGTAGCGCTTGGCGAGTCCGCGGACGTGCACTGCGGTCTCCATGGAGTCAAGGGTCCGGATATGGCCGGACCCGCGACACCTTCGGGTGATCGACCCCGTTGTCCTCCGTTCAGAGGACGGCCGGGCGCAGCATCCCCCACACCACCGGGCCGTCGGGCAGCTTGATCTCCCCGGTCACCGAGAAGCCGAACCGCTCGTAGATCGGGATGTTCGCCTCCTTGCTGCTCTCCAGGTAGACCGGCAGTCCCGCGCACCGGGCCAGCCCGGAACGCAGCAGCGCCCCGCCCACGCCGGTGCCCTGGACCGCCGGGTCGGTACCGATCTGGGCGAGATACCAGTGCGGCTCCTTCGGGCGGTGCTCGGCGAACGCCTCCTCCAGTCGCATGCCGTACACCACCCGGTCGCCCATCACCTCCAGCAGCACGGGCCCGCCCGCCTCCAGGTCGGGCGTGAAGCCGGGCGGGTCCCAGATCGCCGCCCCGGTCACCGCGCCGCTCCCGTCGCGGGCCACCTCCACCACGTCGTGCATGTAGCGGGCGGTCGCCACGAACATCCCGGGCCGGTCCGCGGCCCGCGGCATCATCCACTCCATCACCGGGTCGTCGGCGAACGCCCGTCCGAGCATCTCGCCGATCTCCTCCATGCCGCTCGTCTTGTCCGCGGTCACGATCTCCATGAAGCTCAGTCCTCCAGCCAGGATCCGTGGAAGCCGGCGGGGACCCGTCGCGGCAGCCGTACCGACGCTACCTCCGAAAGATCGCGCGCGTCGGCCACGAGCAGGCGCGAGGCCTCGCCCGAGGTGACGATCGACAGCAGCCAGCCCTCGTCCTCGGCCCGCGCGTCCTCGGCCGGCACAAACACGGCCTCCCCGGTGGCGCCGCCCGTCGCCAGGGCGGAGGCGCCGCCGCTCTGGTGGTCGTACTTGATGATCTGGTCGTCGCCGACCGTGTAGAGGTAGCGGCTGCCGAGCCCGAGCCGGTCCTCGTTCAGCGTGGGGAACTCGACGTTGCGGTCGTCCAGCGGTTCCTCCGACACCTTGCCCGTGGCCGGGTCGAGCGTCCAGCTGTACAGGGACGCGCTGATCGTGCCCGCGGCGTGGCGGGCGGCGTCGGCCTGGCCGGCGATGTGCTCCCACAGCTTGACGAAGACGTCGGCGGTGTAGCGGGCGGCGGTGAGCACCACGCGGCCCTCGGAGTCCTCCCAGGCGTTGCCGACATGGAACGCGTAGCACAGGTCCACGTCGAACCACCGCGTCAGCCCGCCCGCCCGCGGCGTCAGCCCGATCCGCGCGCCGTACCCCTCGTCGAAGGCGTAGGGCATGCCCATGCCGCGGTCCAGATTGAAGGTGACCGGAAGGTCCAGCCAGACCAGGTAGTTCTCGGTGATCGCGAAGTCGTGCATCATCGTCGAGCCCGGAACCTCGATCTCCTTCGTCTCCACCAGCTCACCCCCCGCCGACAGCCGGTGGTAGGTCAGGAAGGGCGGGAAGAACCCGTAACCGAAGAAGTGCAGCTCGCCGGTGATCGGGTCCTGCTTGGGGTGCGCGGTCATCGCCGTCGCCAGCTTCCCCTGGAAGTCGACCGGCCCGACCGTGTCGAGCTCGGGCGTCATCTCGTACGGCAGGCCGACCTCGATCAGCGCGAAGATGCGGCCGTCGTGCCCGATCACGTGGGTGTTGGCCTGGGTGGCGGTCAGATCGACACCCTTGTCGCTGACCAGATCGGTCCCGTCGGTGAACGTCGTGGTCCGCACCCACCGATTCCGGTACCACTCGGCCCGGCCGTCGCGCAGGCGGATGCCGTGGATCATCCCGTGCCCGGCGAACCAGTGACCGGGGTCCTCGCCGGGCCGCGGGTTGGGGCCGTTGCGGAAGTAGCGCCCGGTGAGCTCGGGTGGCAACGCGCCCTCCACCGGAAGGTCGTAGGCGTCGATCTCATCGGGAACGGGAGCCAGATAGCCGGTCAGGTAGGCCTTTTCCATGCCGATACTCCAATCTTGATAGGTCGAACATAGAAGCTTCATGTATGACCTGTCAATGATGGAATATCAGGATTGGGCCGTCAGAGATCCGGCCGCGCAGGACATCGAGCCGTAGGCGAGGTTGAACAGGGTCGCGGCGCCGACCGCGATGCCCCAGGTGACGGGCTCCTCATCGTCGGCCAGCAACGGCGACAGGACGCCGCTGCCGTCGAAACAGGTCCCGGCCCAGCCGTTGAGAACGCCGATCGTGTTCTGGTTCTCCTCATCGACGGTCGCGGCGATGGTCGGCACCTCCCACAGGATGTTCGCGCCGAAGTCCACCCAGGGAGACGCCGGGCCCCAGACCTTGCTCGCGCCCGAGTCCCGCGCGGTCAGCCCGACGCCCAGGTCCACGAGCGATTTCACGATCATGAGATCGGTGAGGGCCTGGTTGGTGACGGCCCACCACTTCTGGTCCTTCAGGTCCTGGATCTGGCCCATGACGTCGGGGGCCACGTACACCCAGTACGACACGCACGCCAGGCTGTTGAGGACCGGGAAGGCCTGCGTGACCACCTTGAACTGCCGGGCCTTCGTGGCCAGCGGCTGCAGCACGCTCACCGCCACCGCTCCGGCCATGGCGCAGACGCCGCCGGTGAGCGCCAGGATGTTGTTGGTCGAGGTCGGGACGGCCCCCAGGCTGGTGTCCTTGGGGTTGCAGATCCGCTGAATGGCCGCGAAATCCGGCGCGTCGATCAGCGCGGTCGTGGTGGCGTCGTCAGGGAACGGCGCCTCGTCGGCGATGAGCTTGTAGCCGATCGTGACCGGGATGGCGGCCACCAGGCAGGCCGCGTCCAGCAGGCTCAGGTCGTTGCCGGAGACCTTCCGGTAGAGCCACGACAGGACGGGGATCTCGATGGTCGCGGTCAGAACGTCCATGGCGCCGTCGACGAGTTCGGCCAGCACGTCGACCGCCGCGAGCAGGACGTTCTCGACGCTCTCCAGGAACGCGTCGGTGATGATCGCGATCACTTCCGTGACGATCTGGTCGAACGAGATCTGGTCGATCTTGTCGATGATGTTGCTCTTGAAGCTGGCGAGTGCCTGCTGGAAGATCTCCTCCTCCCGGCTCAGGGCGTCCACCAGCGGCTGGAGCGTGGCCGCCACGTCGCCCGTGACCCCCTGGTTCGGCTGGGCGGTCGTGGTGCCGTTGGACGCGTTGCTCTTCAGCTGGTGCAGCCCCCAGTTGCTCTGCGGGCTGTTCTGGCCGGGCACCGGCTGGCCGGACGCCACGACACCGCCGCGGGTGGTGCCGCTCAGGCTCGGTGGAATGTTGCCGGGGAGATCGGCCCACGAGTCGACGTACCCCTGCGCATCGGTGAACGCCTGCTGCAACCGGGTTCTCGCGTCGCCGAGCCCGTCGATGCTCTTCGCCACGTACTGGGTGAAGATGTTCTTCAGCACGTTGTGCGTGCGCACGATGTCCGACCAGACGAACAGGAAGCCCAGCCACTTGATCAGGTCCTCGAAGAACACCTTGATCTTGTTGAGGACGAACTCCACCGCGTGCACCACCGCGTCGACGCAGTCGAGCAACACGTCGTAGACCTCGCCCGCGATCGTCGCGAGGAAGTGGTAGACGCCCTCGGCCTCCTGCACGACGAAGCTCACGACGTCGTCGAAGCAGTCCTTGAGCCAGGAGAAGAAGTCACCCATCGCCACCGAGATGGCCGACCCCCCGCCCGCCAGGTGCGCGAGGGCTTCGGGCCCTTCGTGGTAGGTGAGCCCGCCGCCGGCGAACGAGACGCCCCACACCCGCGGCACGGCGGCCCTGGGTTCGCGGGTGGCGCAGTCGCCGGAACCCTGCCGGGAGCCGTCCTGCGGCAGTCCGGAGTTGATGTTCATGAACTGCGCGAGCGCCTGGGCGGCGCTGTCGCTGTCGGCCGTGGCCACGCCGGAGGGCACGAGCGGCGCCCGCGAGCCGTCCGCGTTCGTGACCACGACGGCCCGCAGGTCGTCACCGGTCTGTACGGCGTTCAGCGTCGCGATCGCGTTGGCCATGGGATTGACGTCGGCCACGACGCCCGGCGTGTCGGTCAGGACGACACGGAAGCAGACGGCGGCCAGGGACTGGGTCTCCTGGACGACGGTCAGCACCCCGGTCGCGTCGGTGGTCGTGTTCACCGGCACCGTCGGTGACAGCAGGTGGTAGACGTCGTCCAGGTAGACGCTCACCGGGCTGGTCGCGGTCACCGCCACATTGGTGCTCGGTGCCGCGAGGCCGTTGTCGTCGGTGACGGCGAGGTGAGTGGTGAAGGTGTTGTACGTGATCACGTCGTCCGGATCGGTGGCCGGCAGCAGGATCGAGCGCTGGAGCCAGTCGGTGGTGACGGGATCCTGGGTGAGCTGGACGAGGTCCTGACCGTCCAGGTCGGCGAACAGGACGTTGGTGCCGGCGCCGAGGTTCAGGAAGAACGCGAACCGCGCGGCCGAAGGCAGCAGCGGCACCGGCGCCGACCACGCGGCCGGGTCCGCCTCGCCACCCGCGGCGCAGCGCACGTAGCACAGGGTGCCCTGCGGGCCGAGACCCCAGACCGCGGTGCCGTCGGCGTCGCTCGCCGCGGCGAGGGTGGCGGCGCCGGCCAGGAGACCGCCGGCCACGATCTGGACCGGCACCGCCTGGTCGTGCTGGTTGTCCGGCGTGAACACGTACAGGCCGTCCCCTGCGGACACGAACAGGTTGGTCACGCCGGAGCCGTTGAGCGCCGCCGCGATCGTGCTGGTCCCCGCCGGCGGCGTCAGCCGGGCGGGGTCGGGCGCGTCCCGGTTGGGTGCGTTCTTGGCGACGAAGTAGTTGTACTGCGGTGTGAAGAGCAGTTGGGGCTCACTCCCGATCGTGCCGAAGGTGTAGATGCCGGGAATCGGGTCGTTCTCGCGCTGCCCGAGGCAGTTCACGATGCTGTTCGCGGCGAAGTCGGCGGCGAGCTTGTGCGGGTTCCACCGGGGCGACCCGCCGGGCGTGATGTAGTAGCGGTCGAGTAGTTCCAGGGAGTCGCCCGGCACGCGTATGACGTCGACGAAGATGTTCTCGGCAGTGCCGGGGCCGTTCATGACGCAGACGTCGGCGATGGTGAGCGGGTCCGGCGCGGTGCCCGCGTCGAACGGGACGGCCGTCCAGGTGACACCGTCCGCCCAGGCCGCGTCGGTGTTCGCGTTGCCGAGCGAGAGGTACAGGACGTCGGCGCCGTCGACGGTCACCGCGAGCGCGAGGTCGACGGCGAGGGTCTGGGCGTTCTGGGTGACGGCGAACGCCTTGGCCATCACCGGGGCGCCGCCGTTCCGGGCCGACAGGGCGCTGCTGAGGTCGATCCTGTTCCAGCCGGTCGGGGTCTCGGTCACCTCGCGGGTGAGGTAGCAGACGTCGTCGGTTCCGATCGAGAAGAAGAGCGCGTCGCCGTCCTGCGACTGGAGCACCTCGAAGGCCTGGTCGGGGGCCATGACCACGGCGGCCTTGTGGTTCTCCATCAGCTCGGAGTCGAAAGAGATCTTCATGGTGTTCTCACCGAGTGGGGTCGGCGTAGGTGATGTGCGAGACGAGGTCCTGGTTGTCGGAGAACGCGGCGTCGCTGAATGAGAATGTCGATCCACCGGGGAAGACGAAATTCTCCACGAACGAGGCTGGAATGTCCGTCATGGCGGTCGCATAGCAACCTTGCGTGTACTGCTTCACGTAGGCGATGAGTTGATTGACCCCGGTGAAGAAGTTCAGGAAGCCGTTCTGCCCGGGCGTCTGCGAGTTGTCGACCACGTTCGAATCCGGCGGAGAGACCACGATGCGGCCGGTGTCGTCCACTCCTATCGAGTAGACGTCCGTGATGGCTTTGTCGACGATATTGCCGCCGGCCCCGCTCCCCGCGCATCTTATGTAGGTGTAGATGACGAGATGCTGGGCGATGATCATTGTGTTGCCCTGGACGGTCACGGAGAAGTCGTAGGTGCTGTCGAGTTCCATCTTCCCGCCGAGAACAGGACCTCCGCACTCGTCACCCGCGGTGCTCTTGAACGCGACGGAGACGATGGTCGACCCGGACGCGGGAATGGATATCGTCGGGTTGCTGTAGAAGAGATTGAAATTGTAGGTGACGTCTGGAGAATCGCATACAAGGTCCACGTCCCCGGTCAGGCAGTTGCACGAGATGTATTCGGACAGCGTCTGGTCGCCGTTGTAGAAGTTGAGGAGATAGTTGGCGAACGTGTTCCTGTTCAGGGCCGCCACGCCGTCGTACTGGGACGCCTCGCCCGGCTCGATCCAGTTCCAGCCGAACCCGGCGTGCGTGGTGTCAGGAAGCTGGTCGTAGTTGGCGGCGCACAGGTAGTTCAGCGTGAGCGGCGCGCCGTCCGAGCCGACGGCGTCCGGCGTGAAGAAGTTCACGTCCGTCACCGCGATCGAGGACGGCGACGTGTCCGTCACCTGCTTCGCGGCGTAGCCGAGCACCTCGCCGCCACCGAGCGCCTTCCAGTAGGTGTCGACGAAGTCGCTCGTCATGAACGCGTTGAGCACGCTGTTCGACGGTTCGTCGTTGAACTGGAAGCCCTGCTCCAGGTCGGAGCTGTTCAGGTCGTAGTAGAGCTGCTGGACGCCGAACATGTCGGGGTCGCCGACGCCCTTGAGCCGGTTCTGCACGTCCGTGGGAAGGCTCTCGAAGGAGGCGTCCTGAAAGTCCAGGTCGACGGCGCCGGAGAAGGTCCAGCTCGTGCCGGACGGCTGCGCCTGGTTGACCCAGGTCATCGAACCGCGCGGACCGAAGAGGAGCTCCGTCGCGACGAACTCGGAGAACATCAGCGTGTACGTCACATTCGACTGCCCCGGCTTCAGCGCGATGATCGGCGGCAGCGACGAGGGATCGACGCCGGGCGGAAGGCCCAGCCTCGCCTTGACGGCGAACGCGAAATAGGCGTTGTTGAGATTCTGCACTCTCGCGTCTGATGACGGTGTGCCGTCGGGCACGGTGAAAGGGTCCGTGTTTCCGGCATTGGCCACGAAGGTGGCGAAGTCGATCGGGACCGGCTGGTCGCCGTCGTATACGTAGCACAGGATGGCTTCCGGCAGACCGCCGTAGAGATATTCCGCCAGGGTGCTGTTGACGCTGTCCTGGGTGACCGCGACGACATAGTCGAATCCGGTCGACGAGAGATTGGAATCCTGAGCGCTCATGAAACGTTTCCTTGTATCTGAAAAAGAGGCGCCGCCAAAAGGCGTACCATTCCGAAGCCACAACCCGATGGGGCGGATTCTTCGTGCGCGGGGCGTTGTCCGCCTTCTCCACGCGCTGATTCTGTTGGCATCCGCGTAGTAGGTCGAATACCCTCTGCTCAGATCAGTACACGTGCCGCGCCTTCGTCTCTTGGAAAGTTCTGCGCCCATCTATCCGCGTCGGCCGTCGATTAAACGGCGACACGCCGTTTCTCGGCCACTGGGAAAGTTGGCAAAAGAACCGATCCGGGTTGATGGCGTTCGCATGGACCGGGTTCCGAGACCGGGGGCGTGAAGATCGGGGATTTCGGCGCCGGGTTGTTCTTCGCATCCGACAACATCTGCGAGATCGCTGCGCGTTTGACAATGGCGCGGGGGAGCCGGGAGCTTGGCAGTGGGTAGATCTCGCCGCCCTGGTGGTCGCGATCGGTGTCAACCAGGCACTGCCGGGGTCTGCCCGCTCGCCGAAGCCCGGCGGCGGCTCGCCGGTGCTCCAGGGTGTGTTTGATCAGCGCAGAACCAGCAGGTCTACTCGATTGGTTCTGGGTTCCGGGGTGGGTGTGCACGGCTTGGCGGAGTCGCACAGGCCTGACCGGCCGTGCCCATCCCGATCGGGTGCTGGCCTTGGTCAACGCCAGGGCTTCGGCCGAAGGTCTTTCGCTGACCGTGCCCGGGCAACGCTCGGGGTCCGGGGGCGGGCCCCCGGCAGGGGGTCGTGGGGGGCTTGGCCCCCCACTGAGGGGAGCCCGAGCGTCTGTAGCGCGCAGCGCCCCCTTGCGAGGACCGTGGGGGTCCGGGGGCGGCCCCCGGCAGGGGGTCGTGGGGGGCTTGGCCCCCCGCTAAGGGGAGCCCGAGAGCCCTGGCGCGTAGCGCCCTCTCGCGAGGACCGTCAGCGCGCAGCGCCCTGCGAGGATCGGGCTAGAAGAGGGTGGGGTTTTCGGGTTCGATGCCGCGCAGCGCGTCGTAGTCCAGGGTGACGCAGTTGATTCCGCGGTCCGTCGCCAGCACCCGGGCCTGGGGTTTGATCTCCTGGGCCGCGAACACCCCGCGCACCGGCGACAGCAGCGGGTCGCGGTTCAGGAGTTCGAGGTAGCGGGTCAGTTGTTCCACCCCGTCGATCTCGCCGCGCCGCTTGATCTCCACCGCGACCGTCGCGCCCGCGGAGTCCCGGCACAGGATGTCCACCGGCCCGATCGCCGTCATGTACTCCCGGCGGATCAGCGAGTACCCGTCGCCCAGCGTCGTGATGTGCTCGGCCAGGAGTTCCTGCAGGTGCGCCTCCACCCCGTCCTTGATCAGGCCGGGGTCCACGCCCAGTTCGTGGGAGAAGTCGTGGAGGATCTCCTCCATCGTCAGGACCAGCTTCTCGCCCGTCTTGCCGTGGGTGACGGTCCAGGTGTCGCCGTCCTCCTTGAGCTTGCAGGGCGGGTTCATCCAGTTGAGCGGCTTGAAGGCGCGGTCGTCGGCGTGGATGCTCACGCTGTTGTCCGCCTTGATCATGATCAGCCTCGGCGCCATCGGCAGGTGCGCCGTGAGCCGTCCTATGTAATCCACGCTGCATCGCGCGATGACCAGCCGCATGACGGCCCACCCTACCGGCTCTGGAAAACTGGGGGGCATGGCGTTTGAAAAGGTGGGAGTGGTCGGTCTCGGCACGATGGGTGCGGGGATCGCCGAGGTGTTCGCGCGTGCGGGGATACGGGTGATCGGCGTCGAGGCCGATCCCGAGGCGCTCGCGCGGGGTCGCGGGCACCTGGAGAGGTCCACCGGCCGGGCCCTGGACAAGGGGCGGCTGAGCGCCGAGGAGCGTGCGGCGATTCTGGGGCGGATCACGCTCACCACCGCGCGCGAGGATCTCGCCGACGCCGATCTGGTGGTGGAGGCGATTCCCGAGATCCTCGAGTACAAGATCGCGTTGTTCGCCGACCTCGACCGGATCTGCAAGCCGGAAACGGTGCTGGCCACCAACACCTCGTCGCTGTCGGTGACCGCCGTCGCCGCCGCCACCGGTCGGCCCGGCAAGGTGATCGGCATGCACTTCTTCAACCCGGCGCCGGTCATGAAGCTGGTCGAGGTGGTCGGCACGGTCATGACGGACGACGGGCTGCCGGAGCGGATCGCGGACCTGTCCCGGGCGCTCGGCAAGACGCCGGTGGTGGTGGGCGACCGGGCCGGGTTCGTGGTCAACAGGCTGCTCCTGCCGTACCTCAACCAGGCCGCGGTGCTGCTGGAGCGCGGCGTCGCGGCGCGCGACGACATCGACACGGCGATGAGGAAGGGCGTCGGGCTGCCGATGGGCCCGTTCGCGCTGCTCGACCTCATCGGGCTCGACACCTCCTACGAGGTCATGGGGGTGCTCTTCGACGAGACGCGCTCCCCGCGCCACGCGCCCGCCCCCGTCCTGCGCGAACTGGTCACCGCCGGGCTGCTCGGCCGCAAGAGCGGGCGCGGATTCCACGGCGAGGAGCCCGCTCCCGGCGAGCCGGACAAGGCGTCCGCGACCCGGGTCCTGGTCCGCGGCGAGGGCGCGGAGGAGCTCGCCGCGCGGCTGGCCGCCGCGGGCTTCGGTGAGTCCGACACGCCCGACGTCGTGCTGCGGCTCGGTGAGCGTCCCGTGATCGAGCACGCCGTACGGCATGCCGACCCGTCCCGCGTGGTGGGCATCCACCTCGTGGGCCAGAGCGTCGCGGAAGTCGTCTCGACCGTGCTCACCGCCCCGTCGGCGACCACCGCTGCCGTCGGCCTGATGACCGTGCTCGGCCTGGCCCCGGTGCCCTGCCGGGACCGGGCGGGCTTCGTGGTCGAGGCCCTGCTCTTCCCCTATCTCAACGACGCGGTCAGGATGCACGAGTCCGGCTACGCCTCGATCGCGGACATCGACAACGCCATGCGGCTGGGCTGCGGTTATCCGGCGGGGCCGTTCGAGATGATCGAGAGCATCGGGCCGCGGGAGGTGCGCGACGGCCTGCGCGCCCTCTACGCCGAGTACCGCGAGCCGTCCTACGCGCCCGCGCCCCTGCTCGACCAGCTCGTCACCGCGGG
This sequence comes from Nonomuraea sp. NPDC059007, assembly GCF_042740555.1. Taxonomy (NCBI): domain Bacteria; kingdom Bacillati; phylum Actinomycetota; class Actinomycetes; order Streptosporangiales; family Streptosporangiaceae; genus Nonomuraea; species Nonomuraea sp. NPDC059007. Next base: position 14,717 of record NZ_JBHYJD010000011.1, on the reverse strand, counting down.
CCTGCAGACGTTCCCGCGCGCATGAGCCCCCGCCGCGCCCGCCGCAAGGAGTCGACCCGCCCCAACGCCTTCCCCTCGACCACCGACCGGGTGGAGGAGTGGCCGGACGGGGAGTGGAAGGTACGCATGCTCAGCGGCGCCGGAGCCGCCAAGGACTACCGCTGTCCGGGTTGCGACCAGGAGATCAAGGCGGGCCAGCCGCATCTGGTGAGCTGGCCCAACTGGACCGGCGGCGACGAGGAGCGGCGGCACTGGCACACGGCCTGCTGGCGCAAGAGACTGGACCGCGGTCCCGGCCGTAGCCGTTACTGAAAGGAACGATTAGTGAAAGGAACGATGTGGAGATCCGCGCGGCGAGCGTGCTGCCCGCCCGGCGTGAGCCGATCGAGTTGCACACCGGTGACGGACTGACCCTGGTCGGCGAGCTGGCCCAGCCCGAGGGCCGCGACCCGGTCGCGACGCTCGTCACCCTGCACCCGCTGCCCACTCACGGCGGCTTCATGGACAGCCACGTCTACAAGAAGGCGGCCAACCGCCTGCCCGCGCTGGCGGATCTGGCGGTGCTGCGCTTCAACACCCGCGGCACCTCCTCCGAGCGCGGCACCTCCGAGGGCGCCTTCGACGGCGGCGAGGGCGAGCGCTACGACGTGGCGGCGGCGCTGGAGTACGCCGAGTACCACGATCTGCCGCGCGTGTGGGTGGTCGGCTGGTCGTTCGGCACCGAGCTGGCGCTGAAGTGGGCGCGCGACCCGCTGGTGGAGGGCGCGATCCTCATGTCGCCGCCGCTGCACAGGGCCGTGGACACCGACCTCGACGCGTGGGCGGAGTTCGGGCGGCCGATGACCGTGCTGGTGCCGGAGTTCGACGACTACCTGCGGCCGGAGGAGGCGCGCAGGCGCTTCGCCCGGGTGCCCCAGGCCGAGGTGGTGGCGGTCGAGGGGGCCAAGCATCTGTGGGTGGGCGAGCCGTACGTGCGCATCGCCCTGAACGAGATCGTCAAGCGGGTGAATCCGGAACGCCACCCGCTGCCCACCGAGGTGCCGGAAGGCTAAGCTCGCCCTGTAGAACGATGTTCTGTGGAGCGAGGAGGCGGGCGTGGACGCGTTCGATCTGACCGGCAAGAAGGCACTGGTCACCGGAGCATCCCGGGGCATCGGCAGAGCCATCGCGCTCGCCTACGCGCGGGCGGGCGCGGACGTGGCGCTGGTCTCCCGTTCGGCCGAGTCGCTGGGCGAGGTGGCCAAGGAGATCTCCGAGCTCGGCAGGAGCGCGTTCGTCGTCCCCGCTGACCTGGCCGACAGGGAGGCCGCCGCCGCTGCCGTGCGCACCTCGATCGAGGCGCTCGGGCACGTGGACATCGTGGTCAACAACGCCGGAGGCTCCAACTTCCTGGTGGAGTTCAAGGACCTGCGCCTGTCCGGCTGGGACAAGCTCATGCGGCTCAACCTCGACTCGGCCGTCTCCGTCTGCCACACGATCGCGCCGCACCTGCTGGAGCGTGGCTCCGGTTCGGTCATCAACGTCGGCTCAGCGGCCGCCAGGGGCGCGCCCTTCCTGGCGCCCTACGCCGCCGCCAAGGCCGGGCTGGTCGCCCTCACCAAGTCTCTGGCCATCGAGTGGGCCCGCGCGGGCGTCCGGGTCAACGCGCTGTGCCCCGGCTGGACGGCCACCGACCTCAACCGCAACCTCTGGCAGGACGAGGCGGCGAGCCGTTCGACCATCGCCTCGGTTCCGATGGCCCGCTGGGGCACCGCCGAGGAGATGGCACACCCCGCCGTATTTCTGGCCAGTCCGGCGTCTGCCTATATGACAGGCCAAGTCCTGTTCATCGACGGCGGTCTGACGACAACCTGAACGAAGCGGACTACCGTGAGTCCGTGCAGCTCTACACGAGATCAGCCGGGAACGGTGTCCCGGTCGTCCTGCTCCACGCCTTCCCCCTCTCCTCGGCGATGTGGCTGGCCCAACGCGAAGGGCTGGCCGCCTCGTGCAGGGTGATCACGCCAGATCTGCGGGGGTTCGGCGGATCGCGGCTCGGTGACGACGAGCCGTCGGTCGACGCCATGGCCGACGACGTCGCCGCGATGCTCGACGCGGAAGGCATCGAACGCGCCGTCGTCGGCGGCCTGTCCATGGGCGGCTACGTCACCATGGCCTTCTGCCGGCGCCACCCCGACCGGCTGCTCGGCGTCATCCTGGCCGACACCAAGGCCTCGCCCGACCCCGAGCCGGCCCGCGACAACCGCGAGCGCATCGCCCTGCGGGTGCTCGACGAGGGCCCCGGCGTGCTGGTCGAGGAGGTGCTGCCCGCGCTCATCGGGCGGACCACGCGCGAGCGGCGGGCCATGGTGTTCGGGCGCGTACGCGGGCTGGTGCAGGCCGCGCCGCCCGCCGCGGTGGCCTGGGCGCAGCGGGCGATGGCCGCTCGGCCGGACTCCTTCGACACGCTGAGCGGGCTGAAGGTGCCGCTGCTGGCGATCGTGGGCGAGGAGGACGAGCTCTCGCCGGTGGCCGACGCGGAGGCGATGACGCGGGCCGTACCGGATGGGCGGTTGGAGATCATCAAGAAGGCCGGGCACCTGAGCGCGGTCGAGCAGCCCGAGGCGTTCAACGCCGCGGTGGCCGACTTCGTCAGTTCCGGGCCTGGTGGGGCAGGACGATCTCCCGGATGATCAGCGAGATGGCGGCGGCGACCGGGATGGCCAGCAGCGCGCCGACGATCCCGAGCAGCGCGCCGCCGAACAACGCGGCGATCACCGTGACCGCGGGCGTCACGTCGACCGAGCGCTTCATGACGCGGGGGTAGATGACGTAGTTCTCGACCTGCTGGTAGATCACGAAGAAGATGGCGCAGGCGATGCCGGCGGGTACCGAGCCGAGCAGGGCCACGCCGGTCACGAGCACCGCGCCGATCGTCGCGCCGACGAGGGGGATGAGGTCGGTGAGCGCGACGATGAGAGCGAGCGCCAGGGCGTACGGCACGTTCGCGATGGTCAGGAAGATCCAGCTCAGCACACCCGCGATGACCGAGATGAGCACGTTGCCGGCGACGTAGCCGCCGATGCCGCTCAGGATCTCCTCGGTGATCGCTCCGGTACGCTCGCGGCGCGTGGCCGGCACGAGCGTGAGCAGGTAGACCTTGATCGTGTGCAGGGAGCCGAGGAAGTAGAGCATCAGCACCAGCAGCGTCACCGTGGTGAACAGGCCGTCCACCACCACGAGCCCCGCGCCCATGATGCCGCTGGCCAGCGTGGTCGCCATGGAGCCGGTGAAGAATGAGCGCAGCTGCGACAGGATTTGATAGTCCTGTTCCAGCGCGCGCAGCGTGGGGTTGTTGCCGAGCTCGGTGAAGTAGCCGGGCACCGCGCTGACGAAGTCGGCCAGCTGCTGGCTGACCGGCGGCACGATGGCCACGCCGAACAACGCGAACGCCACGATGACGCCGGCGAAGACGATCCCGATCGCCGTCCGCCTGGACAGGCGGCGCCGCTGGAGGGCCTCGACGGCCGGGTTGAGGCCCACGGCCAGGAACATCGCGACCGTGATGAGGATGATCACGCTCAGCGAGCGCACGACCATCTGGCCGATCGCGATGGCGGTCAGCACGCCGAGCCCGCCGATCAGTCCGAACAGGAACGGCCCGCGGGCCAGCGGTTTGCCCGGCATGCCGTACTGGGTGTTCTCTTCGGCCGGAGTCTCGACCTCAGCTGACAATGGGGGCTCCTGGGACAAATGGGGCGGAGGCAACAAAAAGAGAGCCTAGCGACCATGTGGTCGCCAGGCCCCTTTCAGCCGTCAGTCAAACCCCCGAGGGCGGGCCTTACTCCTGCCACCACTCGCTGTCGTCGTCCGCCTTGGCCTCCGTCTTGGCGGGTGCGGCAGCGGCCGGCGTGGGCGCCGGCTTGTCGTTGGCGGACGCTGCGATCGCCGGCTTGGCCGGTGCCGCGGCCACCGCGGGCTCCGGCTCCATGCCGGGCAGTGCCGCGCCGCCGAGCAGCTGGCGCAGCTGGGCGAGGTGGCTGGTGATGCTGTCGCGCTGGCGCGTCAGCTCGTCGACCTGGCGCTGCATCGAGGAGCGGATGCGCTCGGCCTCCGACTTGGCCTCCGAGACGATCGTCTCGGCGCTGGACTTGCTGTCGGAGACGATCTGCTCGGAGCTCTTGCGGGCGTTGGCGACCAGCTGCTTGGCGTGGATGTCAGCCTCGCGGCGGGTCTGCTCGGCCTGCTGGGTCGCCTTGGTCGCGCGCGACTCCGCCGTGGCCGCGCGCTGCTCGGCCTCGGCGACCAGCTTCTGCGTGTTGGCCTGGGCGGTGGAGTGGCGCTCGGCCTCCTGGCGCTCGGCCTCCTCGCGGCGGGAGGCGAGCTGGATCTCGAACTCCGCCTCGTCCTGGGCCCGCTTGGCCTCGGACTCCTCCAGCACCCGCTGAGCCTGGGCGCGCATCTCGTCGGCCTGTCGCTTGGCCGTCGTCAGGACCTCGTCACGCTCGCGCTTGGTCGATGCGCGGAGCTGGGCCACCTCGCGCTCGGTGGTCGTGCGGAGCTTGGCGATCTCGCGCTCGGCGTCGGCGCGCTTCTCCGCCACCTCGTGGTCGGCGGTGGCGCGCAGCTTGGCGGCCTCACGCTCGGTCGTGGCGGTCAGTTCGTCGGACTCGCGGCGTGCGGTGCCGCGGATCTCCTCGGCGTCCCGCTCTGCGCTGGTGCGCATGTCGTCGGTCTCGCGCGTGGCCTGGGCGCGCTTCTCGGCGGCTTCGGCCTCGGCGGCGGCGCGTACGTCCGCTGCCTCCACCTTGGCCGCGGCCTTGACCTCGTTGGCCTCGGAGCGCGCGGCCTGCACGAGCTCGGTGGCCTGCTCCTCGGCCAGGCGCAGCAACTGCTCGATGCGGGCGCCGAGACCGGAATAGGTGGGGCGCTCCTGCTCCTGCAGCTGGCGCTGGGAGTCGGAGAGGTCGCGCTGAATGTTGGCGAGCTGTTCGCGAGACTGACGCAACTCGCCGTCGAGTTGCTTCAGGTGGTCGTGGACCTGGTGGCGGTCATAGCCACGCAGCACCACGTCGAATTCGCGAGCTGGGGCGTCCTCGAAGAAATTGTTGAGCTGGGCGTCGATGTCGGACTGCATGGAGGCTCGATCCTGGGTTGTCGAGACGGCTACATCGGCCGGACGGGGGGTTCGGGGCATCCGAGCCAGGAGCCTGTGCCTCACGGCAGGCTCCATGTCCGGTGGAAAGCCAGCGTACTCCGCTGGTGCCGCCTTGGAGGCCCCGTCCAACTATCTGCGTGACTAGTTACATATGAACGTTTTTTGCATTTCCTAGGGCCTGGCCGCTTGGACAAGCTCCGTCAGCATTCCTCCCACGTCCTTGGGGTGCAGAAACGCGATCGAAGATCCCATCGAGCCGTGACGGGGATGTTCGTCGAGCAGCCTGACGCCCTTGGCCTCGATCTGTTCCATCGCCCCTGCCACGTCGGGCACGCCGAAAGCGACGTGGTGGACGCCCTCGCCGCGCCTGGCCAGGAATTTGCCCACGGGGGAGTCCGCGTTGAGAGGCTCCAGGAGCTGGATGTAGGAGCCGCCGCCCTCGCCGTCCGCGATGTGCAGCATCGCCTCCTTGACGCCCTGCTCCTCGTTGACCTCCCTGGCGACGACGGTCAGCTCGAACAGGCCGGAGAAGAGCGCGATCTTCTCCTCCAGGTCGTTGCAGGCGATCCCGATGTGGTCGATACGCATGAACATGTGTGGCCTACCTCCATGGCGGTCATCCAGGTACCCGTGGGTATGGTGTCAAACGACCCCTCGTGTGCACAGGAGGCCCCTGACATGTCTGGTTCCGTCATCGTCGCCGGAGCGCGCACGCCGATCGGCAGGCTGCTCGGCTCGTTGTCCGGATTGTCCGCCGTTGAGCTTGGCGGCGTCGTTATCAAGGCTGCCCTGGAGCGTTCCGGGGTCAGCCCCGACCAGGTCCAGTATGTGATCATGGGCCAGGTGCTCCAAGCGGGCGCCGGCCAGATTCCGTCGCGACAGGCGGCGGTCAAGGCGGGCATCCCCATGACCGTGCCCTCGCTGACCGTCAACAAGGTGTGCCTGTCGGGCCTGGACGCCATCGCCCTGGCCGACCAGCTCATCAGGGCCGGCGAGTTCGACATCGTGGTGGCGGGCGGCATGGAGTCGATGTCCAACGCGCCGCACCTGCTGCCCGGCCTGCGCAAGGGCGTCAAGTACGGCCCCGCCGGCATCGTCGACTCGATGGCCCACGACGGCCTGTTCTGCGCCTTCGACCAGGTGGCCATGGGCGAGTCGACCGAGCGGTACAACGCCCGCCTCGGCATCGGCCGCGAGGAGCAGGACGCCTTCTCGGCCAGGTCCCACCAGCTCGCCGCGGCCGGCATCAAGAACGGCCTGTTCGACGACGAGATCGTCCCGGTGGAGATCCCCCAGCGGCGCGGTGAGCCGATCGTGGTCAAGGACGACGAGGGCGTACGCGGCGACACGACGCCGGAGGCGCTGGCCAAGCTGAGGCCGGCCTTCGCCGCCGACGGCACGATCACCGCGGGCTCGGCCTCGCAGATCTCCGACGGCGCCTGCGCGGTCGTGGTGATGTCGAAGGCCAAGGCCGAGGAGCTGGGCCTGCCCTGGCTGGCCGAGATCGGCAGGCACGGCAACGTGGCGGGCCCGGACGCCTCGCTGCAGTCGCAGCCGGCCAACGCCATCAAGCACGCGCTGTCGAAGCAGGGGCTGAGCGCCGGCGACCTGGACCTGGTGGAGATCAACGAGGCGTTCGCCAGCGTGGTGCTGCAGTCGGTGAAGGAGCTCGGCATCCCGATGGACAAGGTGAACGTCAACGGCGGCGGCATCGCGGTCGGCCACCCGATCGGGGCCTCGGGCGCGCGCATCGTGCTGGCGCTGGCCCACGAGCTCAAGCGGCGCGGTGGCGGGCTGGGCGCGGCCGGGCTGTGCGGCGGCGGCGGCCAGGGCGACGCGCTGATCATCCGCGTCCCCTGACCGCACGGAAGCCCTTTAGAGGCTGAAAGCCGTAAAGGGGCACGAGAACAAGAAGGCCGCGTGGCGGGAAATCTCGCCATGCGGCCGGGCCGGTGCGTGCGGCTAGGGAGGCAGTTTGGCCCGGCCGCGAGGGAGGTGGCGGCCGGGCCATCGTGCGGTGGTCATGAGGACAGGAACTTGGCGAACACCGAGCGACGCCCGGTCTTACGCGCCTCGCGGGCCCGCCGGTGCTCGGCGGCGGCCTTGCGAAGCTCCTCGGCGTGGTTCTTCATCACGGTGTACTCGAGTTCTGCGTTCATCGGAACCTCCTGGAGTCGTAAGGGGGAAGGTCTTAGTGGGAAAGGAACTTCGCGAAGACGGAGCGGCGGCTCTTGCGGCCCTTGCTCGCCTCCACGGCCCTGCGGTGCTCGGCGGCTACGCGGCGCAGCTCCTCGGCGTGGTTCTTCATGAGCGCGTACTCAAGCTCGGCGTTCATTTCGGGTGACTCCCGGTGTCTTGGTGCTGTTGTTTCCTTGCACTCTTAACACTCCTCCTAAGGCCCACCCCGCCACATCGGGCGGATGCCTTATCTGTGTGCCTTAGGCAGGTCCGGGAATACCTAGACGGGGTCCTAGGCCTCCCTAGGGCTCATCCGAGAACTTGACGGTGACCTTGGAGAAGCCCAGTGACTTCAGCAGTCCCTGGAGCATGACCTTGGTGTTGGCGTCGGCGCGGGCGCGCAGGTCACTGGCGGTGGCCGCCTCGGCGATCTTCTTCTCGGCCAGGACGTACAGCTCGCGCTGGTCGGTGGGGCTGGCCGACAGGAAGTCCTCGACCCGGTCGAGCAGGCCGCGCTGCTGGGCGAAGACGTAGGAGCGGTTGTTGTCGATGTTGGGCTTCTCCAGCTGGGCCCGGGGCAGGCGCAGGGTGACCTGGGTGCGGTCCTCGGAGACGGTGACGGCGTCCTTGGCGAGGCCGGTGAAGTCGACGTAGGCGTCGACGCCGCCGGAGCCGACGAAAAGGGTGCGGCTGCCCTTGATGGCGTCGGGCAGGAAGTTGGCGTCCTTCTCCAGGTCGACGACCACCTGGAAGGTGCCGGTCGCCGCCTCGAAGCGGCTCAGGTCGTGGATCGACTGCAGGAGCACCGGCTGGCTGCGGTCGACGGTCTGCTCGCCGAGGGGATTCCACCAGGCCCAGGCCAGGCGCCCGCCGACGATGAGCAGCGCGGCGAGTACGAGGAGCCCGGCGATATTTCGCCACCTGCGACGTCGCGTCAGGGGAGATGTCGTCATGCGGGCAGTACTACCCGCATGACGATCATCATTGCCAGCTCTGGGGTGACATTCCTGTCGGATACACCGGATAAATCGGCGTTGGCGAGGCCGGTACGGCACTGGCCATGGGCCCGCCGCCGAAGTGGGTCCCCGACAGCCGGCACGACTGGAACTCGTTGTAGAACATGCGCAGCCACTCGCGGCGCTGCGGCTCGCTCAGCCCGGAGAACCAGGCCGCGGCGTACTGGTGCTCGGGCAGCGGCCCGCCCGGCAGCGGCTCGCCACGCAGCCACGCCATGACGATGTCGCGGTAGCCGTCGGAGGGGGAGTCGGTGCACCTGGCCGCCAGCGACTCGATGTAGGCATAGGCGGCCTCGTCGGCGAACCCGGCCGACAGATCGGGCACGTGGATGGCGGCCAGCCCCGAGGCGGACTTCAGCGGCTGACCGAGCGGGCGCTGCTCCACCCGGGTGAAGGCGGCGGGCGTACCGGACAGACGGGAGGCGATCTTGGTGAAGGTGGCGCCGAGCTCAGTCAGCCCGCCGCGCATGCCCGGGTGGACACAGACGGTGATCGGCCAGTCCTGGCAGCTGTAGGCGATCGCCTGCGCCGCGGCGGGCTTGGGGTCGGTCAGCAGCCGCGCGACCCCCGTCCCCGCGGCCATCACGGCCAGCAGCGCGCAGGCCAGCACGAGCGCCCGCCGCGTCACCACGGCCGCCCAGCCGAGCAGCAGCGCGGCGGTGATCCCGATCAGCCACAACGTCTGGTCGAGGAAGGCCGCCCCGCTGAGCCCCTGGAACAGGTCGTACGGTTCGCCCGTGCCCGGCGCCAGCCGATCGGCCCACGGACGCCCCTCGGCCAGCCAGGTGAACAGCCCGTAGCAGGCGATCCCGGCCACCGGCGGCATGAAGGGGTAGGGCAGCAGCCACCCGGCGACCCACCCGACGACGGAGTAGAGCGCCAGCCCCGCCATGCCCATGCCGAGCCCGGACAGGCTCAGCCGGCCCGCCTGCTCGGTCAGCACCGTCTTGATCGCGAGCACGAGGACGGTCGCGGCGAACGAGCCCGTCACGACCACCAGGATGGCCAGCGGCGCTTTGAGCGCGCGCCAGGTCGACAGAGAACGTCCCCGCAGCGCGCGCCGCTTGCGCAGCGCCACCCACGCGGCGAAGGCCGCCGCCACCGGGCCGGTCAGCCGGAGCGAGCCGATGACGGCGGCGACGATGTTCTCCCAGGCGTCGACGCCGGGGATGAGCACGCTCCATGCCGCCATCAGGCCCAGAGCGAGCAGGACCGCGACGGTGACCGCCGCGCTGTGCTTCAGCTCCTCGCGAGTGACACCCGCGTGCTCACGCACAGAAAACCCCGTTGACGTACATCAAAAGCACCCCCCGTGCCCTTGGCGCCGCGAAGCTGAGGTGTCCGGGCCGTCCCCACGGCTTCTTCCGGACTTTGCGCTCCGCGTCACCTTCCGTGCGAGAACCATAACTGAGCGTGATGATTGAAGGCGGCGTTCTTGGTCAAGCTTGTGCGTCCGGCTCCGCTACGTAATCAGACGAACCAGCGCTAACGTAGCGCTGTGCCACAGCCGAAGCCGCTCAACCTGCCGTTCGATCCCATCGAACGCGCCGCCGAGACCTGGCGTGTTCACTTCGGGCCCTCTTCCGCCATGGCCGCCGTTACTTCGATCATGAGAGCGCATCAGATCCTGCTGTCGCAACTTGACTCGCTCCTTAAGCCTTACGACTTGACCTTCGCGAGGTACGAGGCATTGGTCTTGTTGACCTTCAGCAGAACCGGCTCGCTCCCGCTGTCGAAGATCGGCGAACGCCTCATGGTCCATCCCACGAGCGTCACCAACACGGTCGACAGGCTGGAGCGGTCGGGCCTGGTCACCCGCCTGCCCAACCCGCGCGACGGCCGCGGGGTGCTCGCCGAGATCACCGACGCGGGCCGCGAGGCCGTGCGCCACGCCACCGCCGACCTCATGGCCGCGGAGTTCGGCATGGAGATGTACGGCGAGGCCGGGCTGAAGCAGATGTTCGACCAGCTGCGCACTCTCAGGGTGGCGGCTGGTGACTTCCGCACGTCCTCCATGCGGCAAGATGAGGAGCATGGCGGACTTCTCTAGGCCCGGGTCGCTCTACGGAGCGGTGGACTTGGGCGCGCGTAAGCAGGCACTGGAGGCGCAGGCCAGGCGGGAGGCCGCGGGTCCCCAGGCCGCGTCGGCGTCGGTGGCCGACGTCACCGAGGCGACGTTCACGAGCGAGGTCATCGACCGTTCGATGACGGTGCCGGTCATTCTCGACCTGTGGTCGCCCCGGGCGCCGGGCAGCGCCCAGCTCAGCCCCGCGCTGGAAAAGGTGGTCGCCGGGATGGGCGGCCGGGCCGTACTGGCGAAGGTGAACGTGGACGCCAGCCCGCAGATCGCGCAGGCGCTGCGCGTGCAGGCGGTGCCGACGGTGCTGGCGATCTTCCAGGGCCAGGCGGTGACCGGATTCCAGCAGGTGCTGCCCGAGGCGGAGATCCAGCGCTGGCTGGATGAGCTGATGGGCGCGGTCGAGCAGTTCTACGAGGCCAACCCCGACGCCCGCCCGCAGCTTCAGGAGGACGAGGCGCAGGAGCCGCAGGCCCAGGCCGAGCCGCCGGCCGACCCCGACCTGCTGGCCGCCGAGCAGGCGATCGACAAGGGCGACCTCGACGAGGCCGAGGCGGCCTACCAGCGGTTGCTGGCCCGCGTGCCGGGTGACGAGGACGCCAGGATGGGCCTGGCCGGGGTGGGGCTGATCAAGCGCACGATGACGGCCGACCCCGACGAGGTACGCCGCCGCGCCCAGGACCCGGCCGACATCGACGCCCAGTTGCTCTCGGCCGACCTGGAGATGCTGGCCGGATCGGTGGACGAGGCGTTCGCCCGGCTGGTGGCCGTGGTCAAGCGCACCTCGGGCGACGAGCGGGAGAAGGCGCGCAGGCACCTGCTCGGCCTGTTCGACGCGCTGCCGGCCGAGGACCCGTCGCTCGCCAAGGCGCGCAGGGCCCTGGCTAATGCCCTCTTCTGACGTCTAACCTGGAGATATGCGGGTCGTCACGATTTCGGCGACGTACGGCACGGCCGGGCACCTGATCGGTCCGGCCGTGGCCGAACGGCTTGGTGTGCCCTTCGTCGACCGCGCGATCCCCAGCGCCGTGGCCCAGGAACTGGGCTGCTCGCTGGAGGAGGCGCTGGCTCACGACGACCGGGCGGAGCACGGCCTCGGCCGGCTGCTGTCCGGCGCGATGCGGCTGCCGACGGTCACGTTCGGCGGCGTGGACATGTACGTGCCCGGCGTCCTGCCCCTGGCTCCGGAGGAGTTCGTACGCAGGACCGAGCGCACGATGAAGGAGACGGCCCGGGAGACGGGCGGCGTCTTCCTGGGCCGGGCCGGAGCCGTGGTGCTTGCCGACCACCCCGGAGCCCTGCACGTACGGCTGGACGCCCCGCTGAAACGCCGGATCGCGCAGACGGCCACCCTCTCGGAGGTCTCCGAGAAGGAGGCGCGTCACACGATCGAGGACAACGACCGGGCCCGCACCGCGTACGTGCGGCACTTCTACCGGGTGGATCCGGCCGAGCCCTGCCAGTACCAGCTGGCCGTGGACAGCACGCTGATCCCGGTGCCGGTCTGCGTGGAGCTGATCGTCACTGCTGCCGAAGCCCTGGACTGACGTCCAGCCGGTGGTCGCGGCAGCCCCTCGGGGCGCTGACCGGGTTGCACCGGGCCGTGGCGCCGCCGGGCAGCTCGCCCACGTATTCGGAGCCGTTGCGCGCCGACAGGCCGATGACGGGGAAGTCGGTGCTGACCATCTGGGCGCCGCTCTCCAGGGCCGACCGCAGCCGCGTGGTGTCGCCGGAGCGGGCCTCGGTGAAGGGCACGTCCGAGCGGGTACGCACGTAGTAGCCCTTCTTCACGAACTCCTGGATCTGGGCGACATTGGCGCCGAGCGGGTCGTTCCAGCCGATGAAGGCGGCGTCGGGGCGGCCGGGGCGGGAGTTGGTGAACAGCACCCTGCCCTCCAGGCTCGGCCGTCCTGACAGGTAGTGGGCCTGCAGGGCGGGGTCCTGGTTGTCCATGAAGAACATGACCTTGCCGCGGGAGCGGTCGAGGCGCGGCCAGCCGTACTTCAGGACGGACTCCTCAAGCGTGCGGCCGGCCCTGCGGACGCTGTCGGGCGTGATGAGCCGCTCGCCGGGGAAGACCGAGCGGATCTCCGCGTCCAGGGCGTCCAGCAGGGCCGTGTCCCACGGCGGGCTCTTGGCGCCGCCCATCGCCTCCTTGGCGGGGTCGGTGCGCTTGAGCTCGGTCAGGATGGTGATCGGCACGTGGCCGGGGTTGGCGTCGGACCACTGCTTGACCTGGCGCAGGCACTTGACCAGCGACGAGCAGTTGGAGGCGTAGTCGTGGTCGCCCCAGTGCAGGACCTTGAAGCCGGGCTTGGCCAGGTCGGGGTCGGTCAGCGGGGGCAGGCCCGCGTCGCGGCGCACCAACGGGCTGGTGTAGAGGCCGCCCTTGGGGTCGGGGAAGACGTCCAGCTCGATGCCGCGTACATGCTGGGAGGCGAACTGGTTGGGGATGGCGGTGTGCGAGTACTGCAGATTCCACCAGTTGCGGTCGGTCCTGCGCTGGACGTCCTTCTCCTCGTCGGTCAGCTCCAGGTGGTAGCTGTTGTGCGTCGCCATGGTCTGGACGTGGTTGACGCGAAGTTCGTTCCCGGCCGCCGTCGCGGGCGCCGCTGTGGTCAGCAGGGCCAGCGCGGTGGCGGCCAGCAGTGCGGGGGTGCGCAATGGTGCTCCTCGTGCAGGGGTTACGGGACGACCCTTGGGGGACTGAATGAACGTTCCGTAGCAACATTTCCTGATCTTGGGGAAGTATCCGGAAACATCAGCTGTGGGATCGTCCACTCGCGAGAAGTGGCACCATGGAAGGCACTCTTGGTCAGGCCCTGAAGGAGCGATGACGTGGCGACCGTTCCGAGTGTGTCTTACTCCATCACCGTGCGGCTGGAGGTGCCCGCCGGCGGCAAGGCCGTCAGCGCGCTCACCCACGCCGTGGAGACCGCCGGCGGCGTGGTCACCGCCCTCGACGTCAACACCGCGGGCCACGACAAGCTCCGCATCGACGTGACCTGCGCCGCGCGCGACACCGACCACGCGCAGGCCATCGTCGACCAGCTCGAGGCCATCGAGGACGTGGTCATCCACAAGGTCTCCGACCGGACCTTCCTGATGCACCTCGGCGGCAAGATCGAGATGAAGTCGAAGGTGCCGCTGCGCAACCGCGACGAGCTGTCGATGGCCTACACCCCCGGTGTGGCCCGCGTCTCGATGGCCATCGCGCGCAACAAGGAGGACGCGCGCCGCCTGACCATCAAGCGCAACACCGTCGCGGTGGTCACCGACGGCTCGGCCGTGCTCGGCCTGGGCAACATCGGCCCCGAGGCCGCGCTGCCGGTCATGGAGGGCAAGGCGGCGCTGTTCAAACGTTTCGCCGGCATCGACGCCTGGCCCATCTGCCTGGACACGCAGGACGTCGACGAGATCGTCCGCACCGTGCAGGTGATCGCCCCCGGCTTCGGCGGCATCAACCTGGAGGACATCTCCGCGCCCCGCTGCTTCGAGGTCGAGCGCCGCCTGCGCGAGCTGCTCGACATCCCCGTCTTCCACGACGACCAGCACGGCACCGCCATCTGCGTGCTCGCCGCGCTCACCAACGCCCTGCGCGTGGTCCGCAAGGAGATCGGCCAGGTCAGGATCACCATGGCGGGGGCCGGTGCGGCGGGCAACGCCGTACTGCGGCTGCTGCTTGCCGCGGGCGCCCGCAACGTGATCGTCTGCGACTACCTCGGCGCGGTCCACAAGGGACGCGAGGACCTCGACGAGTCGCTGCGCTGGATCGCCGAGCACACCAACGCCGAGGGCTACTCCGGCGACCTGCGCGGCGCGGTGAAGGGCGCGGACGTCTTCGTGGGCGTCTCGGCCCCCGGCATCCTCAACGGCGACGACATCGCCACCATGGCCGACGACGCGGTGGTCTTCGCGCTGGCCAACCCGGAGCCCGAGGTCCAGCCCGACGACGCCCGCGAGCACGCGGCGGTCGTGGCCACCGGCCGTTCCGACTACCCCAACCAGATCAACAACGTGCTCGCCTTCCCCGGCGTCTTCCGCGGCCTGCTCGACGCGCAGGCGGGCGGGGTGACGCAGGAGATGCTGCTGGCCGCGGCGGGCGCGCTGGCCGCCGTGGTGACGCCGGAGGAGCTGGGGCCCAACTACATCGTCCCGAGCGTGTTCCACCCCGACGTGGCCACCGCCGTCGCGGCGGCGGTCCGCGAGTCCGCCGGCGGCCGCGCCCGCGGCTTCACCGAGGCCTGATTCACCTGGTGGGGCCCGCACGGGAGCTCTCCATCCCGGGCGGGGCCGGGGGGGGTGGGGT